>JBHACZ010000049.1:0-60780 GCA_041854825.1 Porphyromonas sp. | reverse complement strand
CTGACGACGCAGGACACGACGCCCTTGGGCATCGTACACATAGCGCGAAGACAATGCCCGAACAGCTACCGAGCCACAGCGAATACATTGCTTGTAAGGAGTGCCAGGGATCGTTTCGCCCGAGATGACATAGTGACGGCAATGTCCACAGCGCAATCCGCGATAGCGACGCGAGCCGATACGTTGCTCTACGAGCTGGTAGGGTGTCAGATGAAGCTCTACATCCTCCGTAGCATCTTCCTCCAAGGCTTCCGATGCGCAATGAGGGCATGTCTTGCCAAGTCGCTCGACCCGTCGGAGGACGCGACGCGACCAAGGGATAAAGATAAGAACGAGGGGTAGCGTACACAGGGCAATAACCCATGTATATTGGCTAATGGAGCGACGCAGTGCAGGCAATCTCTTTCGAGCCTGATCGGGCGTTCGGATCGTGCCACTATCGGTATAGACAGCAGTGAAGGAGAAGACACTCACTCCGAGAGCCACCACTATCACGAACCAAAGGAATGACTTGAGAAGATCTCCCTCCTCGTCGCCCATTGATCTGCCCGAAGCACCTCGTTCGTCACTCCGTTCGAGTACCGAGGCGATAGCCTGTACACCTGCCGACACAGCCCCCCCGTAGTCTCCACTACGTAGGTGAGGCACCATATACTGACGCCAGACGCGCCCTGTAGTAGCATCCGTGACGTTCCCCTCTAGCCCATATCCTACCTCGAATCGCCCTTGGTTTTGCTCCACAGCTAGTAGAAGCAAAAGACCATTATTGCGCCTTTGCTCTCCTAAGCCCCACAATCTAAAGAGCTCTGTAGAGAAGCCTTCGATGTCGCGCGTACCAATGGAAGGGACGACAACGACTGCGAACTCCACCCCATAACGACTGCGAATATCCCTCAGCGAAAAGTTTATCTCACGCTCTAGAGCATCCGCGATATAGTTCGACGGGTCACTCACCAGGCGCGTGCTATCCTGCAACTGAACGTTCGGGACTTCGCTCGGACTATAAACGCGAACTGTCTGTTCGGCGCGCCCCACGAGGGCAAGCACAAGCAGACAGATCACGACCAGCGTACGACGCATAGGCTATTTGCTGAAGTCCACAGATGGAGCAGCTTCGCTACCAGGAGTAGACTGAAAGTAAGGGCGAGTATCGAATCCGAAGATCGATGCCATGATGTTCATTGGGAAGCGACGCACGGCAGTATTGTATGCCTTAGCCTCGTTGTTGAAGTCCTGGCGTGCCGTAGTGATACGATTCTCTGTTCCCTCAAGCTGATTTTGCAGATCAAGGAACTGCTCATTAGCCTTAAGATCTGGGTACTTCTCCACGACCACCATGAGACGGCTAAGTGCCGAGCTAAGGGCATCCTGCGTCTGCTGAAAGCGAGCTAGAGCCGCCTCGTCCATATTATTAGCATCGATCGTAGTGGCTGTAGCCGCTGCACGTGCCTTGACCACTCCCTCTAGAGTCTCTTGCTCATGGGCAGCATAGCCCTTAACCGTAGACACGAGATTGGGGATAAGGTCTGCACGACGCTGATATTGATTCTCGACTTGGCTCCAGGAGGCATTGACGCGCTCGTCAAGCTCTACCAGGTCATTGTATCCACAGCTCGTCAGCGAGCTGGCAAATAGTAGCACGAGAGCTACTAGGGAAAATAGTTTCTTGTTCATCTTGTTGGATTTTATCTTCTTATCTAATATGTCATTGCATTACTCTCTACTACGATGTGCTCTGCGCTTACCTCCACCCTGCTTACTTACAGACCATCCAAAGTGTCCGAGGAATTCACCTAAAGCAAAATACTCTCCATGTGCATATGCCAATAGACCTGCGCGCTCCATATCGAAGCCTCCAGTCTCTGGATCAATGTACTGCTCGTCTGCGCGGACATTGACCACGTCCGCGACGAACATATCATGACTCCCAAGAGGCATAATCTCTCGCACACGGCATTCTAAGCTGATCGGACTAGCGACCAGTAGCGGTGCCGAGATCAGCTCCCCACGCTCGACCTCTAGCCCGAGTTCCTTGATCTTGTCATATCGCTTCCCTGAGACGACACCACACCAGTCTGTTTCTCGCGCTAGAGATACAGTCGTTAGGTTTAGTCCAAACTCCATACGCTCTCGGATGATACCATGCGAATGTCGCTCTGGACGAATGCTCACATAGCACATCGGCGGGTTGGTACAGATAGTCCCCGTCCAGCTCGCAGTGAAGAGATTGCATTCGCCCTCTGTGTCTCCACAGCTAACGATTACCGCAGGTAGTGGATAGACGAGCGTCCCAGGCTTCCAGCTAACACGTCCCATGGCTCCTAGATCAGAGTAGCATCATCTCCCAGCACCTTTCGTCCGCAGTAGTGGCACTCCAGGCTGACACGACGACTATCGGTCATCTGCGTCTCGAAGCGTGTAGGCATAGGCTCTGCGTTGGTAATGCATTTGGCGTTGCCACAGCGCACCAGCCCTACGACTGATGCTGGTAGACTCAGATGCTTCTTCTCGATCACCTCATAGTCTCGGATTATGCTTAGACGCACATCGGGCGCGAGGATTGCAATACGGTTAATCTCGTCCTCGCTGAAGAAATGGTCAGAGATCTTGATGATCCCCTTAGAGCCAAGACGACGGCTATCTAGATTGCACCCGATAGTAATCGGAGCATCGACTTGGTCGAGCCCGAGTAGAGTGACGATCTTAAAAAGCTTGTCACTAGGTATATGGTCGAGTACCGTGCCATTGCAGATCGCCTCGACGAGCATCTTTTCTTTGCTCATATTCGTATCTATATGTGTCGTTAGTTATCGTTTACCTCTAGCCCGAGCACCTCGCAGAGGATACTCTGCCGAGTGTAGAGCCCATTCTGTGCCTGCTGCACATAGTAGGCGTGCGGGCTATCATCTACATCCTGAGAGATCTCTCCCACACGCGGCAGGGGATGCAGGATACGCATGTTCTCTTTGGCTCCGGAGAGCATAGATCGAGTTAGGACATAGACATTCTTCACGCGCTCGTACTCCTCCAGGTCAGGGAACCGCTCACGCTGTACACGCGTCATATATATAATGTCTGCACTGTCGATCACCTCGCTATCGAAAGTCGAGGTCTCCGTATAAGGAATGCCGTGTGCATCGCAGAAGTCGCGGTACTCCTGTGGCATCTTGAGCTCCTCGGGAGCTACGAAGACAAAGCGTGGGCGGAAATGTGACAGCCCATGGATAAGCGAATGCACCGTGCGTCCATACTTAAGGTCTCCGACCAGCACCACCGTCTGATCATAGAGCGTACCCTGCGTCTTCCGAATAGAAAATAGATCTAGAAGGGTCTGCGAAGGATGCTGATTGGCTCCATCACCCGCATTGACTATGGGCACACGAGACATCTCGCTCGCGTACAGAGCTGCTCCCTCTAGATAGTGGCGCATCACGATGAGGTCGGCATAGTTCGCCACCATGCTGATGGTATCCTGCAGCGTCTCTCCCTTGCTACTACTACTCGTAGCAGCATCACTAAACCCGATGACACGACCTCCGAGGCGTACGACCGCAGTCTCGAAACTCAATCGCGTACGTGTCGAAGGCTCGAAGAAGAGCGTCGCCACAACCTTACCATCCAGAAGGTTCCTATTAGGATTGCGCTCGAATAGCTCTGCACGGTCTAGGATGCGCATGATATCCCACTCCGTGAGCTGATGAATAGATACTAGGTGATTCATATTAGCTGTGATGATATTGTCTAGAGTATGGTGTCTGCAGGACGCACGACACTGATTGCCGAGGGAAGCACCTCGATCTTGATACTTGTACCCATCTCCATCGGCTCTCCGTCTAGATGGACGACACCTGACTGCTCTCGATGTAGGATGGCTCGATTGGTCTGATAAGATTTCTGATGCACATTGTCTTCCAGACGCTTACTGAATAGCTGGAGCGTAATCTGCGCCAGCTCGAAGACCTTGAAGGGCTCTAGGATAACGATGTCCACCATCCCATCTTGCATATTTGCTTTGGGAGCGATATGGGCATTATTGCCATACTGGCTCGCATTGGCTGCTGCGACAACGAATGCCTCCGAACTGATCTCCGTCCCATCAGCTAGCTCCACCCGATAGACCGATGGCTTGTAAAAGATATAGTGCTCGATAGCCGTCTTGGCATACGAGAGAAACCCTCGAAAGGGTGCTTCAGCAAAGGCAGCACTTACCTCTGCATCGAAGCCCATACCGCAGGTGCAGAAGAAGGGATAGCCATTGGCTAGACAGCAGTCTATACGCTCTGCTACACCATGACACGCTATCTCGACAGCTGCACGACTAGCCATGGGCAAGTCGAGTGCACGAGCGAGTCCATTACCCGATCCTTTGGGGATGATCGCTAGAGCCGTATTGCTACCGATAAGCCCTTGGGCTACTTCATTGACCGTACCATCACCTCCGACAGCGATCACCTTGTCTAAGCCCTGCTCTACTGCTAGACGTGCCAGCTCTGTGGCATGCCCTGCTCGCTTGGTGTAGGTGATAAACAGATCTGTATCACTAGCACCAAAGGCTTCCGCCAGTAGAGCGGGAATATTGTCCTTGGAGCCTGTTCCGCTCTTGGGATTGATGATGGCGAGTGCTCGTGACATAGGTACAGACTTTTATTTGATGGGCTGAGCAGCGAGACGCTGAACAGCAAGCTCTTCGTACTTAGTACCAGGGCGTCCCCAGTTACAGTATGGCAGGATGCTGATGCCACCGCGGGGAGTAAAGTCTCCCAGCACCTCAATGTAGCGAGGCTCCATCAGAGCGATGAGATCTTTCATGATGATATTGACGCAGTCTTCGTGGAAAGCTCCGTGACTGCGAAAACTAAAGAGATAGAGCTTCAGGCTCTTGCTCTCGACCATCTTGACATCTGGGATATAGCTAATATGGATCGTTGCGAAGTCTGGCTGCGCCGTGATAGGACACAGGCTCGTAAACTCAGGACAATGGAAGCGCACCCAATAGTCGCCCTCTTGATGACGATTGGTAAATGCCTCGAGGCACTCGGGGGCGTAGTCTTGCTTATATTCGGTGGTTGCGCCTAGTAGGCTCAGCTCGTTTTCTCCTTCTCTAATACTCGTCATAGTTACGGGATATAAATTATTGATTCATCCTACAAAGATAAACTTTTCCACACACTCTCTCCTACCGCTTACTTCTCTCCTTAGTCCTGGACGGTTCTCACTCCTTGGTGGCTCAGGAGCATGCTCGCAAACCATCAACCTATCAGTAGCATAAGACCCGAGATTTCCACACAAGCAAGTGCGATGATCCACAAGACATTACCTCCTTCTTATGCACACCACGAGATATAATGTGTATATTTGCCCTATATTTATCAATAGCAAGACTGCAGTGAATAAACAGTTATATCACCTTGCCGAGTATCCTCAAAGGCTACGAGACAAATTCGCAAGCAAGCGAATCCTCCGCTATCAAGAGATAGACAACGGCCCCTGGCTCAATCTCAATGGCGAAGAAGTCTATCTAAGATGCCTCGCAGCTGCGAAGGCTTTCGCACACGAAGGCATTAAGCCAGGCGATCGCATTGGATTCTATTCGCAGAATTGCGTGCAGGGTCTTACGGCAGAGCTTGGGCTCTATATGATGCGTGGTGTGTCAGTGCCTCTGTATGCGACTTCTACGCCAGACCTCGTCCAGTTCATCGTCGAGGATGCAGGGCTGGAATTCATCTTCGTGGGGGATCAATTCCAGTACAACAACTCGTGGGAAGTCCAGCAACGTACCGGACGCATCAAGCGCATTATCATATATGATCGCAGTGTCGTGCTCCATCACGATGACCGTAGTTCGATGTACTACGAGGAGTTCATTCGTAGAGGGGATAGCCAAATGAATGAAAACACGGCAAACATCACTGCTTCGCAGGCGCTGGCTACAGATATCGCCGTCATTATATATACGTCTGGCACGTCGGGGCGTAGCAAGGGCGTTGTGATCCGCCATCATAGCTTCATGGTGCAGATCAATCAGCACGCTGAGATGTTCGACTTCCTCTCTCACCGTGACGTAAGTATGTGCTTCCTCCCACTAAGCCATATTTTCGAGAAGACCTGGACATACTACTGCCTCTTCATCGGGTGTACCACAGCCATCCTCAGCAATCCCAAGACCATTCTCCAGGCTCTGCCACAGGTACGCCCCACGATGATGTGCAATGTGCCTCGATTCTGGGAGAAGGTCTACGCTGGGGTACAAGACAAGATCTCGGAGATGCCACCATTCGTCCAGCGCATCATGCGTCACGCTATGCGAATTGGTGAAGCCTACCGCTTGGACTACACCAACGAAGGCAAGCGCCCTCCTCTCTTCGTCAAGCTCATGTACAAGATCTATGAACGTACACTCTTCGCCAAGCTCAAGGGCGTGCTAGGTCTACAGCGTGGACGATTCTTCCCCGTCGCAGGAGCAGCGCTCTCGACAGAGGTTAATCGCTTCCTTCAGTCCGTGACCATCCCTATCTGCTACGGCTATGGTCTATCGGAGAGTACTGCTACGGTGTGTTGCTTCCCTCAGACAGGCTTTGTGATGGGCTCTATCGGCAGAGTCCTGGATCACGTCGAGATACGCATCGATCCCGAGACAAGCGAAATACAGCTCAAGGGCCCGACGATCATCACCGAATACTACAACAATCCCGAGGCTAATGCCGAGAGCTTCACCGACGACGGCTTCTTCCGCACTGGAGACGCTGGTCGCCTAGAGGGACGTACGCTCTTCTTCACCGAACGTATCAAGGATCTATTCAAGACTGCCAATGGCAAGTACATAGCTCCGCAGATGCTTGAGGGGCTAATGTCGCTAGATCCACTCTTCGAGCAAACGGCGATCATCGGTGATGGATACAAGTTCGTCTCCGCCCTCATTTACCCCAACTGGGATCTCCTACGTCGTGCAGGTGCCGAGCGTGGCATCAACGTCGATCGCCCCGAGGAGGAGCTGATCCACGACCACGAGCTACGTCGCCTCGTCAATGCCCACATCGAGAAGGCACTTGGCTCAGTAGCCCAGTATGAGAAGGTCAAGCGCTTCGAGCTGCTTGCCAAACCTTTCTCTATCGACAATGGCGAACTCACCCCTACGCTTAAGATCAAGCGACGCATCGTCAATGAGCGTTACGCCGATCTCATCGCAGGGATGTACACAGAATAACGAGATCTAATAGCGTGGCGCCCTCGGGCCGAATCTTGATCCGAGGGCGCCACCGCATTTATCCCAGAGCAAGGACAGAGGCTAGAATATCTAGGCAAATCAAGGCAAGTCATGTCTATCCCAAGGCTTGGTCTACATATCCCAAAGTTTGGTTTATATATCCCAAGGCTTGGTTTATGTAGACCAAGCCTTGGGATAGAACTCGTTTAACCTAAATCGAAGGTTTGATCTAAAGATTTGCCCATCTTTCACTACCATTGACTTCATGATCGGAAAGAGATTGCACGACATCCCCACAATGATTATTGGCAAAATCTCGACAACATTCCAGCCAGATCATTCACCCAATCCCCCTTTAAGATCAGTTTTTGCCCAAATCGAAAACCATTCCGACATAATACAATATTATTTCCATTTTCTAAAGAACCGAATAAAGTAAAAAGTCAGCCTACACGTTGGCTATCTCAAGAAAAGAAAGTACATTTGGTCTGAAAATGGTGGCCATGGATCGATTAGTCGGGAGGTAACTCCTCACGAAGGTCATGACACCTATTACAGAGCTAAAACGGTTATTACTAACCCCTCGTCCAAGCTACCGAGGGCAATCAAATGTAGCGCCTTAAACCAGTTTGTAAATGGCAAAAGTAAGAGGGACCATCGTGGTCAACACGCAGAGATGTAAGGGCTGTAACCTGTGTGTGGTATCGTGCCCAACCAAAGTGCTGGAGCTCCACCCTACAGAAGTCAATGACAAAAGCTACCACTACGCACGTCTCAAGAATGATGACGACTGCATCGGATGCGCTAGCTGTGGTATGGTATGCCCTGACGGGTGTATCACCATCTACAAGGTAAAACTATAAATATTCTTCCCACACTATACACCAATATGGCAGAGGAAATTAAACTAATGAAGGGCAATGAAGCCCTCGCCCACGCAGCTATCCGCTTCGGCTCGGATGGCTACTTCGGATACCCCATCACACCTCAGAGTGAAGTACTGGAGACCCTCATGGAGCTTCGTCCCTGGACGACCTCGGGGATGGTGGTGCTTCAAGCAGAGAGTGAAGTGGCAGCTATCAACATGGTCTACGGTGGCGCAGGCTGTGGCAAACGTGTGATGACCTCTTCGTCAAGCCCAGGCATGAGCCTCAAGCAAGAAGGGATCAGCTACATCGCAGGTGCAGAGCTCCCCTGTCTACTCGTCAATGTGATGCGTGGTGGACCAGGTCTCGGGACGATCCAGCCTAGCCAGGCGGACTACTTCCAGACGGTCAAGGGAGGAGGACACGGCGACTACCGCCTCATCACCCTAGCGCCGAACTCTGTACAGGAGATGGCGGACTTCGTCGGTCTAGGCTATGATCTTGCCTTCAAATACCGTAACCCAGCGATCATCCTCACCGATGGCATCATTGGTCAGATGATGGAGAAGGTGCGCCTTCCCGAGCAGATGGAGCGTCGCTCTGATGACACCATCCGTAAGGAATGCCCCTGGGCAACCCTCGGTCGCAAGGGCAAGCGTGAACCCAACGTGATCACCTCACTCGAGCTCGAGAGCTCTGTGATGGAGAAGAACAACAACCGCTTCCAGGAGAAATTCCGCCTCATCGAAGAGAACGAAGTTCGCTACGAGGCTATTCAGACAGAAGATGCAGAGTACGTTCTAGTAGCATTCGGCTCATCAAGCCGTATCTGCCAGAAGACTGTAGACCTCGCACGTGCTCAAGGTATCAAGCTAGGACTCATTCGCCCCATCACCCTATGGCCATTCCCCACGAAGCCCATCGCAGAGCTTGCCTCACGCGTCAAGGGATTCCTCGTGCCTGAGCTCAATGCTGGTCAGATGGTCGAGGACGTACGTCTAGCAGTGAATGGTAAAGTACCTGTAGAGCACTATGGTCGCCTCGGTGGCATGCTCTTCTCGCCTAGTGAGATCCTAGACAACCTCAAGACACTCTTTAATCTATAGCCCCTATGGAAGGCAATCAGCATCAGCAGAAGCTTATCCCAAGCTTCAACGCCGAGGCAGTGCTCACGCTAGCCTTCTACCTGCTGGCGGTATGCTGCCTCATCAGCTACTTCGTGTGGCAAGATGAATACCCCATGTTATTTATCTATCTAGGTGTAGCAGCAGCAGTAGTACGCATTGCCTTCTACGCGTTTCGATTCTTCAGAAACAAAAAGTAAGACACGATGGACATCAAAGAAATCATCAAACCAGAGAACCTGGTATACAAGAAGCCCGAACTAATGAACGACGTCAATATGCACTACTGCCCAGGCTGTAGTCATGGTGTCGTACACAAACTCGTGGCAGAGATAGTCGCAGAGATGGGAATGGAGGAGAAGACTATCGGGGTAGCTCCCGTAGGCTGTGCCGTCTTCGCCTATAAATACATCGACATCGATTGGCAAGAAGCTGCGCACGGACGTGCTCCTGCTGTAGCGACCGCCGTAAAGCGTCTCAACCCCGAAGCGATGGTCTTCACCTATCAAGGTGATGGAGACCTCGCAGCTATCGGTACGGCAGAGACGATCCACGCCTGCAACCGAGGTGAGAACATCGTCATCATCTTCATCAATAACGGTATCTATGGTATGACCGGGGGGCAGATGGCACCTACCACGCTACCAGGCATGAAGACGGCGACCTCCCCCGATGGGCGTAATACGGAGATGAATGGTCACCCACTCAAGATCAGCGATCTCCTTGCCCTACTCGAAGGCACATGCTACGTCACGCGCCAGGCGGTACATACGCCCGCTGCGGTACGTAAGGCTAAGAAGTCGCTCGAGAAGGCTTTTGCCAACTCTATGGCTGGCAAGGGTACGAGCGTCGTAGAGATCGTCTCTACCTGCAACTCTGGCTGGAAGATGTCTCCCGCAGACTCCAACACTTGGATGGCTGAGCACATGTTCGCCCAGTATCCTCTCGGAGACCTCAAGGACATCTAGCATCTAATCTGATTACTCGTCAAATACATAACTAGTATGACATACGAAATCATTATCGCAGGCTTCGGAGGACAGGGTGTACTCTCTATGGGTAAGATCCTTGCTTACTCTGGCCTCATGGAAGATAAGGAAGTTAGCTGGATGCCCTCGTACGGACCAGAGCAGCGCGGTGGCACGTCCAACGTGACTGTTATCGTCAGCGATGGCATGGTTAGCTCTCCCGTAGTCAATGAGTACGACATCGTCGTAGCACTCAACCAACCCTCTCTAGACAAGTTTGCTCCCACGGTCAAGTCAGGCGGTGTGCTGATCTACGACACCAATGGTATTCATCACGTGCCACAGCGCTCAGATATAGAGACCTATGGTGTAGAAGCTACAGACGAAGCTCTACGTATGGGCAACTCCAAGGTATTCAACATGCTTATCCTCGGAGCTATGCTCGCAGCTCGCCCCATCCTTCAGATGGAGAGTATCGAGAAGGGGCTCAGGAAGTCTCTCCCCGAGCGTCACCACAAGCTCATCCCGATGAATATGGAAGCCCTCGCCCGAGGTGGCGAGCTGCTCAAGAAGTAACCCTCGCTCACAGGCAACACTCCATTTCCCTCATACGCCGACGGCGGACATTCGACCAAGACTGCACAGCAAGTCTCACGAATGTCCGCCGTCGGCACTGTTATACTATGGAGTAGCCTGCCTAGCTATCCACATCTACACTTTCCCTATAGCACCGCACACAGAGTACCAGGCACCGAACCACAAGTACAAAGCTCGCACCTACCACATGATATAACAGCCGCCTCGAGACGGCCCTCTAGGCTATTGGAAGAGAAAGAGAATAACTCAAGGGAATATGGTTATTCCTCTGGCACAATGAGATTACCCACGAGCGACCAGCTTCGCTCTGGGACTTCAGCCAGGAGATAGCGTATGGCAGTGATAACATCGTCTACACTATAGGGAAGCCTCTGACAGAGCTGGGCAAGTGTGACAGGAGATGCTCCCGTGGGTCGCTCTGCCAGAAGGGTGATGATAGTTCTCTCTGTATCCTCGACAATGTAATGCCTTAATCCCTGATCGACGCGCTCTAGGCATACATCGCACATTCCACACGACACATTGCTCTGCTCGCCGAAGTAGCTCACCAGCAGTCGAGATCGGCATGTCGTCTGATCCGATATATAACGGATGGTAGATTCTATACGCTCTGTCATACGCTCTAGCCTATTGTGATACGCCTCACGGGGCAGATGAAGCAGGTTCGAGTCTTCTCGTCGAATACGAAAGACAATGCGTGGAATATTCTTGCGTGGGATATAGTGTAGCACTCCCATTCGATCAAGGTGCGTCAGCATACCATACACCTCTTCGGCTGTGTAGCCCGTCACGAGAGCAATGTCTTGCTCATTGATGAACACATAATCAGAGAAGAGCCCTGTATATAGGCGCAGGATTCCCCTTAGGAGCTGGTCGTGACCTACCTCAGGTTGATAAAGCGCATCACGCGTATAGGCAAAGACCATGCGAGAGCGGGTATCATCCTCATAGTAGTCTAGCCAGCCAGAGAGCGCCATGATCTCGATCGCCGAGCGCGTCTCAATAGGGCGAAGGTGTGCCACACGCACGAAATGATCATACTCGAAGTCATAGCTATGCCCATAGCCTTCGCCTTCGCCAATGCCAAGGTAATTGCACAGAGTGTCGTAGACCTCACGAATATACTCAATCTCGGGGAAGGTGTCTTCTAGTCGTTTCTCTAGACGCTGGGCATCGCTTTGCCCTACGATTACCACAGCGTAGCTTCTCTCACCATCACGGCCTGCACGTCCAGCCTCTTGGAAGTACTCTTCTAGTGATGATGGCATCATGAGATGAATGACCACGCGGACATCTGGCTTATCGATCCCCATCCCGAAGGCATTGGTCGCGACCATCACCCGCACCTCGGAGCGCATCCATCGATTTTGGCGCATCTCACGCTCAGTATGGGTAAGACCCGCATGGAAGTAGGTCGCATTGATCCCCGAGGCATTGAGGAAGTCAGACACCTGCTTACACAGAGCTCTATTACGACAGTAGATGATGGCAGATCCTGGCACACGATCAAGAATATGAAGCATCATCTGCTCCTTCTCCTCAGAGCGTCGAATAGAGTAGCTGAGATTGGGGCGGTAGAAGCTATTGCGAAAAGTCTTACTATCCTTACCGAAGCCAAGAATACGCTTCACATCGTCCACGACTTCGGGAGTCGCTGTGGCCGTTAAAGCGAGGCGAGGAGCATCTGGCAGTAGCTCGCCAAGATCTAGGATATTGAGATACGAGGGACGAAAGTCATAGCCCCATTGGCAAATGCAATGGCATTCGTCGATGACAAGAAGACTTACATTGAGTTCCTCTAATTGGGTACGGAAACGTCGCGAGGCCAATCGCTCGGGAGAGACGTAGAGAAATTTGTATCTCCCATAGATACAGTTGTCGATCGTCTGCTGTATGCGCATAGTGTGCATCCCTGAATGGATAGCCGCAGCCTTGATACCACGGGCACGCAGGTGATCGACCTGATCTTTCATCAGCGAAATAAGAGGAGTGATGACGAGCGTAATACCCTCGAGCATTAGCCCCGGCACTTGGAAGCATATGCTTTTACCTCCTCCAGTAGGCAATAGTCCTAGAGTATCATGTCCCTCTAGTACTGAGCCTACTATTTCCCTCTGCAACGGGCGAAATGAGGTGTAGCCCCAGTAACGCTCCAAGATCTCCTCGGCGGAGAGTTCGCCATCAGGTCGTTCTCCCTCTGCCAGACGACGGGGAGCAAACGAAGGGACATCGGGGATTAGGTTCTCAGGCCAAGCAAAGCGCTCTTCATCCTGTTCCCCCTCAGCATCGACAGGCTCGCCGAACACTTCTTCCTCCGAAAGTGCTTCTTGATATTCCTTCATGTGCGCTGTCTATATCAGCAGAGCTAGCCTGTGGTATGAATATCCTTAACATTGAGCTGAACGCTCTCTCCCGCTCTGCGCGCATTCGGTGATATACCTGAAGGACGTACACGCCCACCCATATCCAATGAATAGCAAATCCCAAAGGATTGCTGTCGCAGGATCCAGGGTGCATGCTCTGCTAGTCCGAGTGCAATACCATAGAGCGGACGGTGCTTACAGTAGCGATCGGTCATACGAAGCTTGATATGCTGATTGCGCTGTCCCACGAGACGCGTACCTCCTGCATCACGCAGGCGATAGGTAACGAAGGTAGGAGACTCATTCTTGAGACCGAAAGGCGCCATCATAGCGATCTCATCCCTAAGCTCTGGCGTAATATCCTCGATATTGAGCTGTGCATCGACACGCATTACAGGCTGAAGGCGCTCTGCCGCAACGTATTCGTCGAAATAATCCTCTAGCGCTTGACGAAAATCCGGAATACGCTCCTCCTCTATGGTAATCCCTGCAGCGTGCTTATGTCCGCCGAAATTAACAAGATGCTCACGGCAAGCCTCTAGGGCAGCATAGAGATTAACGCTCCTCATAGAGCGACCAGAGCCTATGATATATTCACCGCTACGGGTAAGAATAAGCGTGGGGCGATGATAACGCTCCGTTAGGCGTGAAGCGACAATGCCCAGCACACCACGATGCCAGTCACTCTGATAGAGGATCAGCACCTTGCGTTCGTCTAGACCTCCTTGCTGACGAATCTGCGCCTCTGCCTCCAGTGTGAGAGCCTGGTCGATCGCACGGCGCTGGGCATTATAGTCATCCAAGCGTTGGCTCCAGAGGCGTGCCGTCTCAGCATCTTGTGCCGTAAGCATTGCTACGGAGGCATTACCATCCATCATGCGTCCAGAGGCATTGATACGAGGAGCAATATGGTAAATGATACTCCCGACATCACAGTGCTTCCCCTCTAGCCCAGCGATCTGCATGATGGCTCGGACACCGATCGAGGGATGGCTATTAAGTTGCTTAAGCCCATGATAGAGCAAGATGCGGTTCTCATCCGTAAGCGGGACAAGGTCTGCCGCGATACTTATGGCGACTAAATCGAGATAAGCGTAGAGGCTTCGCGGATCTACACCGCGCGCTATGGCGAGTGCCTGCATCAGCTTGTACCCTACTCCACAGCCACTGAGGTCGGGGCAAGGATATGAGCAATGCGACTGGCGAGGATCAAGGATAGCATATGCCGCAGGAAGCTCCTGATCGGGCTGATGGTGATCGCAGACGATGACATCAATACCTAGACTACGAGCATAAGCAATCTCCTCGAGCGCCTTGATCCCGCAGTCTATCGCAATAAGCAGATCGCCTCCCAGGCCTGAGGTCTGATGAATAGCAGCACGGCTAATGCCGTAGCCTTCATCCTCGTGACTCGGGATATAATAATGTAATAGATCTCCTGCCTCATGTAAATCTCTCAGAGCAGAATAAAGCAAGGCAACCGAGGTAGTCCCATCGACATCGTGATCACCGTAGATCATGATAGGACGGCGCTCGTCGAGGGCACGTCCTATACGCTGGACAGCGCGATCCATGTCTGCCATAAGGAATGGATCATGGAGATTAGTCAGCGAAGGGTGCAAGTACCTAGTAGCCCCATCCTCTGTGCGAATACCCCGTAGCACAAGTAGCTTCCCGAGGACAGCCGACACACCGAGGACGGACGACAGCTCATGCGCTATCGCCTCATCTTCTTGGGTTAGCTGGGTTACATGCCACTTAGACTCCATGCTGTTCAGATCAATAGATTGATTGCTGCCGCTCTCCTACTTCCGAATGCTATAATAACGAACGACCTTCGTGACACTACCAGGCTCCTGTATCGTCAGTGCAAGTAGAGGCTTGCCTTCATATAGCAGCTCACGTCGCTCCACTATAGACGAAAGGGGCTTCTCTCGCCAGAGCGTCTCGAAGAGAATCGCATCGCCACGGCTCATCACGCGATAAGCCTTCTCATGTGTGGTGCCATCTCCTGTGTTTTCGATTAGATTGAGGATCTCCCCCATCTGCCAAACATACAGATCTAGCTCAGCTTGCTTCTCGTGATTGGCTAGTTCGCACGCTCTAGAGAGGAGTCCGAGATGAAGGGGATTGCGCCATAGCCCGCGCTGTACGATGCGCAGAGCTTCTAGATACTTGGAGGCTCTAATGGCTTCATCCGCCTCTCGCTCTATCTGTGTAAGAAAAGCATATTCATCAGCCTTGCTCTGGTGTCCGAAGTAGAGAGCCTCTATCTCCCTTAGATTCAGGTTACGTTCGCCATGACGAAAACGCATCAGCAGAGGTTCACTATTGATCGGAATATCTATTTCACGCCCCATCAGGGGCTTCACCACCAAGGTATCTATCGGCGACACCACATCACCCGCGAGAGTCACGGCATTCGCAGCCCCCCTGTTCGTTGGCGTCTGAGCAGTGGTAGGACGACGCAAACTTGCCTTATGTACGGTCGTACGCTTTTTCACTGTGGCAGTCCGCTTACGAGTTTTGGTAGTTCGCTTCTTCGTCTGCGCCATCAACTCTCCCTCGAGAGTAGAGGACGAAAGCAGGCACAGCCCAAAGATCAATATATATAATGTCTTCAATCTCATACTTCAAGGCACCTCTTGCAAATGGTGCTTTCCACAAAGATAACGAATCTAACCGAACAAAGCGACATACAGGAGCACCACTCAGAGGGATACTTTTACAGAAATAGTCCTCCGCGAGAACATTATGCACGCCCTTATTACGCTTTTCATCTCTCTGGAGATGGAGGAAATATACCTATCACCAGAGAGTAGATCCTGTTCATTCCCTGGAGCCCTGGCATGAGGAATCGATAAGCTATCAGCTGTCTATCATCTCCAGCTCCCCGAAAAAAGCAACACAAAGGGCTAGTTCAAAAACACTTGCCGTTTTCCTTGCAAAATTCTGCAAGTTTCGCCTATGCACAAGATTGAGAGATTTTGCAAGAAAATTGAGAGATTTTGCAAGCGTCCTTAGAATTCTTGCCCCATAACTTTGCATCAGAAACGGAGGATAATCGCCTGGCATACAAACGTCTTCGCCACCACCCTCCACCAATGTGAGTAATATGACACAGAGAAAATGTACAATCAAAAGAACTATCGAGGGCAGGCTACTCCACACGACACGGATAGCAGTCTTTAGCATGCGCCCAAGAAGCCGTCACCCAACCCACAGTATGCGCCGATAGCGATGACTAGGCAACCAAATCGTTCAACCCCCAACGCCCAAACCTCCTTAAGGCGTTCCTCTCATACTCGGGAGGTATATAGGGAGGTCGTTTAACACAATGAACAAAAACCGATTACTTCGGCTATCCCCACCCTGGCGCGGTGGGTGGATAGCAAAGGTAGCCCTCAGTTCTCTGCTGGTCGCCATCGCCTCCGTCACGGCATACGCTCAGACGGATGAGATCGGACAAGTCCAAGACCCCCAAGTCGAAGACGTGCAGACCTTAGACACGAAAATCGAGTGCAAAAAAGACTGCAAGAAGATCGAATGTCGAGCGGACTACAACAAGCGAATGCGCACCCGTACGTGGAGCGTCTATGCTGAGGGTGGTACCTCATGGGCTACCGGCGTATGGTATCCCAGTCTAGATGCGAGACCTAGCTACGGCATTTCACCCGCTGTAGGTGTAGGTGTGGACTACAATATCGTCCCCTGGATGCGTGTAGGTGCCGAGTATCTATGGTCGCGCTATCGTGGTGAGCAACGCTTCTCGGCTCTAGATCCTAAGGTGATGCCGATGAAGACGTACGGCAACTATCTGATGAATTACCACAACGCTAAGCTCGGTGCGGGATTCAACGTGATGGAGCTGTGGCCTAAGCGCAAGGCTCAGTGGCTGAACCTCTATGTCGGCACAGGAGTCGGCTACATGATGGCCAGTGGCAATGAGTATGGTATGTACCTGAGCTCTACGCAGACCAAGGATGGTGTCACACTCCCCATCAGCAGCAGCGCTACCATCAGCAACGAGAAGAGCATCCTCATCACGGGCAACGTACGTACGACCAATGAACACTCTTCGTTCAACACGGTCTACATCCCTACCTCCCTCCATATCGAGGCTGACGTGACGAGACGTGTTACCCTTGGTCTCAAGGGAGAGCTAGACTGGCTCCTCAACACCAAGGACATCGTTCCCCGCAACGTTATCTTCGGTCTGGTAACCGCCCGCTACAATCTCGTGCCAAGTCGTGCTAAGGCAATGGAGCGTTACTACGAGGGTCAAGTGACCACGCTCAACGATCGCATCAATGACCTACAGCGTGAAGCCCTAGAGGCTGAGGCTCGTGCCACTGCCGAACGTGAACGCTTACAGGCTGAGCGTGCAGACCTAGAGCTACGTCTCAATGATTGCTTAGATAATGCTGCTGCCCTAGCTGCTCTCCAGGCTACGCATTACGTACAGTTCGCGCATGACAGCTCTTTCATCAGCGTTTCGGAGAAGCAGCGCCTTCGCACCTATGCACGTAGCATGGCAGGCAAGACACTCTCTATAGTAGCAGAGACCAGCACACCTGGCACAGAGGGCTACAATCTGACGCTTAGTGAACGCCGCCTAAAACGCGTAGTGGACTTCCTCATCGCTGAAGGATTCCCTCACCTCGATCTCAAGCCTCAGACGGCTATAGGCGAAGCGAATGGCATTAATTCGGCGGAAGGACGTAGAGTCACCATCAAGGCAGAATAGCCAACCGACACCCACAGAATACTACAACGACTAAACCCAATAAGAACATGAAACGGATAACATCAATCATGCTCGCTGCCACCATGCTGGTAGGAGCCCCCGCGATCTTCTCATCTTGTCAAGAAGATGCTCCAGAGGTAAACTACACGCTCAATGTAAACGTAGTGAACGACCTCACCGAAGTGATCGCGGCTATTAACAACGGTACGATCAAGAATGAAGAGGCTATCGCCAAGCTCACCGAGGCTATCGATAAGATGCACAAGAGCCAGATGGAGAAGCTAGAGGCTATCGTAGCTCAGCTCACCGCAGCGAATGCAACGCTTGAGAATAGACTAGCCCTCATCGAGGCCGCCATGAAGGCGAACACGCTCTCGATGGAGCACAAGCTCGAGCTACTCGAGAAGACGCTCGACTCTCAGACGCTCAAGCTCGAGGCCAAGCTTGACCTGCTCAAGGAGGGACTAGAGAAGCAGATGCTATCACTTGAGAGCAAGATTGCCCTCATCGAGGCTACGCTGAATGCACAGACACTATCACTCGGAGACAAGATCACTGCACTACAGAATTCCCTTGGCGACAAGACCGATCTGCTCAAGGTTGCCATAGAGAATCAGACACTGTCACTTCAGAACACGCTCATTCTCTTGCAGACAGCTGTAGACAATCAGAAGCTATCTATGGAGCAGAAGTTCGATGTACTTACCGCTGCGCTAAACAGCCAAAGGACCTCACTCGAAGGAAGACTAGACGTCCTCAAGACAGCCATCGATGCCAATGCTGGAGAGCTCGTCCTTATCAAGCAGCTCATCGAGAGCCAAACGACCTCTATGAACACTCGGCTGGACGCTATCACAGCAGCAGTGAATAGCCAGACAACCGACCTCAGCAACAAGATCGACCTAGTCAAGACCGCAATCGACAACAGTGTCATCGAACTTACTGATATCAAGGCTCTCATCTCAGCTCAGACCACTTCACTTGAAGGCAAGTTTGCTTCTCTAGAGGGCGTCGTCACCAGTCAGACTACGACTCTCGATGGTAAGCTGGATATTCTACAGACCTCTCTCGGCAATATCCTGACACAGCTACAGACACAGGGACAGGCTCAGACTGACATCGCCACAGCTGTCAATAACCTCCTCACGGAAGTTAATAACATCAAGACTGCCGATGCTCAGGCAGTGGCAGATATCCTAGCCAAGCTCCAGGAGATCAATGCTAAGGTTCAGACGCTCTAGTACTGACAGCAGTTATTACTATCGTCACAGCGGATAGATCCGCTCCTATTAATTAGTTGAACCCTCGCCCTATCGCATTCGTGATAGGGCGAGGATTCTTTTGTACCGCTCGGCAGAGAGCTGTACTCTATAGGTCTACAATACCCCCAAGCAAATCGCTGGCTATCGTTGGGCTAAAGCCCCGCACCACACTACCTCATCTCTAGACCAAAGCTTGGTCTATGTAATCCAAAGCCTGGTTTATATAATCCACGCCCTGGTCTATGTAGACCAAGCTTTGGTCTACATAATGGTTACCTAATCTTGGGAATTTACGCTCTAGTGATCGGGGATTCTCCTTTATCCTATCGGGGGATTGTGCCTTAAGGTTTGAGGGATCGGATTGAATGTATGAGACGAGGGTGAGGTGCTAGGCATTGGAGATCTTCGGGCTTTCGGACTCGTGCTGATGAGATTCTCTATGAGATATTTGGTCGGGTGCGGGATAATGCGTACCTTTGTCGCAGAAAGTTAAGAAGAACGAGGAAGGGAGGAGGCTCAAAAGCTTTCTCCCTTCTCGATTGATAGCACAGAGTTAAGAGCAAATGATAGAACAGAAGTTAGTAGCGCAGGTCGTAGAGACATTCCTAGCGACCGAGTACCCCGAGCATTACGTTGTAGACATCGCAGTACATCCCGGCAATCGCATCATTGTGGAGCTGGGTAGTCCTAAGGGCGTGGGTATCGACGAATGCGTACGTATCTCTAAGCATATCGAGGCTTCCTTCGACCGCGAGGTGGAGGACTACGAGCTAGAGGTCGGCTCTGCAGGCATCACCTCTCCCATGAAGGTGCTTCGTCAGTACGAAGCTGCCGTGGATGGTGAGGTCGAGGTACTATGCCGTGGAGGCATTAAGCTACGAGGCTTGCTGCTCTCTGCCACTGCCGAGGGCATCGTCGTAGAGGTCGTACGCAAGGTTAAGCCCGAGGGCGCTAAGCGCAAGATCGAGGTTGCCGAGGAAGTGAAACTGACCTTCGAGGAGATCCTCCAGTGCAAGCGCGTCATCGAATTCTAATGGCATAGCAACCCCGTTCGGCTCAAGAGAAATCCCAAGTATTCAAAACAATTAAACAGCATAATGGCAAAGAAACAGAAAGAGGCTAGCCTCATAGATTCACTATCTGAGTTCAAAGATCTCAAGAACATTGACAAGCAGACGATGATCGCGGTGCTGGAAGATTCCTTCCGCAACGTCCTGTCCAAGATCTACGGCACAGACGAAAACTGCGACGTCATCATCAATCCCGATCGTGGAGACTTCGAGATCTGGCGCACACGTCAGGTCGTAGAGGACGGCACGACATACAATGAAGCACGCGAGATCCCTCTGAGCGAAGCCCTACGCATCGACGAAGAGGTAGAGGCTGGCGAATCGATCACCGAGGCTGTAGACTTCGGCGCTTTCGGTCGTCGTGCCGTGATCAACCTTCGTCAGGCACTGGCGAGCAAGATCCTCGAGCTTCAGAAGGACAACTTCTACAACAAATTTAAGGATCGCGTCGGTCAGATCATCTCTGCCGAAGTGCATCAGACCTGGAAGCGTGAGACACTCCTCATCGACGAGGAAGGCAACGAACTTATCCTGCCCAAGACTGAGTCTATCCCCAGCGAATACTTCCGCAAGGGTGACATCGTGCGCGCCGTCATCGAGCGTGTAGAGAATGAGAACAACAACCCCAAGGTTATCCTCTCTCGCACGAGCAATCGCTTCCTGCTCCGCCTCCTAGAGCTTAATATCCCCGAGATCGCGGATGGTCTCATCACCGTACAGGCTATTGCCCGCGTACCAGGTGAGCGTGCCAAGATCGCAGTGGAGAGCTACGCGGACAACATTGACCCCGTGGGCGCGTGTCTCGGTCAGCGTGGATCACGCCTGCATGGTATCTCACGCGAGCTGCGCAAGGAGCATATCGAGGTACTTCGCTATGAGCGCAATATCGACAAGTTCATCCAGCGCGCACTAGCTCCCGCCCACATTGAGGCGATCATGTTCCCCGAGGATGACAGCCGTCAGGTAGACCTATATATTCGCCCCGAAGATGTCGCTATGGCGATCGGGCGCAATGGCCTTAACCTCAAGCTCGCCTCTATGCTGACGGGCTACACGCTGACGATCTTCCGCGGTGAGTACCACGACGAGGATGATGTGTATCTAGATCAGTTTGCCGACGAGATTGACAAGTGGATCATCGACGTGTTCAAGGAAAATGGCTACACGACAGCTCGTTCTGTCCTTGCGCTTAGCCGTGAGCAGATCCTCTCGATCACCGACCTTGAGGAGGAGACCGTGGATACAGTGCTTAGCATCCTCGAGGCAGAGTTCGCCGAGGATGAAGTCCCTGCGGAGACTGTAGAGAACAACGACGAGGCTGACTCTAGCATCGAGCAAGCCTAAATACTAATACAAAAATCAACAAGATGTCCAAGACTATCAAGTTAATAGACCTCGCAAAGAAACTAGGCGTGGGCGTAGGCTCTCTGAGCTCCACGCTAGAGAAACGCAACCTCGTCGAAAGTCCTAACCCCAATACGCGCATCGACCTAAGTGCTACAGAGATCCTTCTGGCAGAGCACGCACGAGGTCAGCGCGACGTGGCAGAGGCTATCCGCGCATCTCTGCGCCCTGCCGAGCCTAAGGCTGAGACAGCCAAGTCCGAGCCTAAGAAAGAGCCCGCCGAGGCAACGACTGCAAGCGGTGTCCCCGAAATTCACCTCAAGGTCGTAGGCTCTATCAACAAGACCAAGTCAGAGCCTAAGGCTGAGACCACGCCCGAACCCAAGAAGACGGCTCCCGCTCCCAAGGCTGAGCCTAAGGTAGAAGCTAAGCCAGAGCCCAAGGCCTCTGCACCTGCCCCTAAGGTAGAGAAGCCTGCTGAGCCCAAGGTCGAAGTCAAGCCCGAAGCTGAGAAGCCCAAGGCACAGCCCGCACCAGAGGTTAAGGCTGAGCCTAAAGTCGAGACTAAGAGTGAGAAGCCTGCTCCTGCAGTAGAGCCCAAGAGCGAACCCACACCAGTGGCAGAAGCACCAGCAGCCTCTACATCCGAGGAGACTTTCCGTGCCTCAACGCCCTCAGCTGGGATTCAGTTCAATGTCGTGGGTAAGATCGACCTCTCGACGATCAACGACTCTACACGCCCTGCGAAGAAGAGCCGTGCCAAGGATGACAAGAAGAAGCGCGAGCGCATCAAGCCCAATGCTGTAGATGTCAAGGCAGAAGGCGCCAAGGCCGCAAACAACAACTCTGGTCAGCAGGGAGGTCATGGTCAGCAACGCAAGGGTGGATCTGCTACAGGCAATGGTCAGCAACGCGGTGGCAATAACCAAAACGGTCGCTCGGGAGCTAACCCCAATGACCGTCAGCGCGGTGGCAATCAGCGTCCAGGTCAGAACAGCAACGAGCCACAGCAGGGACGCAAGGCTAAGCGTCAGAAGGAGCAGGCTGCTCAGCAACCCGCCGTTGTCTCTGACGACGAGATGCAGCGCCAGGTTAAGGAGAGCCTTGCTCGCCTTACCAGTGGCAAGAGCGCTGGTCGTGACAAGAATGCTCGTGGTGCCAAGTACCGTAAGGAAAAGCGTAATGCTCAGCGTGAAGCTGCCGAGGAAGCTCGCCAGCTAGACGAGCTGGAGAGCCGTACGCTCAAGCTCACCGAGTTCGTGACCGTGAGCGACCTTGCGAGCATGATGGATGTCCCTGTGACGCAGGTCATCGGTACGTGCATGAGCCTCGGTCTGATGGTATCTATCAACATGCGCCTAGACGCTGAGACGATCGACATCGTAGCCGAAGAATTTGGCTTCTCGACAGACTTCGTCAGCGCAGACGTGGTAGAGTCTATTGGTCAGACGGAGGAGGAAGATAGCGACGAAGCTCTCGAGACCCGTCCGCCTATCGTGACCGTGATGGGGCACGTAGACCACGGTAAGACTTCGCTCCTCGACCGGCTGCGCAATACTAATGTGATCGCAGGCGAAGCAGGTGGTATCACCCAGCACATCGGTGCCTACAGCCTTAAGCTCAAAAGCGGTAAGCGTATCACCTTCCTTGATACTCCTGGTCACGAAGCCTTCACGGCTATGCGTGCTCGTGGCGCCAAGATCACCGACATCGCCATCATTATCGTGGCAGCAGATGACGACGTGATGCCTCAGACGAAGGAAGCTATCAACCATGCTTCTGCAGCTGGCGTGCCCATCGTCTTCGCGATCAACAAGATCGATAAGCCAGGTGCCAATCCCGACCGCATTCGTGAGCAGCTTGCTGCGATGAACTACCTAGTAGAGGAATGGGGCGGTAAGTACCAGTGCCAAGAAATCTCTGCCAAGCAGGGCATCAACATCGAGGAACTCCTCGAGAAGGTACTCCTCGAGGCGGAACTCCTTGAGCTCAAGGCTAACCCCAATCGTCGTGCTGTCGGCTCGGTCATCGAGTCTTCTCTAGACAAGGGACGTGGCTACGTAGCTACGGTGATGGTGCAGAACGGTACGCTCTCTACAGGGGACATCGTCCTCTCTGGGACGAACTTCGGTAAGGTGAAGGCAATGTTCAATGAGCGTAATCAGCGCATCGAGACAGCAGGTCCCAGCACACCCGTACTGATCCTCGGTCTCGATGGTGCACCTGGTGCAGGTGAATCTTTCAACGTGATGGACACCGAGCAGGAAGCACGTAGCATCACCAGCAAGCGTGAGCAGCTCAAGCGCGAACAGGATAGCCGTACCAAGAAGGGACTTACCCTCGACGAACTTGCTCGTCGCCGTGCACTCGGCAACTTCCAGGAGCTCAACGTCATCATCAAAGGTGACGTGGACGGCTCTGTCGAAGCACTTAGTGACTCACTCATTCGCCTCTCTACGGAGGAGATCCAGGTCAATGTCATCCACAAGGGTGTCGGTGCCATCAGCGAGAGCGACGTGGTACTTGCCTCGGCTTCTTCGGCGATCATCATTGGCTTCCAGGTTCGTCCTGGACAGGCTGCCAAGCGCCAGGCTGACCGCGAGGGCGTAGAGATCCGTACCTATTCGATCATCTACGACACGATCGAGGACATCAAGAGTGCGATGGAAGGGATGCTTTCTCCCGAGATCAAGGAGAACGTGGTGGCGAACCTCGAGGTGCGCGAGACGTTCAAGATCACCAAGGTCGGTACCGTCGCTGGCTGTATCGTTCTCGAAGGGAAGATCAAGCGTGGCAACAAGATTCGTCTCATCCGCGACGGCATCGTCAAGTACGCTGGTGCCCTTGGGTCGCTCAAGCGATTCAAGGATGATGCCAAGGAAGTGGTCATGGGTCAGGACTGCGGTCTGAACATCGATGGCTACAACGACATCATGGTCGGCGACATCATCGAAGCCTACGAAGAGATCGAGATCAAGAAGACCCTCGACTAATCTCCCTAGCTCCAAAATTCCAATATCCCATTCGAAGCCTCCCCGCAGTCCTCTAGGAGAGGACTGCGGGGAGGCCTCCTTATTATCGCAAACTCTCTCAGTCTCCACAATGGGGAGAGTTCTCCCACCTTTGGTCAATACCGGAAACTTTTCCTCAACATAGTGCCTACTCGAGATAATTCTCTCAAAATGACACCCCCAGTTAAGAGATATTTTCTATCTTTGTGAGCAGGAAAGATCGTTCTATTTTACTCAAGTTTATTTATGAGCCGGCTATTGCGTCGTTTTCAAATCTTGAGAGTATTATCGGCTCTCATTATTTATTGTTCCACTTCCCTCTACGGACAAAACGTAGAGGGCGTCTCTGCTGTCGTCGGCAAAGAGGTTCCACTAGAGCGTCTCACCGTCCTCGTCAGCAATGGCAAACCCAGCGCAATGACCCTTACCGCTCCAGCCACCGCGACGATTCACCGCTACGCCAACGATGCCTCTACACCCGAAGCCGTCTCTGCGAGCTATGACCCTGTGCGTAGTGTGTGGAGCATTGCACATCCAGAGCCTGGCTATGGATATTTTGCCTCGGTGAGTGGGGAGCTTCCTAGGTACTATTATCTGCTGGACTATACAGACTATCGACTGGGCATCTCCCATCTCGTGGCTTCGCGCCTAGAGGCAGACCCTTGTAGCCGTGTGCTTCTAAGCTGGCAAGGGACTATTCACCCAATGCATTTCTATACACCTAGCGGGATTCGGCAGACGCTCCCTAGAGAAATGAGCGTCACCCTGACAGACGCTATATATAATGCGGAGCAGAAAGCCTACGAGGAAGCTCCCCGCACGCAGACCATTGAGCCACTAGAGCAAATGGCAGAAGTAAACGCTCCGCTCATAGATACGCGCTTTCGTATCCTCGGTGATCGATGGACGAAGGTATTTGCCCTAGACTTCACACCCATAGAGAGCGATACCTACACGACTGCACGGCTTGAGCAGCATGCAGAGATCACAGCACACGGACAGAACGGCACAGAGCTAAAGGATGTAAGCTGGGAGAGTCTATCTGCCCCCACCACCCTACGTCTCGTGGCGCACGCCAACGAACCATCGGCAGCACTCCTGACGTGGAAAATCGCTCAGTATGCTGCTGACGGCACGACATTGATCCCCGTACTTAATTACAGTGGCGCAGAGACCGAATATACACTGCGCTCGGCAGGACGCTTCCGCATCTGGCTAGAACTAACCAGCCGAGATGGAGGATGTCATGATAGCAGTTTCTCGCAGGAAGTCCGCGTTACTGAGAGCCATCTCGATGTGCCGAATGCCTTCACTCCAGGCAGTAGCAGCGGAGTAAATGATGTATTCCGTGTAGCGGCTCGGTCGCTCGTCCGCTTCGAAGGGCGCATCTTCTCACGCTCAGGGCAGGAGCTTTATCGCTGGACGGATCCCGCTGGCGGATGGGACGGCACCTACCAAGGGAAGCTTGTCCCCACAGGGGCATACCTATACACCATCACTGCCGAGGGAGCGGATGACGTGAGTTATCAGCGCAGTGGTACGGTTAGCATACTGCGCTCGGAGTATGAGACCCCTACAGGCTATTAGACAAATTTTATACTAGATATATTTCGAGAGTACTGAATGCAAGATATAACAATTAGTGGCGCGCGCGTCCACAATCTCAAGGGCATCAACGCCCATATACCCCGCTACTCGCTGACCGTCCTGACAGGACTTAGTGGCAGTGGCAAGAGTTCGCTCGCCTTCGACACCATATTTGCCGAGGGTCAGCGTCGGTACATTGAGACGTTCAGCTCATATGCCCGAGGTTTCCTTGGGGGCGGTATGGAGCGTCCCGATGTGGATGAGATCAATGGCTTAGGCCCTGTGATCTCTATTGACCAAAAGACAACCAATCGCAATCCTCGCTCTACCGTCGGCACAGTTACGGAGGTCTATGACTTCTTTCGCCTACTCTATGCACGAGCTGGGACGGCAGTATCTTATCTGTCGGGGCGCCCCATGGTGCGCTATACCGAGAGTCAGATCATAGAGCTAATCCTTGAGCGGTACGAGGGGAAGCGTGTACTCTTCTTGGCTCCTGTGGTCAAGCAACGCAAGGGACATTACAAGGAGCTATTCGAGCATCTACGCAAGAAAGGCTACCTCAATGTCCGTGTCGATGGCAAGCTCTGTGAGATAACCTACGGGATGCGTCTTGACCGCTATCGCATGCACAGCGTAGAGGTACAGACGGATAAGCTCGTCGTGGACGAAAAGCACCGTGAGCGCATTGCACAGAGCCTGACGCTCGCCATGCGGGAGGGCGAAGGTGTGATGATGGTGATGGATGCCGAGACCGAGGAGCTGACCTATTACAGCCGTAATCTGATGTGTCCCGAGACAGGATTAGCCTACGGCGAACCAGCCCCTCACCTCTTCTCATTCAACTCACCCAATGGCTACTGCCCCCACTGCCGAGGACTCGGCGAGGTCAGCATCCTAGATCGCGAGGCTATCATCCCCGACGACAAACTCAGCATCTACAAGGGTGGACTTGCACCTCTCGGGAAGTACCAGCGCACCTTCCTCTTCTCTATCATCGAGGAGCTATGTCGCCAGCACGACAGCGACATCAAGACACCTATCAACCAGCTTCCCGAGGGTCTTCTAGACGAGATCCTCTACGGAGCTGACGAACCCCTCCTAGTACGTGCCGAGCCTAATGCAACAAGCTCGATTCGCACCCAATATAATGGTCTAGCAGATCAACTCCCCGCCCTCAGCGGAGAAGAGTGGGAGTACAATCAGAATAAGTGGGCACGCCAGTTCATGAAGACCGAGGTTTGCCCCGAATGCTCTGGGCTACGCCTCAGTCGTGAGGCACTACACTACTTCATCGACGGCAAGCACATCGGCGAAGTCGGCAATATGGAGCTATCCGCTCTTGCCTCCTGGCTAGAGGGGATCGAGGAGCGTCTCTCCACACAGCAGCGTATCATCGCCAGCGAAGTCCTCAAGGAAATCCGCAAGCGTCTCTCCTTCCTCCTCGACGTAGGTCTAGGCTATCTCTCGATGAATCGCTCCGCTGCGACTCTCTCGGGTGGAGAGAGCCAGCGCATACGTCTCGCCACTCAGATAGGTACTCAGCTCGTGGAGGTGCTATACATCCTCGACGAACCAAGCATTGGTCTCCATCAAAGCGACAATGTCCGTCTCATCACTTCCCTTAAGAAGCTCCGCGATCTCGGCAATACGATCATCGTCGTCGAGCATGACAAGGATATGATGCTCGAGGCAGACCATATTATAGATATGGGTCCACGTGCTGGTCGTTTCGGTGGGGAGGTTGTCTTCGAAGGATCACCCGAGGAAATGATGCGGAGCAATAGTCTCACAGCACAGTACATTCGCCACGAGCGCATGATAGAGATCCCTAGAGAGCGCAGAGCAGGTAGCGGAGAGTTCCTCCGCATCATAGGCGCCACGGGGCACAATCTCAAGAACGTCTCGGTAGATCTCCCCCTCGGCACCCTCATCGGTATCGTCGGGGTATCTGGCAGTGGCAAGAGCAGTCTCATCAATCAGACGCTCTATCCCACACTAAGCCAGCACCTCTATCGCTCGCTCGACGAGCCTCTGCCAGTAGAGCGCATCGAAGGTATTGAGCATGTGGACAAGGTCATCGCTGTAGATCAGTCCCCTATCGGACGTACACCCAGGAGCAATCCTGCGACCTACACGGGAGTCTTCACCGACATTCGTAATCTCTTCGTCAATCTTCCCGAGAGTAAGATGCGTGGCTACAAGCCTGGACGCTTTAGCTTCAATGTCTCAGGCGGACGATGCGACACCTGCAAGGGTAATGGCTACAAGACCATCGAGATGAATTTCCTTCCCGATGTCCTCGCTCCCTGTGAGGCTTGCCATGGAAGGAGATACAACCGCGAAACTCTAGAAGTGCGCTTCAAAGGGAAGTCCATCGCTGACGTCCTCGACATGACGATCAATCAAGCCGCGGAGTTCTTCGAGAACGTCCCCCACATCCTTAAGAAGCTTACCGCTCTGCAAGAGGTCGGACTAGGCTATATCAAGGTCGGACAGTCCTCCACCACCCTGTCTGGTGGTGAAAGTCAGCGCATCAAGCTCGCGGGCGAACTGTCCAAGCGTGACACTGGACGTACCATCTATATCCTCGACGAACCGACGACAGGACTTCACTTCGAAGATATACGCGTCCTGCTCGACATCTTACACAGGCTTGTGGATCGTGGCAATACGATCATCATCATCGAGCACAACCTAGATGTCATCAAGAGCGCCGACTACCTCATCGAGATCGGACCTGCAGGCGGTCGTCTCGGTGGAGAGCTACTATATGCAGGTACTCCGGAGGGACTATGTGAGATCAAGACTAGCCCCACAGCACCCTATCTAGCTGCAGAGCTCAGTATCACTCCTCACAAGGAGACTACACCGACGGCAAACGCTCGCAAGAAGCGTAAGACCGCACCCCCACCTAAGGCTACATAGTGCATTAACCTAATTCATATCTTAAGACTTATGACCACAACGAACAAGGTAGAGAATCGTCTATCCAACAAGATATGTCCCGACGGCATGACCATCGAGGAGTGGCAGATAGCTCTCAGGCAAGAGAATGCTCGAGAGGCTGGCTTCACGGTAGAGCATCTAGACGACAATCGGATCTGGGGAGACTACCTCGTCAGCTCTGCGACGGGACGCTATAGGACGGCCTTCCGTGGGGTGTGTAGCGATCGGAATTTCTGCTCATGCCTAGACTTCCGCACCAATGGTCTAGGGACGTGCAAGCACCTAGAAGCTGTCACCCTATATCTCCGTGAGCATGTCCCTGGATACCCCTGGGCGGGGATGACCTTTACCCCCTCCTATACTTCTGTCTATGTAAGCTACAAGGGGGGACGTAGCATCCGCATGCGCATTGGCAGTGAATATTCGAACGAATATCTAGCCATCTATCGCCAGTACTTTACGGAGGATGGTATCCTCTCTCCCGAGCATTACGGACAGATACGCCGCATCGACGCACAGGGCAAGGCGATCTCTTCGAACTTTCGTCTATACGAAGACGTCTACGACTTTGCCAACGAACAGCTTGAGGCAATGAATTGGCGCAACGAGCTACGCGCAGCCTACGAAGACGAACGCATCCCCTGGGACAGAGAGACGCCCTCTGAGCGTCACGCCACACTGGAGCGTGCTCTCTATAAGCTGTGCTATGGCAGTCATGGGCTCATCATCGCTCCCAAGCACCAGATCATCACACATCTCATCGCACGACTTGCCGAGGAGGTATATCAAGGCATACAGGCTCCCACGGCTGGCTACATCGTCGTGGATGGAGACACTGAGGCTTTCCAGTGGCAACGTATCCTGTCAGACTATGTCGAGCTACAGCAGTTGCCCATCAAGATCTTCACTCCGCAGAGCTTCGTCACCCATATTGGCAATGAGTACACAGATGCCTCATTCGTCTACATTGACAATGCCTCGGGACTCAAGAACTGGCAGAATACCGTCTCTATCGCCCTCAAGAAGCTCTCCGTCGCCCATCTCTACATGCGTCTAGAGAGTTTGCAGTCCTTGACGCCCGTTCAGCTCTCGTCGGTACTCCAGCATATTAGCCCGTTTGTGATCGGACCGCTATACCAGTTCGTCCATCAGAATCGTCCTCTCTTCCCTCTCAAGGATGATGGGTCCAATATGCCCCGACAGACCGAGCACCTCATCTACCTCTACCCTGACCTACCGAGAGAGGTCGATGCTGAGACTGTCTCGACGCTTCAGCACACAGCTCCTAGCACCCAGTCGGGTGTCTCTAGCCAGCTACGCGTCAATGCTCTATTACAGGCACTGGTCGATGTCGCCTCCGATCCCCAGGCGCTGGAGCTTCTCAAGCGCCAGCTCTCTCTCAACGTATAATCCTCTAGTGGATGCCCTCTACAGACGACAATATTTATCTCAATGAGCTCAACGAAGCTCAGCGTGCTGCTGTCTGCGACAGCGATGGACCCTCACTGGTCATCGCTGGTGCAGGCAGTGGTAAGACACGCGTCCTCGTATATAAGCTCCTCCATCTCCTAGGTCAGGGCTATGCTCCCTACCGCATTATGGCACTGACCTTCACCAACAAGGCTGCGCGCGAGATGCGTTCACGCATACAGCTCCTAGCGGGCGATGCTGCTAGATACATTCAGATGGGGACATTCCACTCGGTATTCCTACGTATCCTGCGCTCCTATGCCGATCGGCTGGGTTATACTCCGAGTTTCTCTATCTACAATACGACGGATAGTCGCAATCGTATCCGTGCCATCATCAAGCTCCTCAGCCTCGATGATAGTCAGTATCGGGTCAATGCCATTCACAGCCGTATCTCCAATGCCAAGAACTACCTCCTCACTCCCGAGGCTTACCGAGCCTCATCGGATCTGATACAGGCAGACGTCAAGGCTGGTGTCCCTCGGCTCGTAGATATCTATACACGCTACTGGTACGACTTGAAGCAGAGCAATGCGATGGACTTCGACGATATTCTCCTACAGATGAATATCCTCCTGCGCGACCATCCCGATGCACTCGCTGCCATACAGGAGCGCGTGGAGTATCTGCTCATCGACGAGTATCAAGACACCAACCTCGCTCAGTACAATATCGCTCGCCTGCTGATGCAGGAGCGTGGCAATATCTTCGTCGTGGGGGACGATGCCCAGAGCATCTATTCCTTCCGCGGAGCGAATATCAAGAACATCCTAAATTTCCAGCAGGCATTCCCTGGTGCACGCATCTTCAAGCTCGAGCAAAACTTCCGTTCATCCCAGACCATCGTCAAAGCTGCGGACAAGGTCATCGGGCGAAACGAGCACCAGATCCCCAAGCAGGTCTTCTCCCTCGGCGAAGTGGGCGAACCTATCGAGCTACACGAAGCCATAACGGGCGATCTCGAGGCTACCTGGGTCTGCAAGCGCATCGAGGAACGTAGACGAAAGGAGCGTGCAGGCTACGACCAGTTCGCCGTCCTCTACCGTACCAACGCTCAGAGTCGTGCCCTCGAACAGGTCTTTCGTCGGCAAGGCATCCCATTTCGCATCTGGGGCGGACGATCATTCTATGACCACAAGGAGGTCATGGACACGATGGCATATCTACGTCTCGTGACCAATCCCACCGATGAGGAGGCACTACTACGCATCATCAACTATCCCAAGCGCGGGATCGGCGACACCACCCTAGACAAGCTACGCGTACATGCCTCAGAGCATGCCTGCCCCATCGCGGATCTCTTGTCTGACCCCATCGCCTCAGGTATCTCCATCTCACGCGGCACGGCAGGAAAACTCACAGCATTCGACGAGATGATCACCGAGATGCGCCAGCGCACCGAGACCGAGGACAATCTCTATGACCTGGCGCAGTGGATCCTCAGCCGTAGTGGCATACTCACTGACCTCTCTGCTGACACATCGATAGAGGGCAAGGGGCGCATTGAGAATATCCGTGAGCTACTCACCAGTATCGAGGAGTACGACCGTGCCTGCCGTGAGGAAGATATCACCCCCTCGCTCGGTGCCTACATCAGCGAAGTGGCGCTCATGACCGACCAAGACACCCAGCAGGATGAGCAGCCTAGCGTGACACTCATGACCATCCACGCAGCCAAGGGGCTCGAGTTCCCGCACGTCTTCATCGTCGGGCTCGAGGAGATGCTTTTCCCCTCGGCGATGAGTAGCGACGGACATCATCTAGAGGAGGAGCGACGCCTATTCTATGTCGCCCTCACCAGAGCAGAGAAGACTTGCTATCTCGGCTATGCCCAGCAGCGCTTCCGCAATGGGCGCACGGAGTCTGTCCGTCCGAGCCGTTTCCTCTACGAATTGCCCGAGGAGCTTCTGCGCCGTACCTTCACGATAGACGGCAATGCTCTCTCCTCCTCTTTCCGCTCCACGAGACAGGCAGACGAATTGCCCCAGACGTTCCGCCAGGCTGAGTTCCTTCCTAGAGAAGATCGCCCTACCCCACCCCCACGAGGCAAGCAGGTACATCTCGGCAGACGTAGTGCCACAGAGGAGGAGACCCGCCACGAGCAGATCGGTTCCCTCCGCGTCGGGAGCCTCGTCCTACATGGTCGCTTCGGCGAAGGGGAGATCATCCTACTAGAGGGGGACGGCGAGAATGCCAAAGCAACGGTTCGCTTCGAGGTCGCTGGAGAGAAGAAGCTTCTACTACGATTTGCGAATCTCATCCTCCGAGAGGAGTAGCTTGCTTGACCCTCTACTATACGCCTAGGACATCCATGAGAGAGTTTGTCGCCATAGACTTCGAGACGGCTAATGCTGAGCGCACGAGCATATGTAGCGTGGGCGCAGTCCTCGTACGTGATGGGGAGGTTATCGAGACGCTGTACCGCCTCGTACATCCTGAGCCAGACTATTACAGCTATTTCTGCACACGCGTCCACGGCATCACGCATGCCGATACCATATCTGCCCCAACCTTCGACCGCGTTTGGCACGACGAACTAGCGCCCTTCATCGGGGACGCGCCCCTTATCGCGCACAACAAGGCTTTCGACGAAGGATGTCTACGCGCCACCCTCGCACTCTACGGCATTGCGCCTAGTGAACAAATGCAGTTCTACTGCACCCTCCAGCAGGCACGGCGCACCTTCGGCAAGCTATTGCCCAATCACCGTCTCAATACCGTCAGTCGCTATCTCGGCTACGAACTAGACAACCACCACCACGCCCTAGCCGATGCCCTTGCCTGCGCCCATATAGCCACGCGTCTCTTCGCAGATATTGACTAGACGCTTCCTGCCCCTAGCACACCTTCGGTCTCATCCATAGCCCGATCACCCATCCCATCACGCGACATAAATAGTATAAGTCCCCTAGAGCTCCGCAGGCTCTAGGGGACTTATACTATTATCTACCCTAGGGTAAAGGACAACCCAAGAAAACGGCCACACATTTTCAGCGAAAAGAAGCATCGATTTTCCTCAGATACCCTAACCTTTTCTCCTGGATCACCCTACATGATCTATAAGTATAGTACTTTACTCGTATAAGTATAGTACTATGCGCATATGAATATAGTACTATATTCATACGAGTAAAGTACTATACTTATAGATGAGATACTGTATATCGAGGAAATGATCAGGAGGTTATCGGGAAAAATGGTAGATGGATCTCGGGAAAATCATGCCAGGCTGAGGCGAAGGACAATGATACCACCCAGAGAGGATACACCATTAGAGCGGAGGCGGAGTAATAATGGATGGAAAAGCCTCGACCAAGTTATACCTTGACTCCTCGACTAATGGAGAAATATTTTGCCTGAAGGGCTGGGAGTATGTAGAGAAAATGCTATACCTTTGTACTCTGTATGGATAATTGTTCCCAACAAATGAATACAAACCCTAGTAACTTCGCCATCTTCGCAGGATCGGCGTCGTATCATCTAGCCGAACAGATCGCTCAGGGTCTGGGCTGTAGCCTCGGAGATATGGAGTGCGAGCACTTCGCCGATGGAGAGTTTTCAGTGTATTACAAGGACAGCATCCGCGGTAAGGATGTCTTCCTCGTGCAGTCTACCTACCCCACTACGGACAATCTGATGGAGCTTCTGCTGATGATCGATGCTGCCAAGCGAGCTTCGGCGCATTACATCGCAGCCGTTATCCCTTACTTCGGGTGGGCGCGTCAGGACCGTAAGGACAAGCCTCGTGTATCTATCGGAGCCAAGCTCATCGCAGACATGCTCTGCACAGCTGGTATCTCACGTCTGATCACGATGGACCTACACGCAGACCAGATCCAGGGATTCTTCGACGTTCCCGTGGATCACCTCTATGCCTCTACGGTATTCGTAGACTATCTGCGTAGCACGATCGATGTAGAGAACGCTGTGATGGCAACGCCCGACGTAGGTGGCACGAAGCGCGCCAATAGCTACGCCAAGTTCCTAGGTATCCCTATGGTGATCTGCCATAAGCACCGCGCCAAAGCCAACGAAGTAGCCGAGATGCGTATCATCGGTGATGTGGAGGGCAAGGATGTAATCCTCGTCGATGACATCGTCGATACCGCTGGTACGATCACCAAGGCAGCAGACCTCATGATCGCCAATGGCGCACGTAGCGTCCGCGCTATCGCCAGCCATGCCGTACTCAGTGATCCTGCTGTAGAGCGTATCGAAGCTTCTGCTCTGACCGAGATGATCTTCACGGACTCTATCCCTCTGCGCAAGCCTTGCGACAAGATCCGCATCCTCTCGGTGGCGAACGTTTTCTCCGAAGCCATCAAGCGCGTGATCAACCACGAATCCATCAGCATCCTCTACTCTATCTAAGTAGAGAAAGCATCCGATACTAAAGCGAGTCCGCTATACCTACAGTTGTAGAGTATAGCGGACTCGGTCGTTACAAAGGGGGGAGTTAATCCTTCTGATCTAGTGTCACTGCCTAGTACCAGGCAGCTCCTGTGGAGTAGCTCTGCTTGTCGTACTTAATGTCACGCAGGAGCGAACTCTTGACCCCGATGGTGAAGTTGTAGCTCTTGTATATACCGAAGGGGATGGCATTGGCAGAGAAACTCCAGCAGTGGAGGTCTCGGCTAATACCAATGGTCATATTAGCAAGTTTCTTCGCCTCGAAGTCGTAGCTGGCATTGAAGTTGAATGACCAGTTCTTGGTCGGCTGGATACTTCCCGAGAACATCAGCGAGTGGGCGAAGCGATAATTATATTCATTGCGCGCCGTGTCGAAAGTGTCGCGGGTATAGTTCACCCCATAATTGACCGACACAGACCATGGAATGCTTGAGACGAGATAACCGTCAGAGTCGTACTCGGAGTTGTCTTGATTGTCATAGAGTGAACGTGATCCGCTCTGGGCTGCACGCTGGCTCATAGATCCCTCCAGCCCTGCGGGATCAGCGGGGTTACTTCCCTCGGGATCGTCGCCACCACCGCGCGCGCCTTTATCCTTATCCTTCGATTTATCGTCATCCCCTCCACCGAAGAGCTTGCGGATCTTGTCGAAAGTGCGGTTGTCAAACGTATAGCTGAAGGACGTACCTGTAGATCTCAAGCTACCGAAGCCCTTGCCATTGAGAATGCGGAGCTTATTGATACGGTGTACAGAGACCTGCCCCGAGGAGCTGACCGTATGACCATATAGATATGGATCGAAGGCTCCACTAAGGTTGAGGTTGAGCCCCTTGGCTATCTTGAGGTTGAGACGTGCCTGCAGGTCGCTCAGCTGGAAGGAGTCGGCTGCGAGGTTATAGCTTGAACTAATGGAGAAGCTCTCGATGAGACTGATCTTCTTGAAGGTCACTTCACCCGTAGAGTCGGGCTTGGAGCGGAGCTTCGCCTCAATGTTGTTGTCCAGACTAAAGTTGATCGAGGCAGACTTGCCACGTCCTGGTGTGCCGAAGAGTGAACCTTCGTAGAGCGAATAGGTTTGATCTATGACGTTGCCTGCCTGATTGGTATAGCTCAGCTGATCATAGTAGCCCCAGAAGTCCGTGCCGAAGTCTGGACGAAACGATACCCCGATATTGGGCGTCATACGGTGACGGATCATTTGTAGCTTGTCTCCGAAGATGCGCCAGGGTTTGAAGAACCCATACATCGTCGTGCTGAGACTTGCCGAGGTAGAGAAGTCCGCCACACGATTGAACCCATAGTCACGCTCACGCACTACGCTGTCCCCGATAGCATCATAGCGGCGACGCGTCTTGTACGAATACCAGCGCTCAGTATAGTTCGCGCTCAGCGTTAGGTCTACATAGTCGAGGAGCTTGTAGCTGGCAGAGATCGGGATGCTATGGCTAATACCATTGTTCCAGTCTCGGATAATATTCTTGTCCAGGATCTCGTCCTCGCGCGAAGTAATGCTATTACGCAACTGCCCCGAGTAGCTCAAGCTGATCTTCTCATACCAGCGTTCACTACCCGCACGCTTCTTCCTCTTGAAGGGGTAGAGGCGGCTCATGCTGAGAGAGAGATTGGGAGAGTTGAGCGTGATCATCTGATCACGTGAGGTCTGCGTCGCATCAATAGAGGCAGAGAGACGGAAAGGTGTCCCGACGAACGTACGGCTATAGTTGATGGACGAGCTCTTAGTATTCTGGGTAGCGAGGTTGGGATTGTAGAGCGAGTTGAGCGAATTGTGGTTATAGCTACTCGTCGAGAAGTTCACACTTGCCGAGAAGGTCGCATTAGGATTGGCTTTAGCATCCTGAGTATGCGTCCAGCTAATGCGGAAGTCTTTGTTTTCGGAGAATGTCCCTGCGATATCCTTGTCTCCAGTGCGCGTCACGATATAGCTACCATTGAAGCTACCATTATAGCGGTAACGCTTGCGATAGGACGATCGAGCATTCACACCCCACGAGCCACGGCTATACCAGTCGCCCGTCACAGCTAGATCCATATAGTCGCTAATGGCAAAGTAGTATCCCCCCTCACGCAGATAAATACCGCGTGTCGTCTCATCACCATACGACGGCATGATGATACCAGAGCTATAGGTCGAGGTGAAGGGGAAAAAGCCAAAGGGCAGTCCAATAGGTAACGGAATATCTCCGATGACAAGATAGCTAGGACCTGCGACGATATTTTTACCAGCACGTACTTTGGCACGGGTTAGGCTGAGATAGAAGTGTGGATGGTCATGGTCGCTACACGTCGTATAGCGTCCGTCTGCCATATACATACAGTCGTCAGCATCTTTTTTCGTCCGCTCTGCCGTTACGAAGCCTTCGCCCTGTTCGGAGATTACGCCGGTGATGAATCCCTTACTGGTCTTGAAGTTGTAGTTCATGCTCTTGGCTTCGTACGCCTGACCTCCATCCTTAAATTTAGGATGTGCCGTAGGGCGACCAAGGCTATCGAGCGTATAGTGCGCGTAGACGAGATTGCTATCTACGTTCATACGCATGAAGTTTGCTTCTAGACCCTTGTCCTTGTAGTCTACAGTGCTAGGGCCGAAAAGGTACACGAGGTTTGTCCCGAGCATGACAATAGAGTCCTGCGCGCTATACTCAATGATGTCGTCGAAACGCTCCTGTGCCCGAGGTCTAGGCGTAGCGATGGCATCAGTCGTAGAGCTATCGGATGAGGTAGTAAGTTCGCCTCGCACACGCAGACTATCTGCTAGGAGGCTATCCATGACAGCATCACGGACAGATGAAGTATCTTGAGAGGCTGAGCGAAGCGAATCACTAACGATCAGTGCTGGTGCGGGTATGGAATCATGACCTGCCGTAAGGCCTTCGGAGAGGCTACGAAGTGAATCCTTCACACTGTCCACAGCGAGTGTATCTGCCAAGCTCGGCGATACACGAGGACGGCTAGCGACACACGCACTAAGCGTGGCAGCCAGCACTACGACGATCAAGGGAATATGTCTACGAAAGTCTTTGCGTGAGGACATCAACAACTAAAAATCTTATCGCAAGGCAACAGTGACAGTCGCACGCCACCTCTTATAATGCTGAGAACGGATGATGAGAAGAATAATTACTCGGCACGAAAGCCATGCTCTAAAGATCAGAGGCGAAAGAAGTACGCCAGCGACCCAATGAAGCGTAGCTCTGCACTCTGTCCATAGGGATCTACACGCTGATTGCTCCAGATATCCGAGAAGGTGTACAGGACACGCCCCTCTAGCTCTATACGCTGACGTTTGCCTAGAGGAATGCTAACGCCTGGTCCACCCGTCAGCCCCCAATTCATGTTATAATAGATCGGACTGGTCTGACGTATGAGCTGAGCATCGGTGAAGTTCGCTCCTTCAGCAGAGTAAGTATCGCCAACATTCAGACCAATAAAGGGTCCGAGATTGACAAAGACCCGAATACCTCCTTGCTGTAAATAAAGCTGTGAGAGCAAGGGCAACTCAACGTAGGTCAGCATACGCGAGAACGAATGCTCGGTATCTGCGAACTGCTCCGTCCAGCCCGTCTGAGTATAGTTAAGCTCCAGCTGAGCGGAAGCACCTTTCTCCACCTCGAAGCGGAAGGCAAGTCCGCCATGTACCCCTTGATGGAGCGTCTGAGGCACACTCGGGATGAATGCCATCCGAGAGAAGTTCGCTCCAGCCCGCGCCCCGACCCAGAATGATCGAGGATAGTTGGACTTCTGCGCTACAAGGCTCGCAGCACAGAGGGTCATCAGCACCAGCACGCAGACTCTACGCGCCAAGCCACTACAGAGGAAGGCGAGTGATCGAGCCATCGGGAGAGAAACTAATGAAATAGAAGCTCCGATTAACATACCCATCTTGATCAGAGACCTTCTCTAGGTTGATATCTAGTTGGAGCCCATCCGAGGTAAGCAAGAATGAATTCCGAATGAAGTCTCCACCCATCAGAGCATGCGCACGGATGAAGTAGCGTGCGACATCGTACCCCAGGACACCATAGCGAGGGAAGCCATTGAGAAGTTTCTTACTGTACCAGGCATTGTACTTGGTTAGAAACTGCTTGCCCGCAGTAGACTCAGCGTCGAAAAAGAAACTGCTGTATATCGTCGCACGTACCTGCCCGAGAGAAGAAACGAAGGTATCGCCATAGCTCTGCCACTGAGGATAACCGAAGACGCTAGCCTGTGCCGTACGGGCTAATGAGATCGTTCGCTCGGCTAGAGCTCGATCGGGAGAGATGGGGATCAGCACAGAGGTACGCTTATTGATCTCACCCTCGGAACGCGACAGATTGAGCGTGCGATAAGATATCCCCTCCTGCGTAAGGGCGCTCTTAAGCCTCTGAATGAATGGATCCTCCCTATCTTCCGTACGATAGACGAAGCAGATGTCATTGTCTCTATAACGACGGATGAAGCGTGGGATCACACGAGAGGCAACCTCAGTGGGAGACTGATTGAGCCTAATCATATGTGGATCATTGACCGTCGTCGAGGAGGCGAATGGTACGATATAGTAGCCTAGGCGCGTAGCACGAGCCAGCATCTCTACCTGTGCATCCGTGACACCTCCGATGACGAAATCGTAGGGCTGAGAGAGAGCGCCATTGAATATGTGCGTGGATACATCTTCATCCCTCTCGGCATCGAGGACAGTGAGGTTCATCGAGATGCCATCCTTCTTGAGATCATTCATCCCCATGAGGAATCCTTGATAGAACTCTAGATAACGAGGCGTCTTAACCAAAGGCATCATGAGTAGAAGACGTACGACACGCCCTGCGCTACGATCTGCTCCGAGAGAAGACATTCCCTGACCAGAGAGTGCTGTATCAATGCTTGCCTGTGTTCGTGGGATACGAATGGTACGACCAATAGGGAAATGCTCTGCCGATAGCCCTGGATTGATCCGAATGAGTTCGTCTTCACTCACTCCATAGTTCTTCGCCACGCGGTAGAGCGTCTCGCCTGCTGCGATCGTGTGCTCTCCCCCTATCGATAGGGTCGTGGTGCCAGCAGAGCTAGATGACCCATCAGACGAAGGAGCCACCTGGTACTCCGTAGTGACGATAACCAATTTGTCTCCTTCTTTGATACGCTCACGCGCCCAAGAATTGATCTTGTAAACCTCGTCCGTAGTGGTACCATATCTCTGGGCGATGCTATAGACCGTCTCGCCATGGCGTACAACGTGCTCCACGACACGCTTGCGAACCGTCTGCGCAGACACATTAAACGTCTGAACCATCAATGCGATGATGAGCACCCAACGCCCGAGCAGGCTTATGATATTCATTCTTTGAAGCATTACCTATAATTATAATGTGCAAAGTTAGCTAATTCGCCTGAATACACCACCCCTACACGCTGTCGATGAGCTTGGCTCTGTAGCGGTCTCCATGAGAGACAAGCCCTTGGAGATGGCATTGCCTTTCGTTACCTTTGTGAAACTCGCTAGATCGGTAGAGTCCCCTTGTGAAGGGATTCGATGGATCGGATCTAATAAATTTAATTGAAGTAAGATATGAATTTTATTCACGTAAGCCAGGGACGTCTCGAGTGCCCGTGGTTGTCTGGAGCTGACATGCCCACCCTAAGCGGTCATCCTGAAGAAATCGTCCGAAGTATCCAGACAGAGCATCTCAGTGCCCACATTTTCATCATCGACCTTGACGACAAAAAAGAGTATGAGGAGTTCCCATTTCCTGATGAAGTAGAGGATATTGACAAAGAAAACGAAGTCCCTCACGAAGCACCTCAAAACATCGTGATGCGTGGAGCTGGTCTTCGTGTGCTTAAGCTTCTTCGTTTGAAAGGATTTCAGCAGCATTGCATCGTGTATTCGGAACGCTCACGAGAGGACTTCCTACTAGAGAGTCCGCTGAATACGATCTTGGGCTCGGTCGGCATTACATTCGTCACACTGGACGGGACACCTATTACGCTAGAATACGAACGGCTACAAAGACAATTCGCTCCTCGAGACCTAACAGCCTATTTCGCCGCAGAGGGAGGACTTGCCTCCTCGAATAATTCCCTCGCCAATAGCTGGGGCGTATGGAAGCTTTGGGAAGTACAGCGTGCCGTCGAAGGCATTACGACACAGCGCGTCGATGATATCGAGCGAAGTTTCGGTCAAGCGTACGAGGACATGAATACCTATGACGGCTTGCTCGTACGCTACCTACGAGGTAATCCATTCGTTGACATCAATAAGTCCCTCAACGAGAAAATGCTTCTCTGGGGCGAACTCCTAGAGCAAGAGCAAGCCGTGCATGCTCAATGGGAAGCAGAGCAGGTCGCCATCGAGACCTTGCGCAAGTCCATCGAGATATGGTCCAATGATCGCGATGCCAATCCCGCTGACGCTGACGCAGGACGCGCTGCTATTCGAGCGCTAGAGGCGAGCGTCGGGCGCGCTTCGTCCATCCTCGCCAAGTGTCAAGCCATCAAGATGGAGCGCCAGAGCATCAATGCCCGCAAGTACACGGCGAACATGCGTCTATCTCGAGAAGTGAATCGTCTTAGCGACAACACCTTCGAGGGGCTCCGCAAGGCTCTACAAGCCAAGCCTCCTCGTATCGTCTTCGTCGATCCACGTGCCTACGACGGCTGGGCACAGATCCTACAGCGTGTCATCTATGGCAAGGAGCAGAGTGAGTACTTCCATATCCTGGTACCAACGGCAGACGATGACTACAAAACCATCACCAAGAGCATTCACGAGGCAGTAGACAGAGCCAATGCCGATCTCGTTATCCTCGACCTTCATCTACAGGGAGACCAAGGATTGGCCTCTGCTCTAGAGAATGCCTCGGGCATGCAGCTCCTAAGCGATCTGTCTGATTCTCTAGCATGCCCCGTACTGATCGCCTCCACCGCCGACAAGATGCTCAACTATCGTGACCTCCTCGCCTGGGGTGCTACAGCCAGCTGGACGAAGCAGAGCTTGAGCGACCGAAGCGATGTAGAGTCTACGGTGAGCAACTATGTTTCACTCCTGCAGATCATACACACGCTCTGCTTCAATGAGACGATAAACTTCTGCTACCGCGAGCTTCTTCCCTGGATCCAAGACGTCGAAGATGCTAAGGCACATCACATGTGGTGGGAGAGTGGCTACGAATGGCAGTCTCCCGCAGGCTACAAACATACCCGCCCTGTACGGCAGAAGATCCTCGACATCCTATACGGTGCCTATGGACATATGCGCGAGCTCATCGGTTCGACGATCATCAGCGGTGTATCTGAGGAGCTTAGTGAGGGAGACAACAGTCTCATCGTGATGGAGATCTTCCATGCCATGGAGTATATGTACAACTTTGAGCCCGTGGATCCTCACACCAGTCCCTTCGTGCAGATGCATGAGCGTATCGGAATGCTCACACCACAGGTTAGCTCATCGCGTGTAAACGAGACAATGCTCAAGCCTCGCAATGTCGCCATACATGCAGGACGCATTAGTCGCCTGGAGCTGCGTCGCTTCATCGCCTACTTCTTCGATTTCTTAGAGGGGCGCGGTTATCATACCGAGACGATCAACCCCGAAGAGTACTACATCTCCACCGTGACCTACATTCACGAGAAGAGCTATATGAACAAGGATCTCATCTTCCTCAAGAACGAAACCCTCCGCTTCGAGGAAGGGCGCAACCGCATTACCCTGCGCGAGGACGAAGTCATCAAGTGTGGCTATGTGATGGAAGATATCGTTCCCGAATACACGCGCATCCGCCACAAAATCCTCATCGACCGCAATCGACAAGGCAAGCTCAGCTACTACGCCCACGATATTGAGATCGTCACGGACAAGTAGATTTCTCCAGCATCAACTGCGGCCTATCGCCCTTATCTCGAGCCTCGGAGCTTGGTCACGTACAGTAGAGTACGACCAACCCCGAGGCTCGAGCGTTTTCTTAGACTGCGACAATATCTCCTTTGACTACACCGACACGCCCGCACACCCTGCGAGGGCTCTCCACACTCCGTCCTCTCCGATAGCTTTCTACCACCCGAATGCTTACCTAGATCTGAGTATAGATCCAGATAGCTCTAGACAAAAATTCAATTAGTTCCCCTCCAAACTGCCTCTAGTCCCAGCGAAAAGTTCCGCTAGTCCTAGCCTATTCTCTATATGAAGACTTAATCTATATATTTCTCGCCTTAGTTTATATATTCGTCGCCTTAATCTATATATTTAACGCCTTTGAATATAAAACACAAGGCTAAGAATATGAATTATAAGGTGAGAGATATATAGATCAAGGCGTATTCCAGAGAATAGGCTAGGACTAGCGGAACTTTTCGCTGGGACTAGAGGCAGTTTGGAGGGGAACTAATTGGACTTTTGACTAGATCGACCAAGGAGATCGAGCAGAGCCTGGCAAGAACCCGCAGTATCGATATCAGAACTAAGATTGCCATCTCATACAATAACAGCAAGCACCCCACACCCGATCAGCGATTAATCGGGTGTGGGGTGCTTGCTGTTATTGTATGAGCGAACGGTATTACAGGCGACACTCTAGCGCCACCCCAAACGTAAAGGGCGGACGACGAAAGTCATAAATATCGCCTCGCACCTGCATCGTGCTAGTCGTACGCGTGCTTAGAGTGTACTGTGCATCTGCCCTTAGGCTAACAGAGCGACTCAAATAGAGACGAGGCGAGAGATGTGCAGAGAAGAGTTTGCCTCGATCATGATGCTCGATCCCTATTGACACAGCTGTATCCATGGTCAGCCATCGAGGACCAAGTCCCCATTCACGCCCCCATCCTGCCTGGCTATAACTATTAAACGCGCTCACTTCATCAGCAGAACCCATAGATGTATCGCTCGGAAAACGTAGTCTATTGCTCTCTAGCATGATACGTGCAAATCCGAAGTACCCCGCCTTGCTATATCTCCAGCGCACAGACAGTCCCATCTGACGTGATAGCACATTCTCCCCGATACCGAGGTAGCTAGGGAAAGCAAATAGAAATCCTTCGCTTGGTCCCACCTCGTCATACGAGACAGAGTAAGCCTTGCCACGTCGCCAGATGCGATCACTAAGCCAATAACCCAGCTCTGCGGAAATCGTCCCGACGACAGCACCCGTAACCACATCACCGATCCAGTGACGATTGTTCAGAATACGTCCGATGCCTGTACCAGCAGCAGAGAGATAACCAACGGCAGAGATCCATGGATAGCGTTCCCCATACTCATGGTGAAGCATCGTCGCTGATGCGAAAGCCATCGCGGTATGTCCCGAGGGGAACGAATTGTACGCACTCCCATCAGGACGGCGTACCCGCGCAATATCTTTCGTCGCAGTTACTACCCCAAGCACTATCGCCGTAGACAAAGCATCAGCAGTAAGCAACTCTGCTGTAGAGCGACTACGCCCCCGAACGCCGAAAGCATGCATTCCCAGCTGAGTAGCTAGGGGAGCGAACTGTAGATAATCGTCATAGCGGTTGTGAAAACTCGCCATCACAGAGTTTCTAGCCCCTGCGATGTCCCTATTATGCAGGCTGTATATCCCAGACACTGCCAGCAGTGGGAGCGACCGCGTTAGGGTATGCTCAGTAGTATTGTGATAGGGATACTCCTCGGCATAATGAATACTATCTAGACGCTGTGCGGGAGCTGAGATCTTCACAAGCAGACAGCTCACGAGAGTAAGGATAAGTAATCTCATTGCTATTTCTATGTCGGTATAGGGGATTGGTTGAATATTGAGCTATTTCCAGAGCGCCCTCGGAAGCTCCTGACCTAGGTACCGTTCCATCTCGATAAGGTACCAAGCAAAGGATAGTCCGTTGGTCGTCAATGGTGCGAAGCGACCATCCCTACGAACCTCCTCTAGGACTGGTTGCATCAATTCGCGGAAGCCGATAAGGTCGCCTGCGAATAGGTCTCGCTGGGGTCTCCAGCCACCTAAAGCAGACTTTACCCACTGACGCAGGCGATAGCTCGGAGCCGTTAGACGATCGATCAGTCGTCCATCTTCAGGGAATAGGATGCCACGGCTGGCAAACATCTCCCGCACGACATCCTCATGAAGCCGCTTACCATAACGATACTCCCATGGCAAACCATAAGCAAACTCTGCTAGAGCCTTATCCAGAAACAAACCCGCGGTCTCTAGACCAAAGTAACGCCACGAGGCTTGGCTATTCAGGTTGTACTTGCTGATGCGCTCACGCTGCATAAACAGCTCCACCATCTGCCACGGTCTAAGCCCCTCGGGATATCCCTCCACGATGCTACGATGTAGCTCCACCAAACGCATGCGTTGCTCTCTATCGAACCTCTGGTGCATGACTTGGTGATCATACAGATATTGCGCCAGCTCCTGGCTGGACATAGTCCGCCTGCCGAGTCGTGTATGGGTGAGCTGAGATCCCCCCAGATCATCTCCTTGATGACCAGGCAAGACGACCCCACCAGGCACACGGGCTGCGACTGTAGAGGCTGGACGATACTCCTGGTAGTAGTAGCAGGACGAGAGCCCCGTCATACTACGCATATAGGCATGCCAGTCAGCATCTCGGGTATAGTCCATAGCTTCGGGGCTGGTACTCTCTACAAATTGGTACTCCATCCCTAGCCTGCGTGCGACTTCAGCCCCACGCAGAGCATCTTCATTGGCTCTGCGCCCATAGTTGATGGCAAGCACATTGTCGTAGCCTAGGCGATCGAGCTGGTAAGCGATCATGCGGGAGTCATAGCCCCCCGTCAGCGGGAGGATAGCGGTCCGCCCACCTAGGTGACGTACTAGACGCTCACCTGCCTCATCGAGATGCTGACGCAGGAGGTCACGAGCCTCTGCATAGCTTAGGGTAGCTCCCATCTCCACCCTCCGTATATCGGTATAGGCTGTGAGGGTGGTACCCCTTACCCCTGCATAGCGCAGGGCATGCTGAGCTGGCAGACGACTTATGCCAGAGACAAGGGTGCGCTCCCTAGGGGCAAAGCCCCAGCGCAGAAAGAAGAGGCAAGCATCCTCATCCCACGAAACTTCATTTCTGTCCACGAGATCGAAGCCGTTATCCGAGACCATCAGCCTCCCATCACTCTCGCAGTAATATATACGCTGTGAAGCACGGGCATCTACTGCCATCCACACCTCGCCATCACGAGCCATCACAATGCTCCATTCACCACTCGCTTCATCCGCCAGACGGAGGAAGTGAGCCCATGAGGTCGCACCAGCGAAGTAGCGGGCTACCTCCACGTCACGATAATGACTACCTCCTGCCCAGAGATAGCCTACAGCCCTAGGTGATGGTTCCTGATCACCTCTCGCTAGGCTCTGACAATCCCAGATCTGCATAGCTTATCCCTCTGGGAGCAATAGTGAGCTGTCTCCATAGCTAAGGAAACGAAAGCCCTCTGCCAAGGCATAGTCGTAGATACGCCTCCAGTCCTCGCCGACGAAAGCAGAGATAAGCAACAGGAGGGTACTACTCGGCTGATGAAAGTTCGTTATCAGCCCCCGCACCATCCTAAAGGTATAGCCAGGTGCAATGAGAATCCCAGTACGAAATGCTATCTCTACCAGCCCCGCCCTCTGCATATACTCTAGGACTGCCGTGAGAGCATCGGCAGCTACAGGCATTTCGGCACCATCATAAGGAACCCACTGCCCGACGGTAAGGCTATCTATACTCTCGGGCTGAGCCTTCATCAGACTGCGTCCGAGATGATAGAGGCTCTCCAGCGTACGTACAGAGGTCGTCCCGACAGCCACGATATGCCCGAGGGCATCTCTCAGCCTCTCGATAGTCTCACGTGACAGCACGATTAGCTCCTGATGCATCTCATGCTCTCCTATGGTCTCGCTCTTGACAGGACGAAAAGTCCCAGCACCGACATGCAGCGTCAGATCGACTACCTCCACACCACGTGCCTCCAGCTGCTCGAAGATCTCGGGCGTGAAGTGAAGCCCTGCCGTAGGAGCAGCTACAGAACCCTCTGGGCGAGCATATACCGTCTGATAGGTAATGCTGTCACGCTCCTCCGTAGGACGTGCCAGATAGGGAGGAATGGGCAAAATGCCCTTGAGAGTAAGGATATCGCCGAAGGTGTAGGCACTATTGTCCCAAGCGAAATGAACCTCCGATCCTTCACCTCGGGTGGCGGTCAGCACGACAGCCCCCGCCTCGGGGGTACCTTCTAACCGTTCGGTGAGACTTGTCCCAGTACGCCAGCGGCGGGCATTGCCGAGCATACAGTGCCATGAGCAGGCAGGGTGTGCTCCGAGTGCCAGCTCGTAGCTTGTGGGCTCACTAGGATCTAGGCAGAATATCTCTATCTGTGCTCCCGTCTCTCGCTGCATGAGGAGGCGTGCACGGATGACACGTGAGTTATTTCGCACCAGCACGGTTCCCTCAGGGAGCAGCTCAGTGACGTCTGCGAATCTCTGCTCAGAGATCTCTCCTCGTCTATATATGAGTAGTCGCGAGGCACTCCGCTCCTCCAGAGGGTAACGAGCTATCTGCGCATCGGGGAGGTCATAGTCATACGCCTCGATCCGAATATCTTTAGTCAAATCCATCATTCCGCAAAGGTCGCCAAATGCCTCCACACTTGCAAACCACCGCAACCACCCGCTCCGAAGACTAGACCTCACAGATAAACACCTCCACCAAGCGACCAATAGCGCGGACGCTCACCGGTCATCCGAGCATGGACTACCGTGGATTACTTTTGACATTGTCACAATGAATGTCAAAAGATCTTTTCGGGGCAGGGCAATATTCGTTACCTTTGTTCTCATATCCTAGGTGATCTAGACGCGCAGAGGATGCAAGATAACTGATTAGAATGCAAGACAAACCCAATATATGGCGCGCCCTGCGCTACTATGGACTACGTGGTGTGCGCTTCCTTCAGCACGACATCTGGCGACTACGCAGCGAGGAGATACCAGCTCCCCTGCGACTCGTCGTCGAATGTATCAAGGTCGCCTACCAAGCTACCGTGAGCTTCATCAACGACGACCTCATGACGCGCGCCTCCTCGCTCACCTACAGCACAGTCCTCTCCATCGTGCCAATGCTGGCGGTCATCGTGGGGATCGCCAAGGGATTTGGGCTACAGGGGGCTGTACTAGAGGCACTCAAGGCTGCCCTTCCTGGGCAGACGAAGCAACTAGATCAGGTCTTCGTCTACGTCGAGAACTATCTCTCACAGGTACAAGGCGGGCTTTTCATCGGTCTTGGTCTCGGGATCTTGCTCTATACAGTACTGATGCTCATCAGCTCTATCGAGGATGCATTCAATGACATCTGGCAGGCTCCTCACGCTCGTCCGTGGGGTCGTAGGATCTTTGATTATCTCGGTTTATTCCTTTTGCTCCCTCTGCTCCTACTAGCTTCGAGCGTGATCACGCTAATGATGACCACCATCCGTCAGACCTATGCAGGAGATGTTGAGGTCGTTCATTCAGTCCTTGACAGCGTGATGAGCCTAGTACCTTTCGTGCTGTCGGTGGGGATCTTCATCGGGCTATATATGTACCTGCCCAATGTCCGTGTGCGTTTCCTTCCAGCACTTATCTCTGGTATCCTAGCAGGGATCGCCTACCAAATATTCCAAGCCCTTTACATCAGTGGAGTCATCTGGATCTCTCGTTACAATGCCATCTACGGGAGCTTCGCTGCCTTCCCCCTGCTCCTTCTCTGGATGCAGCTCTCATGGACCATCACGCTCTACGGGGCACAGCTAGCATACACGATACAGAATATCCACAGCTTCGCCTTCGGTCAGGCATCTATGAAGGTCTCACGCAGGTATCTCGACTTTGTCTCTCTGCTCATCCTCGGGCGTATTGTTCAGCGTTTCGCCGATCCAGAAGGAGGTAGACCCTACTCAGCTAGAGCCATCAGCGACGAATGCCACATCCCCATCCGGATGGTCGGGCAAGTTCTCTCTCGCCTACGCGAAGTGGGGCTCATCATCGAAGTACAGACCGCTGACAATGCCGATGCTCACTACCAGCCTGCTCTCGATCCTGAGTTCCTCACAGTGAACTTCGTCATCACGAGGCTAGACAAGAGCGGGACGGAAGACTTTCGCATTGACCGCCACGGACGCTATGCCCAGGCATGGAATGCGATGGAAGTCTCACGCGGTCTCACCACGACCCACGGCATAAGCCCCGACACCCTCCTGCGTGATCTCACTCTAGACTAAAGAGCAATGAGCCAAAGACGCCCCACCTCCCCCACGCCCAAAGCCTGCGGACGAGCGAATGCCCGAAACCACGCCATCGTCCTACGCCTCAATGAGCGTGAACGCCAAGCTCTAGATGCCTACTGTCAGCAAATGCGCATCACTAATCGCGCGCGCTTCCTACGCGAGGTAATTATGTCCAGCGTAATCACCGAGTGGGAGGCAAGTAGCCCAATGCTCTTTAGCGAAGAAGAAATGCGATGATAGCACCACTCGACGATCAGCATTACATGCGCCTAGCGCTTGAGGAGGCAAGGTTAGCCTTCGATGAAGGCGAAGTACCCATAGGTGCCGTCCTCGTATGGCGCGACAGAGTAATTGCCCGCGCGCACAACCAAGTGGAGCGCCTGAGTGATCCCACTGCGCACGCCGAGCTATTGCTCATCAGTGGTACTGCCTCCACACTCGATGCCAAATATCTCCCAGAGTGCCGCCTCTATGTGACTATAGAGCCCTGCCCAATGTGCGCCGGAGCCATCCGTTGGTCACGCGTCGGAGAGATTATCTACGGCGCGGGGGAGGAGAAGTTTGGCTATTCGACCTTCGCAGAGACCATCATCCCACAGCGCTGTCGGGTACGCAGAGGCGTACTAGAGGCAGAGGCACGCGCGCTGATGCAGGAGTTCTTTCGCAGTAGGCGTTAATCATACGCCTGCCCTAAGGACTCCCCCATCTTCATCCTACGATATTCGACCACAATGACAGACTTTCGACTACATATTCTCGGCTGTGGCTCTGCCCTGCCTACCGTTCAGCACCTCCCGACTGCTCAGATATTAGAGATGCGAGGCAAGTTGATGCTCATCGACTGCGGAGAAGGCACACAGCGGCAGATCCGTAAGCAAGGGCTCAATTTCGAGGCGATCACCGCGATTTTCATCACCCATTTGCACGGTGATCACATATTCGGACTGCCAGGTCTCATCTCATCCATGAGCATGCTCGGGCGCGGACGCGGGCTAACCATCATTGGTCCCCGCGACAGCAAACGCGTACTTGGGCAAATGCTCGCTTTACTCTGCGACTGGATCCAGTACGACATCGAGATCCTCGAGTACGATGACCGCGAGCCTCAGCTGGTCTGGGAGGATAGATCCATTAGCGTGCGCAGCATAACCCTTCAGCATCGCATGCCTACCCAGGGTTATATCTTCACAGAGAAGTGCCAAGCCCGCCATATCGACCGCGCGAGCTGTGACTTCCACGGTGTACCTCTCTCCGCCTATCCCTCTCTACTGCGTGGTGAGGACTGGACGAATGACAACGGCGAAGTTATCCCCTGCGCACACCTAACGCGCCCAGGGCAAAAGCCCCGTTCCTATGCCGTATGCACCGACACGCGCTATATCCCTACCCTAGCCGAATCTGTCCGTGGCGTCAATCTGCTCTATCATGAGGCGACATTTGCCTCCGACCAAGCAGCCCGTTCGGCAGAGACGATGCACAGCACTGCCAGCGAAGCGGCACAGGTAGCCCGTGATGCTGAGGTGGGGCAACTCATCATCGGGCATTATTCGGCGCGCTACACCCACAGCACTCGCCATCTTGCAGAGGCGAAAACCATCTTCCCCGAGACGATCGCCGCCCACGAAGGGCTAACCGTCGAGATCCGTTAGCCCATCCTACGCAGCTAAGCAATTTCGCTTCGCCTCGTATGCTACTGGCGAATCGCTTCCTACCAAGGACTTCGCCAGCATTCCCCCAAGATCTAGATCCACACTACCCCAGCATTCGGCTAATAGCCTCCCAGCAAGATGCTGGGAGGCTATTAGCTTTTAATCATGCTCCTGCACGCACTCCGCTAGGAGCCTTCTAGATCAGTGCTGGAAGGCTCCAAAACCTCAATTACCCCTATCTGAAATTTCCGCTAGTCCCAGCCGAAACTTCCGCTAGCTCTAGCCTATTCTATGATTAGTACCTCATATTACATATTCTAAAGATCTAAAATCATATACCTCACCTTAACTATTATATTTCTCGCCTTTGAATATATAAACCAAGACGGAGAATACATAAACTAAGGCGAGAAATATATAAACTAAGGCGTAAAATATAGAATAGGCTAGAGCTAGCGGAAGTTTCGGCTGGGACTAGCGGAAATTTCAGATAGAAGTAATTGAGGTTTAGAAGGCTTCGAGATTCGTGCTCGAGAGGAGCTAGCCTAATGTTCGGATAGCTCTAGGTAGATATTCAGTGAGGGAAAGCAAGATCCGCCCTACGACTAGAGCTGAAAAAAACATTCCCCTAAGTCGGTGATTGGACTTAGGGGAATGCGTCATGCTCGCAAGAGAGTTAGGAGCAGACACGAGAGGGAAAAGATTAGGATGTACTTCCGGATCTGGACTGCGGTCTAGGCAGAGAGAGATTCCCCCCGAGGAGAAGCACGAAGATCGCTATCAGGCGAGCCATCCTACGCATGTAGAGCGGTGACTCTAGGCACATCAGTGGGATGAGGAGTAATAGGAAGACTGCAAGGTAATAATTGCGCTGGCGGATCGCCGTCCATACCCCTGCAAGCACCCAGAGAAGCAGCGCGCCAAGTCCAATGAGACCGGCATCGACTCCTGCCGTCAGGAAGCTATTGTGACTATGTTCGTGGCGAAACAGCTCCATATGAACGTAACGATCCATTCCCGTACCGAGGCCGAGAGGCAAATTGTCTCGGATAATATCTACCGCATGGGCATAAACCGACCAGCGAAACGGATCAGCCAACAGCCCCAATGTCCAAACTGCCCCGCCTGCGCCAAGTAGTACCACCGCCACGACAGCAAGGCGTAGCCAGAGCCTCGGACGAACCCAATGCACCCAGCGCTCAGCACACACCATCAGAATAAAAAGCCCCAAGACACCGAAGCCATAGCGTGGCTGCTCTATCAGGCAAAACGTCGCGAGCATTAGCCAATAGATCGCGATCTCACCCCAGCGAAGACTGGTCTTTCGCCCCGAGGCAAGCATCAGATAGCTCGTAAAGAGTGGCAGGCTTAGGTATAGCATCCAGAAAGCGGGGACTTTCGCCTTCGCCCATGGCATAAAAAGTAGATAAGGAGGAGACTCCACCCCACCCGTATAGTACTTCTCCAGCGTGAGAAAGCTGAGCAAGCCTGTGTCTAAGTAATGATGCGACAGCGTAAGGTAGCAGAGTATTTGCAGCGTCATCCAGCCGAAACCGATTCGAAATAGAATCGTCATCATCCGCGTAATGCGATCTGCATCGAGCGCTAGGCAACCCGAGACTAGCCCTAATCCTCCGATAAGCAAGGTTAGAGGTGCATAGATCCAGCCTAGAGCAAAGTCGGGCGTCCACAGCATAGCCACTAGCGGATAAAGCGCCACCAGCACACCAGCCCATTGGAAAGCACTCGGCATCACTATCCGCCTGCGTACCGCCCCCATCAGCAGGGCATAGATCATTATTGCGATACTCAGCCCCTCGACATCTCCAGGAGACAAGCCCCATACGACAATGGCAGCAAGGATGAGAGATTCACCCCCTTGCTCCCATGACCAATTTCGCAAGTAGCCTAAAGCTTCTCGCCAGTAGCTCACGACGTAGCTCCCCACGACCAGAACTCCCGTATATATATAGGTGTAGGGCAGGAGGCTCTCGCCTTGATTAGCGAAAGTCTCTTCGTATCGAAGCACGCACAGCACGAAGGCAAGGATTCCCCCGAGCTGTATCCACAGATAGAGCGGAAGGGAGCAATGTCGCCTTAGGCGGGCAAGCAGAGAGGAACTAGCCATGCCAGTCATAGCACTTCGGATGGGGGGGTGAGGAGAGATGCATAGACGGCTCGATACTGCTCAGCCATCCGCCTGTAGTCGTAGCGCATTGCCCAGCGATGTAGCCGTTCGCCCTTGTCGGGCTGTGCAGTGTAGTCTGCCAGTCCGCGTATGACAACCTCCGCCATCGCGCTAGGCTCTGGGGTATCCCAGTAATAAGCCTCTGGTCCGCATATCTCGGGTAGACTCGTGGCTCGGCTAACAAAGGTCGGCCTGCCCATACTCATAGCTTCGATGGGCGGTATCCCAAAGCCTTCGGCGATCGAAGGGTGAACGTACGCCTGCGCTCTCTGTAGCAGGTATAGCTTATCGTCCTCTGAGATTCCCTTGAGCAGGTGAACACGTTCGCCTAGACCTAGGCGGTCGATCGTCGCCAGCACCTCAGAGTAATAAGGCTCACGCGCCTCGGAGTAGACCAGTACGAGGTGCGTCGTGGGTGAGAGAAACGGGAGCATCTCGATAAGGAGATGCTGTTGCTTCTTGTGATGAAGTACCCCGATGCACAGGAGGTAGTCTTGCTCTGTGAGCTTCGCCACCTCGGGAGAGCATACCGTAGGGGCAGGCTGGAACATTATCCCATTGTGAATAACCTTTATCCGCACCCCTGGGCGCAGACGAAAGAGGTCACGGTGCGCTAAGAGATCTGCCCGCACGAAGTCTGAGATACAGACAATGACATCTGCCTGCTGGAGAATCCGTCCTACACGGCAGATGCGTCGGCGTAGCTGGCACTCGGACAGCTTTTCGTAGAGAAAGTTGAGGTCATGGAGCGTCACCACAGTACCACACCGCGGACGCCAGCTGTGCAGGAAGTAGCGCTGGAGCTGGTGCGTGATGTGCAGAATGTCGTAGCCTCGCGGAGTAGGATTGTAGAGGCGATGCCAGGAGCGAAAAACCTTGGTATATCCCTGTCCATAATAATCGACCTGCATCTGAGCACCCTGCGTTGCTCCTTCGCGCAGTCCACGCTCTAGGCTGTGACAGTAGTAGCCCAGCCCAGAGTGTCGATGGCGCAGACGCTCTAGATCTACGAGAATGCGGGGAGAAGGTAAGATTGGCTTTGTCATATCGTCTCGGTATTGCTGGGGCTATGCCATAGGATCCTCCGTGTCAATAGGCGCGAAGGTTGTCCAGTCTATCTCGGGAGCTGCCTCCGCTAGTGGCGTAGCGCTCTGATGACTGGGGCGATCAAGGATCTCGAGCCCCTGGCACTGGATCTCTGTGACGACGCGTGTAGTGCCGTCTCTATCGGTCTCTCGGTGATAGGCGATGCGTCCACGCAGGCGTAGCTCATAGCCCTCGCGCACTAGCTCCTCAATATGCTGAGCGCTAGCACCCCAGGCAGTAATGCGATGCCACTGCTTGATGATGCGCTCTGGGTCGTCACCCGTCGGCATTGGTTCCTCCGTCCGAAGCTGAAAGGTAGCTCGGACGTGGTCGTACCCGAAGTAATGTACGTCTGGGTCTGCCTCTGCCCAGCCTTGTAAGTATACTTGGTTCATCGATTGGGAAATGATGGTAATGGTTAGCCGCGGGGCGGGGTTTGCTTGCCACGTCCCTTGCTTCGTGCCTTCTTCTTGCCTGTACTCTCTGTCAGGCGATCGATGAGTAGGCGGTAGGCACCTGCCTGATCCTCTTCGTCTAGCGCCTCGCAGACCTCGACCAGCAGGCGGAGCGTAGGAATGTCCTCGGGCTGTAAGTCATACAGACGACGCAGCGTAGCGTGCGCCTCATCATATAGTCGATAGCGCAAGCGGAGTGCGCCCATAGCATAGAGCGCTCCGGGGTGAAGGGGCGACAGCGCTAGGGCTTCCTCTAGAGCAGACATAGCCTGCCCGCGGTCTCCCTCCTGATCGTACGCCTTGCTCTGACCAATGAGTGCCTCGACACTACGAGGATCGAAGCGGAGTGCCTTGGCATAGCATCGATGTGCTGCCTCGGCATCCGAAGCTAGGCTAAGGCATTCGTCCCCCATAGCGACATGTTCGAGAGCTAGCTGGCGTAGCTCTCGCCGACTCTCGGCAAGCTCCTGGCGCATGCTCATGAGCTCCTGATGGAGTGTCTCGACCTCATAGAGCTTGCGTCGTAGAAGGCGCAGATACTGAGGCTGGCTAAGGAGATTGCTCCCCGCGAGCGCAGAGGCAAATGTCTCTACAGCCTCCCCGTAATGGGCGCGATTCCATTGCTGGATCGCCTTGACATAGCCCCGCTGTGCCTCGGCACGCTCTACAGCGCCCGCGATGATCTCGGGGTTATTCATCGTACTGTAGAAGACTGCTACCTCGTGACGCGTGATGATGTCACGCATCTGCAGGGGGGCTTTGAGCGTCATACCCTCTAGACTACGGCAGCGGCTCAATGCCACATAAGCCTGACCTCCTGCGAATACCCTATCAGTGAAGTCCACCACGACGCGATCGAAGGTTAGCCCTTGACTCTTGTGGATCGTAATCGCCCAGGCAAGCTGTAGGGGATACTGAATAAACCGCCCCAGCACGGTACTGACGACCTTCCCCTCCTCCTCGTCATAGCTATAGCGAACATTCTCCCAGACGTAGGGCTGGACGGAATGCGTCTGCCCGTCCTCCATCCCCACGTAGATATGCCCCTGCTCTGTATCTATATGCTCGACGGTACCGATGGTACCATTCGCCCAGCGACGTTCGCGGTCGTTGGCAAGGAACATTACCTGCGCCCCTTGCTTGAGTACCAGGTTACGCTCCGTCGGCAGGTTATGCTCGGGGAAGTCCCCCTCTAGCGTGCAGGCGAAGGTCTCGGCGGGATACTTGATTCGTCCAAGCTGTTCGTCATTGATCGCTGCCACCTGGGTGCGCTTCGTCCCGAGGGTAATGATGAGTTCTGAAGAATCGGGTTCGAAGGTTGGATTCACTCGAGTATTGAGGAGCTGTATATCGGCATAGTTCGCCTTGCCTGCGCGGATACGGTCAAGGGTCTCCACGAAAGCGCCCTCTGTCTGGCGATAGACCTTCTCCAGCTCAATGCTCACGAGCGGAAGTTCCTCGAAGACCTTAGCCCCATAGAAGTAATGCGAGCGGTAGAATCGGTCGAGAACACTGCGTTCGTCTCCCTTGACCACAGGCTCGAGCTGCAGGAGATCACCCACGAAGAGCATCTGCACCCCCCCGAATGGTTCGTATAGCTTACCTCGGTAGACCCTTAGGAGCTTATCGATGGCATCGATAACGTCCGAGCGCACCATAGAGATCTCGTCTATGATGATGAGGTCGAGCGCACGTATGAGGGTCTTGTGTTCCTTGGTGTAGCGAAACACCTCGTAGATACGGTTGCGCTCTGTACTCAGATCGGGGTCATCGGGTGGGAGCGGCCGTGTAGGTAGTTTGAAGAACGAGTGTATCGTCTGCCCACCGACATTGAGCGCAGCGATACCTGTCGAGGCAAGCATCACGTGTCGCTTGTGCGTATGCTCGTGGATGTAGCGCAGGAGCGTAGACTTGCCCGTACCTGCTTTCCCCGTGAGGAATAGGCACTGGTTCGTCTCGCGAATAAGCTGGAGCACGGACTGCTGAGGGATATTGTCCGCGTCTAGAGTAAAGTCTTGAGCTACTGTCGCCACGTGAATGGTTTCGTTGGGTTCTGTCGGTATCGCTATGGGCGAGAGGCGTTAGCCTAGCACCTTATTGCGCCCAATGGTCGCCACGTACTCCTTGAGATAGTTGGGCGTCCAGTAAGCCAGGTCTACATACTGTCCTTGCTCCCAGGCTGCGATCGCACGCCATGCCATCTGATGAGCCTCTGGATAGTAATGGGGAGCGACGACGACCTTAACGTCAGCCCACAGCCCCTCTACCTTGCTCGCGCCGTTGCCTACGAAGTGGTGCAGTCCCTCCTGGATGCCTGCGATATGGCACTCTGAGCTTAGCACTACAGGCTGATCCTCCGTCAGACGGACACCCTCGGGATCAAAGGATGCTGTGTACACCTCCATCCTGCGGGCATCTATCATCGGATGAATATAGCCAATGTCTCCTCCGAAGAGATCACGATAGCCATCTGCCATCATCTCTAGCGTAGAGACCGCGATCAGTGGCACACCATAGCCCTGCGCCAAGCCCTTAGCTAGCGAAGAGCCAATGCGCAGCCCCGTATAGCTCCCAGGGCCAGCACTCACGACCACAGCATCGAGGGTCAGCCCCTCGGTGCGCATCGTCTCTAGCACCTGCTCCACCATAGAGCCTGCTAGCTCGGCGTGTCGTCCCTGCGCCTCAGGTTCGGCGACGCTCGTCACTACGCCCACCCCCTCTGTGAGGGCTACGCTACACGCTGTCGTCGAGGTATCTATCAAGAGGAAGACCGGGAGCTTCTTGTCACTAGTCATAATTATATCGTAGTCTCGTTAGTTATCTGTGAAGTCTCGCAAAGATACACAATTTGCTCCCAGCCCTCACCCTCCGATCTCCCCACCCTTCCCCAGTGTCAGATCCCTCCCGCATCCCCCAGGGCAAATTCACTCCACGAGCGCAAGTAAATCACCCTACTCGGGCAGATATTCTTGAGTTCACGTCGTGAATCGTACAGACCACGTCGTGAACTGTACAAACCACGTCGTGAACTGTACAGACCACGACGTGAACTCAAGAAGTGTACGGGCATGTGTCTGCTTTCTCTCGCCAGAGCTTCCTCCATTCGTACGCCTAGGACGAGCATCATCTTACCCCTCACGAGTATAGTGCCATAGATCTCGAGGCTGAATAACGCCATACCATGCGGGATAGTCGGGCGAAAGGGCTTATCTTTGCAGGATATTAACTAGATACAGATATGACGATTACGAAGATAGAGAATGCTCGCCTCATCAGCCAAGGCAAAGTGCTGGAGGCTACCTCCCTGTGCATCGGTGAGGGGAAGATACTTTGCCTCGGCGAATGCGACCGCGTAGCCGATCAGACGATTGACCTCGGAGGACGCTATCTCTCACCTGGCTTCATTGACATTCAGCTCAATGGGGGCTACCAACGATATTTCTCCTTCTCTCCCGATGCCGAGACGCTTGGAGAGATGACACAGGCGAGCCTGGAGCACGCTACTCCCTTCTACTATGCCACGCTGATCACCTCTCTACCCGAGAGCATCTTCGCTGGGATAGAGGCAGTGCGCCAGCGTATGGCGCACGACCCACATCTGCTAGGGATGCACCTCGAGGGACCATTCCTCAGCGAGAAGCGACGTGGCGCACACCGAGCAGAGTATATCCGCCGTCCTGACGATGCTCTCCTGAATGAGATCATTGAGCGTGGACAGGGAGTCATTCGTCTCATCACCATTGCTCCCGAAAGCTTCTCGACAGAGCAGATCGCACGACTTGTCTCCAGTGGTATTCAGGTCACGATCGGGCATAGTGACGCCACATACGAAGAGGTGGAGGCAACCGCTGATCTAGGCGTGCGTATGATCACGCACCTCTACAATGCAATGAGCCCATTCACCCACCGCGCACCAGGCGTCATAGGTGCTGCCCTCGAGGACGACCGTATATATACACCTATCATCCTCGACGGACGACACTGCCATCCCGCAGCCGCACGCCTTGCCTATAAGGCGAAGGGGCACCGCCTCATCCTCACGACGGACGCTGCCGTCCTCGGACGACGCCTCGACTACATCACGTGGGACGGGCTGGATGCTCGCTTGACGGAAGATGGGTTCTACGTCAATGGGGACGGCAACCTCGCTGGCTCTTCCATCTCGATGCCCGAGGCAGTACGCAACGCCTGCCTATTCCTAGGTATCAGCCTTCCCGAGGCTGCCGACATGGCGTCTGGACGCGTGGCAGATGCCATAGGTCTCGGTCGCGTGCTGGGAAGCCTAACGCCTGGCACACCTGCCGCCTTCTCGGTCTTCGACGAATGCCTAGACCACTACGAGACGCTCAGCTTCCTCGATGAGGGAGCGAACTAAGTAGGGAGCTCCAGGCATTATTATGTAGAGACTATGGGACGACTACTAGCCATCGACTACGGACGCAAGCGGTGTGGCATCGCCGTGACCGACGTGCTTCAGATTACCCCTGGAGGACTTGGCACAGTGCGCACGCACGAGCTAATGCCTTTCCTCATGGACTATGTCCAACGCGAGCCAGTAGAGCGCATCCTCATCGGACTACCTCGGCAAATGAATGGAGAGGACTCGGAGTCCATGGTCTACATCCGCCCATTCGTCGCCCAGCTAACGAAGCGTCTTCCCGATATCCCAGTAGAATACGTGGACGAGCGATTCACCTCACGACTTGCCGAACGAACCATTCGCGAGGCAGGCATTGGCAAGCAACGTCGCCAGCAAGACAAAGGGCTTGTAGACGAGGTCAGCGCGGTGATCATCCTTCAGACTTATATGGCGCGCTAGGAGCGAGACACCCTCCAAGGGGAGGACACCCGATCAGCCCGCCACACTCAGCAAATAGTATTACTTACGATAAATGAAACTACCTATTTACCTCTACGGACACCCCGTACTGCGCGAGCAAGGGGTGGACATTACACCAGATTATCCAGAGCTACAGAAGCTCGTCGACGATATGTGGGAGACGATGTATCACAGCGATGGCATAGGACTGGCTGCCCCACAGATCGGGCGAGCTATTCGCCTCTTCGTCATCGATGCCGATGCTATGGGAGAAGACTTCCCCGAGTGCCGTGGATTTCGCCAAACGTTCATCAACGCTCACATCGTCGAGGAGAGTGAGACCCCCTGCACCCACACCGAGGGCTGTCTCAGCATCCCCGCGATCCACGAGAATGTAGAGCGTCCCGACACCATCACCATCGAGTACCTCGACCGCGAGCTTAAGCCACACCGCGAGACCTACACAGGCTTTGCGGCACGCGTCATCCAGCACGAATACGACCACATCGAGGGCGTGCTATTCATTGACCACATCTCCCCCATCCGCAAGCAACTCATCCGTGGCAAGCTGATGAATATCGCTGCAGGCAAGGTCAATGCTGGCTACCGCACCGTTGCGGCTCCCGCCAAGAAAGGCAAGCGATAAACCTCCACCCAGCATCCTCGGGCTTCGCGCCCGAGGTACTAGCGGGTAGGGTCTACGCATTATAATAGTGATGAAGACGACCAGACGAAGACTAGCCATAGCACTAGCCCCCCTCGGACTCCTCGGGTCTGCCTCTGCGCAGATCAACGTGGAGCATGTGATCTCGATAGGGCGCAACGCGCTCTACTTCGACGACTATGTCGTGTCCATCGGCTACTTCAATCGCGCCATAGACACCCGCCCCTGGATGGCAGAGCCATATCTCTATCGCTCCATCGCCAAGATTAGCCTAGAGGACTATCAGGGCGCCGAGGAGGATGCTTCGCTCTGCATAGAGCGGAACCCTTTCCTCAGCCGTGCCTACCTCGTCAGAGGCGTATCACGGCAGAATCTCAATCGCCTACCCGAGGCTATCGATGACTACCGATCGGGACTAGCACTAGCACCCGATCACGCAGGGATGAGATACAACCTCACGGCAGCCCTACTTGCCGAGAAGCGTTTCGATGAAGCCGAGGCAGAGTCTCTGGAGATGATCCGCCTCTCGCCTCGCAACCGAGAGGTCTACCCCCTGCGTGCAGGCATTGCACTAGAGCGAGGAGATACGGTGACGGCACTCGTCCGCATTGATGAGGCGATCGCACGAGACTCCCTCTCCGCACTCCCTTATCGCCTACGGGCAGGCATCGCAGCAGCACGGGGAGAATGGGCATCGGGTATCCAGAGCCT
>JBHACZ010000048.1:0-29020 GCA_041854825.1 Porphyromonas sp. | reverse complement strand
ACCTTTGTCCCGTAAGAATACAAATTATAGATATTAATGATATGACTACATTTAGACGCTGGGGCGCAGTCCTCGCGCTAGCTCTTGCGGGTCTGCTTGCCTCGTGTGGCACGAGCGAAACCCTAGAGGTGCGCATTATTCATACGACGGACGTGCACGGCAACCTCTTCTCCTATGACTACGTCGGAGACCGCCCTTCTACTGGAGGGATGGCGCGCCTAAGCTCGATGATGCAGGCGGTGCGTGCTGAGTCGCCCGCGACCCTCCTGCTCGACGGCGGGGACATGCTTCAGGGTGAGCCGATCACCTATTATAGCAACTACATCGACACGACGGCGACCAATGCCGTAGCCGTGGCGATGAACCTGCTGGGCTATGATGCCGCGACGATGGGTAACCATGACCTAGAGCCAGGGCATGCCGTGTATGATCGCTTCGTGCGTGATGTGAAGTTCCCCGTGCTGGCAGCTAATGCCATCTCGACCGAGACGGGCGAACCATACTTCCGCCCCTATGTGACGATCGAGCGCGGTGGCGCGCGTATCACGGTGCTGGGGCTTATTACGCCTGCTATCCCGCAGTGGCTACCCGAGCATCTGTGGTCGGGTATGCGCTTCGACGACATCGTAGAGAGTGCCAAGGTGTGGGTACCACGCCTGCTGGAGAGTGAGCACCCTGACCTGCTGGTGGCGATGATCCACTCTGGCTATGAGAATAACAATGAGGACTATCTCGAGAATGCAGGCGCGACGCTGGCGCAGACAGTCCCAGGGATCGATCTCATCCTCATGGGACACGACCACCGCCAGCACACGAGCTGGGTGCATCGTAGCGAGACGGACAGCGTCCTGCTGGTCAATCCCTCCAATCATCTTGACCTCGTGAGCGACATCCGCATCAGCATCGAGAAGCGTGGGGGCAAGGTCGTAGGGCGCAAGCTCGACGTGACCCTCTCGGATGTCAATGCCTACGAGGCAGACACTGCCTTCATGCGTACGATGGCGAGCTATGAGCAGGGTGCACGCGACTTCCTCTCTCGCCGTATCGGCATGATCGATGCGCCTGTGGATGCCCGTGATGCGCTCTTCGGTCCCTCGGCGTACATGGATGTGATCCACCGCATGCAGCTCGCTACGGTGGGGGCAGACATCTCTTTCGCCGCTCCGCTCAATACGCGTGCGCGTCTCTCGGCAGGGGATATCTATGTGCGCGACCTATTCAAGTGGTGTCCTTTCTCCAACCATCTCTATGTCATGGAACTCACAGGCGAGGAGGTGCGTGGCTACCTCGAGCATTCGTATGCTGGCTGGGTGCGCACGATGACCTCACGCGAGGAGGGGCTGATCAACGTGCGCCCCGACGCGAAGAAGGAAGACCGTTACAAGACTGACGTGCCTACCTACAACTATAGCGCGGCTCAAGGCATTGACTATACGGTGGACGTGTCCAAGCCCGCGGGACAGCGTGTGAACATCACTCAGCTCTCGAGTGGCGAACCCTTCGACCCTGCTCGTCGCTATCGTGTGGCGATCAATAGCTACCGTGCTGGTGGTGCAGGTGGCATGCTGACTGTTGGGTCGGGCATTCCCCGTGAGGATCTTCGCAAGCGCATCGTCGGGTCGAGCGACTATGACCAGTTCTTTAGTCTGCTTCGTTTCTTCGAAACCAAGGGCGTGGTAACCCCTGTCAATCCTGCCAACTGGAGCTTCATCCCCACGGCTTGGGCGCAGGCAGGCGAGGCACGTGACCGCGAGTTCCTCTTCAGTAAATAATCCCTTATCCCCCGACCACTATGGTACGTACAGCATTGATCACTGGCGCGACCTCGGGCATCGGTCTCGCCACTGCAGAGCGACTCGCTCGCGAAGGCTATCGCCTTATCCTCACAGGGCGCAGGGCAGAGCGCCTAGCGGATATCTCGGTACGCCTCGTGCGGGAGTATGGCGCGGAGGTGCATACGCTCTGCTTTGATGTCCGCGACCGCGAGGCTGTAGAGGCTTCTCTCGGTTCGCTCCCCGCCGAATGGCAGGTTATCGACATTCTTATCAACAATGCGGGGCTTGCCTCTGGACTTGCACCGCTACAGGATGGCGACATTGAGGACTGGGAGCGTATGATCGATACCAATGTCAAGGGTCTACTCTATGTCACCCGTGCCGTCGCTCCTGGGATGAAGGAGCGTCGTACGGGGCATATCATCAACGTCTCCTCGATCGCAGGGCGCGAAGCCTACCCCAGTGGCAATGTCTACTGCGGTACGAAGCACGCGGTCGAAGCCATCGGCAAGGGACTGCGTATGGACTTGCTTCCCTACGGAGTGAAGGTGACGCAGATCTGCCCTGGGGCGGTGGAGACAGAGTTCTCTCTCGTGCGCTTCCATGGCGACAGTGAGCGTGCCGCTCGGGTGTATGAGGGCTTCACGCCCCTCACAGGCGAAGATATTGCCGACACCATCGCCTACACGCTCTCGCTGCCTAGCCATGTCTGTATCAATGATATGCTCATCATGCCGACGGCGCAGGCGAGTGGCTCGATGATCCACCGAGGGTCGTAGGGGAGAGATAATTTTCGCCAAGGTATTGCAGGTTCAAATAAAAGCCTTACCTTTGCACTCGAAATGTGGCGACTACATGTCGCACCGCGCCTCTGCATAGAATGACTCTGTAGCTCAGTTGGTAGAGCAAATGACTCTTAATCATTGGGTCGTGAGTTCGAGCCTCACCGGGGTCACTTCGAGGCGGGAGACCAACCTCCCACAGCCCTCATACAGGAAGCGGACGATACGCCACAGACAAAGTGTGATGACTCTGTAGCTCAGTTGGTAGAGCAAGTGACTCTTAATCACTGGGTCGAGAGTTCGAGCCTCTCCGGGGTCACATTATGATGGGAAAGAGCGAGAGTTACCTTCGGGTGACTCTCGCTCTCGTTGTATATAGACCGCTCCCGCGAAGGTGTGTAGACCGCTCCCGCGCGAGGGAGGTTTTACCCCGCTGTGTGGACGGATTTCTGTTTGCCGATATGACAGGGGAATGCGTATATTTGTCGCCAATTACATCAACTAATAAAATCCGATATGCCCGAACTTCTCTCCCAGCGCGTCCGCGCTATGGCTGCCAGCGCTACCCTCGCTATGGCTGCGCGTGCCGCAGAGCTACGTGCCGAGGGGCACGACATCATTAGCCTCTCGCTCGGTGAACCAGATTTCGACCCTCCCCGCCACGTCATCGAGGCTGCTCATGCAGCGCTCGACGGAGACTTTCACAAGTATACGCCTGTCGATGGTTACCGTGATCTGCGGGCTGCCGTCTGCCGTAAGCTCGAGCGAGACAACGGGCTCAGCTACACCCCCGAGCAGATAGTCGTCTCCACGGGTGCCAAGCAGTGCCTTGCCAACCTTGCCCTCGTGCTGATCGATGAGGGAGACGAAGTGCTTCTGCCCGCTCCCTACTGGGTGAGCTACGCCGACCTTATTAAGCTCGCGGGCGGTATCCCCGTGGAGCTACCCACGACGGTAGAGACGGACTTTAAGATTAGTCCCGATCAGCTCCGCGCTGCCATCACGCCCCGCACGAAGATGCTGTGGTTTAGCTCTCCCTGCAATCCCTCGGGGTCTGTCTATAGCCGTGCCGAGCTGGAGGCGCTTGCCATCGTACTCCGCGAGTATCCACACATTCACGTGGTGGCAGACGAGATCTACGAGCATATCCGCTTCGGCTGTGAACATGCCTCTATGGCGAGCATTGAGGGGATGTATGAACGCACGATCACGGTCAATGGGGTGTCCAAGGCTTATGCCATGACGGGCTGGCGCGTTGGTTATCTCGCTGCCCCTCTGGCGATCGCTCGTGCCTGTACCAAGATGCAGGGGCAGATCACCAGTGGCACGAATAGCATTGCCCAGCGCGCTACGATAGCCGCTCTTGATGCTCCGCTAGAGAGTATTGCCTATATGGTGGAGGAGTTTGGCAAGCGCCGTGATCTTGTCCTCTCGGGACTGTCGGAGATCCCAGGCATTAAGCTAAGTAAGCCGCAGGGGGCTTTCTATATCTTCGCCGATATCTCTGCTTATCTGGGCAAGACGCTTCGTGGGGTGACGATCGCCAGCACCGACGACATGGCGATGTACCTCCTGCAGGAGGCGAAGGTCGCCACTGTGGCAGGGTCTGCCTTCGGGGATGATCGATGCATTCGTCTAAGCTATGCTACTGACCGTGCGACGCTCACCGAGGCGGTGCGACGCATTGCCGAGGCTCTCAGAGGCTAATACGGGCATAGCCCGAGGAATAACAACTCAATACTCAGCGCGCGACACCATCCCTCTCGGGGACGGTGTCGCGCGCTCGGCTCTGGATGGAGGGTAGTGCCTGTGGGAGCAGGTGGTGAGGGTCGGTTAGCTGTCTAGCTGATCGCCCGTGCCCAGCTCGTCAGGCTCCCGAGGTCTATACTCTCCGTCTGCCTGCGTGTCTGCATGCTCTCTTACGGCGGGACATCTCGCTTGTTTGCCTTATTTCGACAGTCCTCTCGCAGGCGAATAAACCTCCTCTCTCACCTTGTCAATTCTTCAGTTCACGTCGTGAATTGTACAGTTCACGACGTGGTCTGTATAATTCACGTCGTGGTCTGTACAGATCACGACGTGAACTCAAGTTTTCTTGCCCGATGACCTGGAGAAGATATCCCTATGTCGGTCTACTTCTTTGCTCCGAGCGATCCCATAAGTCTAGCAGTGGGGGAGATGCGAGATAGGCGGGGGAAGGTTGTCGTGATTGTGTTTCTCAGCTCGGGATTGTATTTTTGTTCCTCAAGGCAGTGAGTTGCCGTAATCAATCCAAGCATAGCATGATGAGCAAGATCCTGTTTGCGAATATCGCATGGATGCTCCATTACAATGGAGATCCTACGGACAAACCCCACAAAGGAGGGAGCTACCCCAACAAACATGAGATATGTAATTCCCTTGATAGCAAGGGATATTGCTATGGCTACGTGCAGCCTCGGGTGAGGCTATTAGCCTAGAGAGAATAGATAGTCGGACGGCGTCTAGCGGCCGAGTAGATGGAGTTCTGGTTATTTGGACGGCTTCTTGCCCTAGCGGTGCAGATGGTGGCAAGTCGGAGGGGACGCGTATAGTCGGTTGGTATCGGAATGCGACAGTGCTTCGTTTCGGAGCGAAGCATTCCAATGAGAAGGGTAGGTCTTACTTCATCAAGGCTAAGAAGGCGGACTGCACCCTTCTGCCCGAGAGCCAAAGGGTCAAGGGTGTTCCACGGCAGAGGCAGGGATTTATGGGGCGATCCAATATTTGGTATGCTGACGCACCAGAGGCTCGGGAGTATGTACAGGAGGTTCTGCGCTATGTGCGGGAGTATCGCCCGACCTCGAGGGGAGGTAAACGCTCTCGAGGCGTGGTGGATGTAGAGCATTGCATACGTGTAGAGGAGACCGCAATGGGAGAGGCTGAACGGTATTACAGCTCTATTGGCTATGAGGTGAAGCGTGTCGAGCGGGAGAATAAGGGATGGGATCTAGAGGTGAGGAGTGGCAGGACTCGGTACCATGTAGAGGTGAAAGGACTCTCTGGAGCAGAGATCTCGGTACAGCTGACGCCGAATGAATATAAGCGCATGAAGGAAAACGAGGGAGGGCGATATCGGCTCTTTGTCGTTACGAATGCCCTGGACGAGGCGAGGCGCACGTGCACGATCTTCCTGGAGAGCGATGATGAGGTCTGGGTCTCGGAGACGGATCAGAGTGTAAGGCTGAAGCTTAAGGAAACCATATCGGCGGTCGCCTCTACGGAGTGAGGCGCGCGAGAGTATATCCCTGCGTGCTGTGGGGGGTACTTTGGTAGAGTGGGGGTAAAGGTGTACCTTTGTGGAGTCTATTAAGATATCGATATGCAAGAAAGTTCGATCCGTCAGTATTCCATCGCTGAGATCCTAGACGCCGAGATGAAGGCTATAGCATCTATTCCCGCGGACAATCCCTACTCTGAAGCTATTGACTTGATCGTGCGCTATGTGCACGAGAAGCAAGGTCGCCTCATTACGTCTGGGATGGGGAAAGCTGGTCAGATCGCACTCAATATTGCTACGACGTTTAGCTCTACAGGTACGCCTGCTTACTTCGTTCACCCGAGCGAAGCACAGCACGGAGATCTCGGGATGGTGCGCCCAGGCGACATTATGCTCCTGATCAGTAACTCTGGTAAGACTCGCGAAGTCATAGAGCTCGTCGATCTCGCCCGTCAGATGATCCCCGACGTACCGACCATCCTCATCACAGGACGGACGGATAGCCAGCTAGCCTCTAGCGTGGACGTCGTGCTCTCCACGGGCAATCCTGGCGAGGTGTGTCCCCTAGGGCTCACGCCGACGACCAGCACCACGATGATGACCGTGCTCGGCGATGTACTCGTCGTGCAGGTAATGCAGCGGATCGGTTTCGATCATAGGCAGTACGCTCTGCGTCACCACGGGGGGTACCTCGGACAGCAGAGCCGTGCACAGGCGGAGCTAAAGTAAGGGATCTGCCCCTAGATGGCTCGCTCAGTAGAGCGATGCACAGTGGCGGGGCGGATGGATGCTGGGGCATGGCACGAAGCCATCCCAGTGGCTCACGACGGAGTTTGATTGGTTTGAGAGTGTCCGAGATGGATATTGTGGGTTTTCGGATTCGAAGATTGATCAACCTTAGGGTTATTAGCTAGGAGGCAATAGGGACTGTTTATCCTTCTCTACGAGCAGGCTATTGTGCTTCTATATTCTTTCATCGCTCACCTGTACCTCACCAAGAGGTAGGAGGGCGCGCGGCTGAGTCTCGGCAATTATTAAGAGGCCAGGCGCATCAAATACAATTTGTATAGCTTGAAGACTTTCAACGAACTAGGTGTATCTGCACCTATCTGCCAGGCCGTAGAGGAGCTTGGCTACCAGCAACCTATGCCCGTCCAGGAGGCGGTAATTCCTTATCTACTCGGAGAACCCATTGACCTCGTTGCCTTAGCACAGACGGGGACGGGTAAGACGGCAGCCTTCGGTCTACCCCTGCTCCAGCGTCTGAGCGAGAGCACGCCCGAGGGCAATATGCCCCGCGCGCTCGTGCTCTGTCCTACGCGTGAGCTGTGTCTGCAGATCGCAGACGACCTGGCAGACTACAGCAAGTATCTGCCTAGCGTGCGCGTGCTGCCTGTCTATGGCGGCAGCTCTATCGAGGCGCAGATCCGCGTGCTACGCCGTGGTGTCGATGTGATCGTAGCTACTCCAGGTCGTCTCATCGACCTCATGGAGCGTGGCGAAGCACAGCTCGGCAACGTGCGTACCGTAGTACTCGACGAAGCCGACGAAATGCTCAACATGGGCTTCACCGAGAGCATCGAGACCATCCTTGCCTCTGTGCCTGAGGAGCGTCACCTATTGCTCTTCTCTGCCACGATGCCCCGTGAGGTAGCGAAGATCGCCTCCTCATACCTGACGAACCCCAAAGAGATCGTCGTAGGTAACAAGAACGAAGGCAACGCCAACATCAAGCACGTGTACTACATGGTCTCTGCACGTCACAAGTACCTTGCGCTAAAGCGCATTGCGGACTATTATCCCAATATCTACGGGATCGTCTTCTGCCGTACGCGTAAGGAGACGCAGGAGATCGCCGATGCCCTCATCAAGGACGGGTACAATGCCGACTCGCTACACGGCGAGCTAAGCCAAGCCCAGCGTGACTATGTGATGCAGAAGTTCCGCATTCGTTCGCTTCAGATCCTCGTGGCGACGGACGTGGCAGCACGTGGCCTAGACGTGAATGACCTCACGCACGTCATCCATTATGGTCTGCCCGATGATATCGAGAGCTATACGCATCGCTCTGGTCGTACGGCTCGCGCGGGCAAGACGGGTCTCTCGATTGCGATCTGTCATAGCCGTGAGCGCGGTCGCCTGCGCGACATCGAACGCATTATCCGTAGCACGATCGAGCGTGTGAAGATGCCTTCGGGAGAGGAGATCTGCGAGAAGCAGCTCTACAACCTCGCCGACCAGCTCGAGCGCGTCGATATCGCTGAGGATGCCAAGCTCGAAGCCCTCATGCCTGGCATTATGCGCAAGCTGGAGTGGCTCGACAAGGAGGAGCTCCTACGTCGTATGATGCTCCTAGAGTTTCGTCGCCTGCTCGACTACTACGAGGCAGTCGAGGAGATCGACGAGGCTGACGAGCGCAAGCCTCGCGAGAGCGAATCGGACAAGCGTCAGCGTGGTGCCGAGCCAGGTATGAAGCGTCTCTTCATCAACTTCGGGAAGATGGATCACATGTTCCCCAATAAGCTGATCGAGCTCATCAACAAATGCGTCCCTGGACGTGTCAAGGTCGGCAAGATCGACCTCCTGGCGCGCTTCTCTTTCTTCGATGTGGATGAGCATGAGGCTGCCGATGTGGTTGAGTCCATGAATCGCTTCGAGGTCGAAGGGCGTCGCATCGTCGTAGACTACGCAGACAATGCTCCCGAGACGAGCAAGCGCGATCGCGGTCCCCGCTCTGGCGGTGCACCTCGCCGCGGCGAACGTCCCGTGCGTAAGCCTTGGGGCGAACGTGGCGGACGCGATGGTGATCGCCCAGCGCGTGGTGGTCGTAGCGACCGCGGTGCCTTCGCCGAGGAGCGTCCCCGTCGTTCACGTCAGAGTGATAGCGGTGATCGCCCAGCACGTCGCAGCAAGCGTGATGACGACTCTCGCTTCTTCGACCGATTCCAGCGCAAGGGGCGCAACTAAGCTCCTTGACCCAGCAAACTCCGCCCCAGTCACAGACCTTGCTTCTGTGGCTGGGGCGGTGGCATAGTACTCCCGAAGCTGGAGGGGCAATTCGCAGAGTCGCTTGCTGGGGTGAGAAAGTTATCGTATATTTGCGTTTGGATAATAAAAACATATCCTTACAGTTATTGCTCTGCAAGGATTCTAACGTAGAGCTTCAAAACAAATTAGATTAATATGAGAAAGTTGATGCTAATGTTCGCTGCCTTATTCCTCGTAGTAGGTGCTGCGGTCGCTCAGGCTCAGAAGGGCAATGGTGCTATCATCACAGCTGTGGAGGAAGATCATGACTTCGGTGTGATCAAGGAAGCTGCTGGCAAGGTGATGCACACCTTCGTGATTAAGAATACGGGAACGGCTCCGCTCGTACTGACACGTGTCGTTGCCTCGTGTGGTTGTACCACGCCTGAGTACAATACTGAACCCATCGCGCCAGGCAAGGATGGCAAGATCGTCGTATCCTTCAATCCTGCTGGTCGCCCTGGTCAGTTCCTCAAGACGATCGCAGTCTACAGCAATGGCAAGGACGGTGCCTACATCCTCCGCGTCAAGGGCGTAGTCGAGTAGCCCCCTCACACTTAGATATCTTACAAGCGAACGGCCTACAGCTCCAGTGAGCTGTAGGGCGGTCGCCTGTCGTATGACGGGCTAGTAGTCCTTGGTGATGATGATGGGGAGTGGGGAGTAGCCCCCGCAGGCACTCATCAGATCCATCGAAGAGTTGAATCCCTGTGGAGAGGCAGATACCTTCCCATCTCTAGCCCAGAAGGCATGAGAGGTGGCGTTCGCATTTAGATGGTAGTAGGGTGTCACACCATCGCTCCCCGTTACTGTGATTACCTCTGCCTCACCGATAGAGGGCACGAGGTCTAGCTTTCGCTCCAGAGGATCGTGAGCCTGCCAGAAGGACTCGTTGGCGATGTCTGCGAGCTCCATATTGTTTTGGCCGATATGGCGGACGCACACGGAGAGTGACCCTGATGTCTGATCATAGGTATAGCGATATGCACAGCGCAGGAAATTGTTGTTCGCTGCGGGGGCAGTCTCTGTCCCTGGGCTGGATGAGAGCATTGCAAATCGTATGGCGTAGGTCGCCGTCGGGGTATTGGTATATACCGCAGAGTAGGTGTGTGTCCCTAGGTGGGTCGTCACTACCTCACGAGTGCTCTCGGTGCTAGGGGTATCGAAAGCAATGATGTCTTGCTCTCGCGAGGGCCCTATCGCCATCCACTCATCAAGGGTGGGGATGTGATAGCCTACCGGGATAGGAAGGTCTCTGAAGAAATCTCCATTCGGGAAGCGCTGACTCTCTTGAGGGGGAATTTGTCGGGGATGCGTAGCCGTGAGCAAACGATGATCGAGGAAATGATCTATTAGCAGAGGAGTGCGTAGTACGTGTATGTTTAAGCTGTAGCTCTTGCCCTGAGCAGGAATGCCAGAGGTGTAGTCTACCAAGGCACCCCCTTTCATCAGCTTGCCTTGAGTTAAGGTGACAGCTTTCGAGAGGTCAGATGCTACTGGGGAGTACAGGTAGGAGCTAATGGCGTATGTCTTAGGTTCAGCGACAGGAGTGTCAGAAGGCATTACCCAGCAGAAGTAGCTCCCAGAGCTTTCGCCTGGGCGGAGTGAGGTAAGTGTAAACAGGGTGAAGCCCCCTTCATCGTCGTTGAATGTGTAGGACGGGTAAGCGCCTGGAGTGATATCTCCAGTGAAGGTGAAGTAGCCTTTACTACCGAAGGTGTTGGACTTGACATATGCCCCGACGCTAAACAGATCCTCGCCCGTATCATTGACCGTCGAGACCCTTAGAAGCGAGCCCCGTGGAGCGAAGTGTACCTTAGGTACAGCACCGCGCAGAGGCGATATAGGGAAGGTAATCTCTGTCCAGGGGAACATCAAGGGAATCGTCAGGGGAGAATCTCCGCCAGACTTTAGGTTGTTTTCGGATATGGTCTTCTGCATCAGTAGTTTTCCGGAGTTAGTATCAAGCTCTCCTCCTATGCATCCTGTGATATACCACTTACGCCCATTGACATTGTCGTAGGCTACCCCTGTAGGAAGTGCAAGCTCATACTGATTGATGTAGAGCCTCCGCCCATCAAGCTCGAAGGGGATCGTCATGTAGGCGATATGCGGAGCCACTCCACCTCCTTCTCCGCGGATGACGCAGTAGACGTGTACTTTGCCGTCGGGGGACTTTAGGCTCTCGAGGTTGATCCTGGGCAGGTCATTACCATCTCGATCGAAGCTGATGAACATTGCTCGAAGATCATCCTCGTAGATCTCTCCCTCGACCGATAGCTGGATGGTCTGGGTCTCCGCTGCAGGAGCTGTCTCAGAGCTCTGGGGCGTGGTGCCTGATGGAGTTGGCTCATTTTGGCTACAGGAGGCGATAGCCAGTGAAACCAGGAGCAAAGCTACAAAATGTTTCATACTTGTAAATTTGTATGTTAAATAATCATCATTTTTATGTTTCTTCTATGGAAGAAATTGATCTGCCACGAAGGTAAAGTTTTTGTTTGACACGTGCGAGAAAAGAGGAGGGCTTGGGAGTTATTGTGTGGATATTTAGAATATTTATTGACGAATAGGGATTTATCCTTGTAGAGCAATCTCGAGATTATCTACAGAACTTGCGCCTAGACATTCGACAGTAGTGGGGATGAATCTCATTTGATCCCCGATGGCGACTTAACTTGAGTCGCCATCGGGACTTACAGTAAGTCGTCTCGGCGACTTAACTTAAGTCCCGATTGGGGTATAAAGTAGAGATCTCGTTGGGTAGATAGGGTAGTGAGGTTGTGATTCGCATCTGAATGAGCCTTGACCTCTGCGGAAGGAGCTTTGGGTCAGTTCTTTTAGGAGGCGGGTGCTGGAGATCTAGATTATCTGATGTGGGTCTAAAGCAGAGGGCTCAAGAGCGAAAATCGCCCTTGAACCCCTTTGCTAGTAGGACCTCGCTCTACGCTTGATAGCAAGATTATCTGCGTAGGCTCTCGAAGAGCTCTAGCCACTGGGGCATAATGCTGTCGATACGGTAGCGCGCAGAGGATAGACGTGCAGAGGCACCCATCCGCTGGCGTTCGCTCTCGGAGTGCATGAGGCGAGAGAGGGCTTCGGCGAAGGCACTCTCGTCATAGAGGGGGACGAGATAGCCATTCTCTCCGTCGGTGATGATGTCACGTGGACCGCATTGGCAGGCGTAGGAGACGATCGGTAGACCCATGGTTTGGGCTTCGAGGAGTACCATCGGTAGCCCTTCGTAGTGAGAGGTCATCGCGTAGATCGAGCTGTGGAGATATTCGGCAGGCATGTCGCGCGTGGGGAGCTGGAGCGTCAGCGAATCGGTAAGCCCGAGACGCTCGACACGTGCCGCTAGCTCTGGGCGGAGAGGACCATTGCCGTAGATGTCTAGGTGCCAGTCGGGATGCTGGGGTGAGACGCGCGCCCAGATATCAATGAGTGCCTCGAAGTTCTTCTGGTAGTCGTAGCGCCCTGCGGCGATGACCCGATGGTGTATTAGTGGGGCAGTCTCCGCACTCTCGAAGGGGAGCGGATTGGCTATGACGTGGATATTGGGGAGGTCGCCCCAGAGTTGTCGATCTTCGTCGGTGAGGACGACGAAGCGGTCGTAGGCACGGACATGGCGTTCGTCCTGTCGGGTGCGCCAGAGGTCGACGAGACGCCACAGACCTCGGCGACCGTATTGGAGACGCTTGAGCTTAGAGAAATGATATTCGAGAACCTTGCGACTGCCGTCCTGGATGGTGGGGATAATGGCTTCGTCATTGCCGAACATCGAGACGGTCACGTCGGGGCGGATCTGCATCAGTAGACGCGTGAGCCTCTCACGGTGCCGACGCTGACGGGTGCGGTAGGTTGAGACCTTGTGCCAGAGGCTTCCACCATTGTTGCTCTCGTAGTTGATGTCGAGGTCGTAGGTGCGGATTCGCTCATCTAGGGGAAAGAAGGGCGGGCGACCCATCTGATCGGTCGTGATGATGTGGATCTCGTAGCCGTGCGCTGCGAGATAATTGGCTTTGCAGGATAGGACGCGCTCCATCCCGCCAGAGTTGTACAGCCCTGGGATACAGTAGACGATCTTCACGCTAGAGAGAGTTTGGGGAGGTAATCGGCTTCCTCTTCGTCTACGAAGACGTAGAAAAGTGCCCATATCTGCATGAGGTCAGTAGAGACCTTGTACCAGATGATGAAGCTCATGGCCAGGAAGATGACGAACATATACCTGTATCGGCGATATTTCCCGATGAAGATGATGGCGTTATAAACGAAAAGCGAGGCAAAGACACTGAAGCCGACGAGACCAGAGTACAGGATGAGGCGACAATAGCCAATGTCTGTACCGAAGCGAAAATTGTCATATTCTCCAGTACCTATGATCCAAGCCTTCGTGGTCTCAGGCCATCGCCACATCGTCGCCAGGACATCAGTCGATCCTGTTCTCCATGTTCCAGTCTCTACCCAGTTGAAGAATCCTTCGAAGCCATAGCGGAGCTGAGAATAAAAGAATTCATCAGTATTGTAGAGATACACAGCGATCGGGATCGTGAGAAGGGAGATTAGACCGAAGGTCGCATAGATCTTGATATTGCTTGCCACGATGACCATGCGGTAGACACCTGTCGAGAGGATTATCACCGCTATAGCAAGTGCTAGACCTACCAAGGTCGTGCGCGAGATCATGTTGCCAAGAATCGTTATGATAGCAAAGGCGATCATGAACCAAGTGAGAGCTTTGTTGCTTTGCTTGACCCCCTCATCGATAGATATGACGAAGGCAATCATTACCAACGTTACCGCAAAGCGCACACCAGCTGGGTCAAGGGCCGCACCGAAACCATAGAGACGACCGATCTCTTTGTAGAAAGCCGTGAAGGTCACAGCATCCACGAGCATGGAGACGATCTCGATACGATCGATCATGATGGCAAGGATACATTGCGCAGCACAGACGGCGGCGAGGTAGGCGGTGACGAGCCTAATGGTGACTTTCCCATGTGTCCACCGGATCATACATACCGAGGTGTAGGCGGAGAATATCCATACGAGGAAGGTCGTGATGTAGTTGGCATACGAGAAGTCAAACATGTCGTTGATCTCTACGGCGATGAGGTTGACCACCGAGTATATGAGAGCAATGAAGGCTGCCCCGAAGAGCTGCTTGTTCGCTTCGTAAGTGCGATAGCGTACGACGTACATCCCGAGAATACACAACCCGATGACAGCCAAAAGCATCTTGAGGTTCATCGGGAGGATGTATAGCTGGATGGGGAAGAGAAACATATTGACAACTAGTGCAGTCGTCGCTATAGATAGGTATCGTAGCATGGGAGCGTGGGGTTATTTGTAGAGCATGGCATACAGACGCTTCATCACGATCTCGTAGTAGAGGCGTACTAGCCACCACTGACGCGAGGCAGCAGCTCTCTGCAGGAGGCGTGTGCGTAGAGGGAGGCGACTGTTGTCCATAATGGAGGCATTCGCCTCGGGCATCCAGGAGTACCAGCGATCATAGTCTGCTTGACGAGGAGAGATGAGCAGAGGGAGCTTGAGTGTCAGCTTGAGCTGCTGTATCAAGGATAGCTCTCGATGTGAGGCATGCTCATGTACGTATCGTTCGAGTTCTGCGATATTGTTGCCTACCTGTGTCCAGTGGGCGTCGGTGTAGCTACCTGTGAGCTGTCCATTATCATTCTTGGTGTAATAATAGAGTGGCTCGGGGAGCATGGCTATACGGCTGGCTCTAAGGAAAGCTTTACCCATGAACATCATGTCTTCGCCCATATTCTGCCCAGGAAGGAACCGGAGCTTGGGCTCCTGCTCGATAAGGGCTCTACGCACGATGAAGAGCCAGAGATTCCACTTCATTATCCCCTGGCACATAGCCCTGAATGCATCGAGCCCAGTCTCGACCTGTGGCTGATGCATCCTGCGCTGGCTGTTGCCATGGCAGAGAACCCAGTCACAGCCGACGATATCTGCTTGGCTGGTTTCTGCTAGATGTAGCATCGCTTCAATAGCATTGTCTGCGAGCCTGTCGTCTGCATCATAGTGAAATATCCACTCTCCTGTAGCGTGCTCTAGAGCTGTCGAGCGTGCAGCCGCTACGCCTTGATTGACCTCGTGCCGAATGACCATGACACGCATCCCGAGCGTCTGGAGGCGCGGAGCAGCCTCATGGACGATCTGATAGCTGTCGTCGGGGCTACAGTCGTCCACGAAGATCAGCTCTAGCTGGCGATAGGTCTGACGGGCAAGCGCATCGAGGCAGGTCGGGAGGACATCTGCCACGCGATACATCGGCAGAATTACGGAAACTAATGCATTCATAGGTACAAATATAGTCGATTACTCGTGCCGTAGTACCTCATGGAGGAAGTCCATGTCAGATTCGTTGAACTTTCGCGCGAAAAGTGCTTCACTTTTTCTGAATTTCTCGAGATCCTCGGAGCCAAAGTCCGTGAGCACCCCATCAGCCCAACCGATCTCACGCATACACCCCCTTGCCTCGTCGTCGATATCGTAGATGTTGGCAGAGAGGGGAGAACTCGCGAGATAGGTCTGTATAAACACTTCGTCACAGCAGAAACTGCCACGGTACAGAGATAGGATCTCATCGCGGTGCTCTAGAAGCTCTCGCACCAAGGCATCGGTGATACTCACCCACTGTGTGCCTTTGTGAAAGTCGATATTGTCATTGCGTGTAATACCCAGCTGCTCCTGTAGCTTAAGGTAGAGGGCGCGGATGACTCGGCGCATCTGGAAGGAGAGACCTTTGCCTCGGAAATGTTTAGGGAAGAGATGCCGACGTCGAACCTTCCTCAATAGAGATGCCTCAAGGTCTTCTCCATGATAATAGCCGACAAACTCCTTGCCTGCATGCTGAGCGAAGAATTCGTGAATATAGTCCTGGCTCTTGAGTGGCAGATCGACCCCCGAGAGTAGGTGATAGTAAGCGTATTTCCCTTGTGCCTGTGCTACAGCAAATAGTTCGTACTCTGCCTCAGCTATAGAGACATCTCCCCATCGGACATCTAGCCGACGAGGTATCCACGTGAGCCTTGCCTGGCTTGTCTGTATGTGTGAGGGGATTTCGCCTGCTTTGATGTCTAGGTGGATGTAGATGTCGTTGCGTGGGTCATCGATAGAGCTGACTAGAAGGTGCAATAGCTCGTACTGACCATGTGCAAGGATGAGATAGGCATGCTTTGCCTCAGAAGTTGTTAGTGCTTGCTCCATTTTCGTCTGAGGGTGAGTAGAGTATTCGCTATAGGGCGAATGCCTGGGATAGAGAATAGTAGGGCGAGGCGCTCTGTTTTTTTGCAGGGACTATATCCTGTGCGTACAGCTTCGGGGAGCTGGTGGTAGCACTGCCACCATTTCTCGAACAGGAAGGTGTAGGCGCGCCAAGGCTTTTCGCCCGTATAATGTATTGTAGCTTCTCGTCTAATCTGGTGCCAGAGCTCTAAGTCGTGGTATCTTAGGAAGGTCTCGCGGTAGGCTGGGAGCATGAAGGTGCGGATGCCATTATATAGAGGAGAGAGGTAGAGAATTCTATCACGGCAGACTACGTTGAGGGCATCCTGGTCAGGGAATTCTAGATAAGGAGCCTGAAGGAAGGCAACGAGCTTTTTGCCCATGTGATCACGACGTAGGAGATCGAGATTCATGACGAGAAAGCCGGAATTGATATATTTACCTGCCTCACAGCCTAGATCCTGCATTCGCTTGATCTGATAGTCCGTCGAGGTCTCTGCGACACCCGCTAGATAGTAGCCTTCGAGATCGATGGTCTCATATAGACGTCCGAGGTCTTGGCGCACGATGATGTCGCAGTCGAGGTAGATCGCCTTGTCCCATTCGGGGAGCTTGTCTGCAATGACAAGGCGAAAGTTTGCTGCCGCGGTATATTTGGGGTCTACAAATGCCCCCTCGAGCTCGTCGCTCAGCTCAAAGTAGCGAAAAGCTAATCGACCACTACCCCCATCGATAGCCTCGAGACGTCGTCGATCTTGATCATCAAGAGGTTCAGAGAGTAAGCAGACGACCTCATAAGATGCAGAGGATGTCTGAAGGATGGAGAGCAGGGTCGTCGCTGCTGGGATCAGATAGCTCGGAGTGAATGCGACAATCAGAGGAATGCGATGGGGCATGATGTGAAAATAAGAAGACTGGCCTATGGCGTGAACGCCATAGGTCAGTCTTGTGTAAATTTATGAGTGGAGGCTACTTCTACTATTCAGTAACCTGGACGAGGACAGCACGGCTGCAACGTGGATCGTTGTAGTACATGTTAGCTACACCTCCCTTATCATCACGGCGAAGCTGGCTCTCAGATACGCCAAACTCTTTCACTAGGCAGTCGTAGATAACTTCAGAACGCTTGCGGGCAAGGAAGATATTACGCTTCGTGCTACCCGTGCCACGGTCTGCATACCCTGTTACAGAGTAGACCATGTTGGGATTTGCCTTGATCGCTTCTGCAAGGAAGCCGAGATTTACGCGATCCTTGTTGCTGAGCACCCAGCGATCGATAGGGAAGGTAACAAGTAAAGGCTGTGCAGCTACATTTTCCTTAGTCACTTCGCGGTTGAGAGCGTTCTCTAGCTGGCGACGAAGATCGTCATTGGTCGCCTGGAGCTGACCTACACGGCTGCGGAGGTCTGCGAGGACATTCTCGTTCACGCGGACAGTAGTAACGGTGCTACGATCCCAAGTCGTCTTGCCGAGGTTGTAGCTCAGACCTACGGTGGCTGAGATTACGCCCTCTCCATAGCGCTTGGCAGAGCTCGTGAGGTTGTAAAGGCTTCCCTCGGTGAAGTTTACGTCTTCCTGGTCGAAGTGGTCGCCAGTGTAGGTCGCACGAACGTCAAGGTTGATGTCTAGACGATTGCTGAGGCGGAAGCGATTAAGCAGACCGATGCCACCAGTCATCTCGTGAGAATACTGACCCGAACGAGGGGCCTTGTCTAGGGTGTGAGCGAAGCCAAGGCTAGCGTATGGGATGAATGAGTAGAAACGCTCAGGTTCATAGCCTCCGATCATATGCGAGAGGTTGAACATTACGTCTGCACGAGCCTGGATATATGACATGCGCGTTTCGTAGAGCGTATAGCCTGGGTGAGTAGCTGCCTCATATGGGTCAGCCGTGAATCCACCGATAGCTGGAGTGGGAGTGTAATCCTTGATGAAGCCCTGGTAGTTTGCCCAGTTTGCATTTGGGTAGAGCAGGGTGTGCCCCGTCCAACCAGATACTCCCTTTGCAGTACCTCCGCTTACTCCGAGACGTACACCGATACCTGGAGTAAACCACTTCCCAACATAGATGTCTGCCATGCTACCTACACGGTCTAGGAACTTCATCTGGCGATCATGGTCACCGAAGTAAACCTGACCTCCGAGACCGAAGCCCACAAACCAGTTGTGGCGGAAGAGATTTGTTTCTACTATGCGGGAATCAGAAGTTCTAACTTCTGTGGTTGCTACTGAGTCTACGCCGTATGACTGGTAGGTCGCCGTCTGGGCTGTGGCTACTTGAGCTGTAGCAAGCGCAGCTAGAGCGATAAGAGTCAATTTTGTCATATTCATTCTGTTTTTATCTTCGTATTTTATAGTCTAGGAACACAACTCTGGGAGCGGTGTTCAAACTTCTCGGGGACAAAGTTACGCTATTTTACTTTGTTTCCAAAATCTCGAGAGAAAGAAATACGAAAATTTTATCTCTGAACTGCCAAAATCCACTCGTAGGCGTTGCGGAAAGCCTGCATCCAGGGGCTAACCTCATGCAGCTCGCGAACTTCCTCAGGGTAGTGACCACACTGCCAGGGGAAGATGGCTCGCTCTGGGTGAGGCATCATCGCGAGATGTCGTCCATCGGCACTGCAGAGACCTGCGATACCCTCGGGTGATCCGTTGGGGTTGGCAGGGTAACTGTCGTAGGCATAACGAGCCACGACGTTATAATGTTCGCTAGAGTAGGGAAGGGCAAACTTGCCCTCTCCATGCGCAATCCAAATGCCGAGACTTGTCCCCGAGAGATTGCCGAGCATGATCGACTTGTTTTCGGGGATGGTGAGACTGACGAAGCCCGACTCGAAGCGACCAGAGTCATTGTGCTGCATCTTGTGCTTGAGCTCGTGCTCTGGGTAGAGTACCTCAAGCTCTGCCATCAGCTGGCAGCCGTTGCAGATACCTAGGCTGAGAGTGTCGGGGCGTGCATAGAAGCGGTCGAGTGTAGCCTTCGCCTGCTCGTTGAAGAGAATGCCCGCAGCCCAACCCTTGGCAGAGCCTAGCACGTCGCTATTGGAGAATCCTCCACAGAATACGATGAGCTGTACATCGTCGAGTGTTTCGCGTCCGCTCGTGAGGTCTGTCAGGTGTACATCCTTGACATCGAAGCCCGCCAGGAAGAGTGCGTATGCCATTTCACGCTCTCCGTTTGTCCCCTTGTCTCGCAGGATGGCTGCACGCACACCGCTGGGCGTCTTACGATCAGGGTCGAGTCCGAGATCACGGAGCTTGCCTGTGAAGCCTGCGGGGAAGGTGTAGCGGATGGGTTGATCCTTGTAGTTGTGATAGCGTGCCTCGGCTAGGTCTGGGCGTGTCTGGTGCTTGTCCATCAGGAATGAAGACTCGTACCACAGTGCGCGCTTGGCATCAATATCTAGGCTAAGTTGCTTCTTGCCCTGCTTAATGCTGAGCGTGCGACCCTCTGCAGGGCGTGCGATCATGGCGAAGCCGATACTTAGCTCGCGTAGTATCTCCTCGACAGCCTCACGGTCGCGCACCTGGATGAGGACACCAGGGTTCTCTGCGAAAAGAAGCTTGACGAGGTCTGTCTCGGGGATCTCGCTGAGATTCACGTCGAGACCTCCCTCTGTGCGGGCAAAGCACATCTCGAGGAGAGCTGTGATCATACCGCCAGCGCTGATGTCGTGCCCTGCGAGGACAAGCCCACGCTTGATCAGCTCCTGCACGGCAGTGAAAGCATCGCGGAAGTACTCTGGCTCGTCTACGCTTGGCGTCATGTCGCCGAGCTTACCAAGGCTCTGAGCGAAGGCAGACCCGCCGAGAGCAAGTGGCGCGAAGCTGAAGTCCACGTAATATATATACGTATCCTTGTCGTCAGAGAGGACAGGAGAGACGATGGACTTGACATCGCTCACCTCACCTGCTGCGCTGATGATCACTGTGCCGGGGCTGAGTACAGCCTCGCCATCGGGATATTTCTGTGTCATGGAGAGGGAGTCCTTGCCTGTGGGGATGTTGATACCTAGGCTGATGGCAAACTGTGAGGCAGCCTCCACGGCATCATATAGACGTGCGTCTTCGCCTGCGTTGCGACAGGGCCACATCCAGTTTGCGCTGAGCGAAATGCCTTGAAGTCCGTGCGTGAGGGGGGCAAATACAATATTAGTCAATGACTCTGCGATCGCCATCACGCTACCCGCTACGGGGTCTACGAGAGCAACGGCAGGGGCATGACCGATAGAGGTGGCGATACCTGCCTCTCCGCGGAAGTCGAGAGCCATTGCCCCGAGGTCGCTCAGAGGGAGCTGTAGCTCGCCCTGGCACTGCTGACGTGCCACGCGCCCTGTTACAGAGCGGTCGACCTTATTCGTTAGCCAATCCTTACATGCGACAGCCTCCATGCGTAGGACATCGTCGAGATACTCCTCGAGCTTGTCCTGACTATAGGCGGGAGCCGAATAGGTGCGCTCTACCGTCTCGTCTGTCATGATGGTGCGAGGTGAGCTGCCGAACATGTCGCCGAGGGCGAGATCAATGGGCTTCTCACCGTTGTCGCGCTCGAAGACGAGACGCATGTCGTCCGTCGTCTCGCCGACTACGTATAGTGGAGCGCGCTCACGCTCTGCGATGCGCTTGATCTTGTCGATATGCTCCTCGCCTACGAGTAGCCCCATACGCTCCTGGCTTTCGTTGCCGATGATCTCGCGTGCTGAGAGGGTGGGGTCTCCTACGGGAAGTCTGTCCATCGTGATAAGACCGCCTGTGGCTTCGACGAGCTCAGAGAGACAGTTGAGGTGTCCGCCTGCGCCGTGGTCATGGATAGATACGATGGGGTTGTCGGCACTCTCTGCCATAGCGCGCACTACATTCTGCACGCGCTTCTGCATCTCGGGATTGGCACGTTGGATGGCGTTGAGCTCGATGGCGCCAGCATACTGACCCGTATTCACCGAGCTAACAGCTCCACCGCCCATACCGATGCGGTAGTTGTCTCCACCCATCAGCACGACCTTCTCGCCAGGCTTGGGTTCGCCCTTGAGGGCATTGTCCTTGCGGGCATAGCCGACACCGCCCGCGAGCATGATCACCTTGTCAAATCCGTAGCGAGGGGCGTCGGCACTCTCCTGATGTTCGTAGGTCAAGACCGAACCACAGATGAGGGGTTGCCCGAACTTGTTGCCGAAGTCGCTCGCGCCATTGGATGCCTTGGTGAGGATCTGGCGAGGTGTCTGATAACGCCAGGGGCGCTCTGCCGTATGCTTCTCCCAGGGACGTGCGCCCTCTGTACGTGGGTAGCTTGTCATATAGACTGCCGTGCCTGCCATGGGGATGCTGGCGCGTCCACCTGCCATACGGTCGCGGATCTCACCGCCTGTGCCTGTGGCAGCACCGTTGAAGGGCTCTACGGTCGTAGGGAAGTTGTGCGTCTCAGCCTTGAGGCTTAGTACGCTATCGATCTCGCTCGTGGCGAAGAAGTCTGGGCGATCTGCACTCACAGGAGCGAACTGCTCGATGCGTGGACCAGAGACGAATGCCACGTTGTCCTTGTAGGCGGAGACGAGGAAGTTGGGGTTCTGTGCGCTGGTTTCTTTGATCATGGCGAAGAGACTGCTCTCGCGCTCTACGCCATCGATGACGAACGTCCCACCGAAGATCTTGTGACGGCAGTGTTCGCTATTGACCTGCGAAAATCCGAAGAGTTCGCTGTCGGTCAATGGGCGACCGATACGCTGGGCTAGTTCGCCGAGATAAATGATTTCTTCTTCGCTGAGGGCTAGACCTTCCGCCTCATTGTATCCACGGATATCCTCGATATAATGGATAGGCTCTGCGCTGAGGTTGATGTGGAAGATGTCTTGACCTAGTCCCGTGTACATAGCCTGTAGCATGGGGTCGTAGGAGGCTTCGGCGCTTTCGACAGGGAAGTATTCTTCGATACGTGAGATACCCGCGATATTCATGTTTTGGGTGATCTCTACTGCGTTCGTGCTCCAGGGAGTGAGCATCTCGCGACGTGGTCCTACATAGTAGCCCTCTAGACTATCACGGTCTACATACTCTGCTCCGCTGAAAAGCCAAGTGAGTGCCTTGAGCGTTTCGTTACTAGGTCTTTGAGCTGACTCCAGGGCGATGATGCTACCCGAGAGGTTACGGAAGAAACTAATCATTGTAAATCCTTATATCGGTTCAACCAGTTAAGCTACAAAGGTACGAAAATATGCTCCTAGTCAGAAATCTTACACGCCCCTCTCGCCGTATTTTTGCGCACAATGTCACATGTCTCCCCTAAAGAACCATCACACTCCTAGAAGCCAAGAAGTTTCTCGGCTAATACTCAACCCGCTTACCCTGATGGCTCATCCTACAAGGTGAAAGTCCCTCACTTAGTTTGCTGATGCTGTATCCCAAAGTTTGGTCTATATGTTCCAAACTTTGGTCTATATATTCCAAGCTTTGGTTTATGTATCCCAAAGCTTGAGATAGAGATGGGTTAAAGGGAGTCCGTGACTTGAGATAGCTGTAGGTGCAGGGTCAAATAAAACTGCCCAAGAACAGCTCGTCTCTGTAGGCGGTAGTCAGATCCTAAGTACATTGCAATAATCTCAAGGTGTGGTGAAGATAAAAAAGTCGTGGATGAGTAGCCCATATGTACATATGGGCTACTCATCCACGACTGCATTCGGGAGGGGGAGATTAGTGGAGCAGTGAGTAGGTCTCCTTGGCGATCATGTACTCTTCGTCGGTAGGCATGACCACGACCTTGACACGGCTAGAGGGCGTGCTGATGATGCCGGGCTTGCCACGGAGGGCAGAGTTGATGCTCTCGTCGATCTCGATACCCATGAACTCAAGGCCCTTGCAGACATTCGAGCGGAGGGCGGCGCGGTTCTCTCCGACGCCTGCGGTGAAGACGAGGATGTCGATCCCCTCGAGGGCAGCAGCATAAGCACCAACATATTTGCGGACACGGTACTCGAGCATATGAGCGGCTAGGGCTGCGCGCTCGTTGCCAGAGGCGGCTGCGCTGTCGATGTCGCGCATGTCTGAACTACCGATGCCAGCGACTCCGAGGATACCGCTTCGCTTGTTGAGCATGAAGGCAAGGTCTTCGGTGATGAGTGTCGTGCGCGTGCCACGAGCCGAAGCGTCCTGTACGTATTCGGCGATCTCAGCAGGATCCCAGTCTTTCTTGCTTAGGAGGAAGTCGATGACGCCAGAGTCAATGTCTCCAGCGCGTGTGCCCATCACTAGCCCTTCGCTAGGCGTCATGCCCATAGAGGTGTCTACGCTCTTGCCGTCCTTGATAGCAGCGACCGAGGCTCCACTACCGACGTGTGCCGTGACGATGCGCGCCTTGTCGTAGGGCATGCCTACTAGCTCGGCAGCACGTTCGCTCACGTAGGCGTGGCTTGTGCCGTGGAAGCCATAGCGGCGCACGCCATGCTTTTCGTATAGTTCGTAGGGTAGACCATACATGTAGGCATGCTTAGGCATCGTCTGATGGAATGCCGTATCGAAGACACCGCAGTGGGGTACGTTGGGCAGGACGTGCTGGGCGGCACGAATCCCCATGATGTTCGCAGGGTTGTGCAGGGGAGCTAGTGGGATGCACTTCTCCAGCTGAGCTACTACTTCATCTGTGATGCGGACACTGCCCGAGAAGACTTCTCCGCCGTGTACGAGGCGATGCCCGATGGCGCCGATCTCGTCGAGGCTCTTGATATGCCCCACCTCGGGATCAAGGAGTGTCTCGAGGATGACCTCTACGCCACGCGTGTGGTCAGGGATAGGCGTCTCGCGCGTCGTAGAGCTAGCTCCAGGAGGCGTGTACTTGATAAACGATGTCGGAGTGCCGACACGCTCTGCTAGTCCAGAGGTGATGACACGATATTCGGGTAGCTCGATGAGCGAATACTTCAGCGAGGAGCTACCACAGTTGAGCACTAGTATTTTCATACTGATAAGTCGTGAGATAATGTCAGGTTATTATTAATGGTGTGCAGGATATGCCGAGAGAGTACAGCCACTACGCTTGCGCCTTGGCAGCGATCGCCTGATTAGCTGTGATGGCTGTCATCTTATAGATGTCATCGACAGAGCAACCACGGCTGAGGTCATTCACTGGAGCTGCCATACCCTGGAGGATAGGACCTACAGCCTCAGCACCAGCGAGACGCTGTACGAGCTTGTAGCCAATATTGCCAACCTCGAGCGAGGGGAAGATAAGGACGTTTGCCTGTCCAGCTACTTCACTGTCGGGCGCCTTGAGGGCAGCGACCTTGCCTACGAGGGCAGCATCAGCCTGCATCTCTCCGTCGATCTTGAGGTCTGGAGCCATTTCCTTGGCGAGGCGCGTTGCCTCTACGACCTTGTTTACGAGCTCGTGCTTGGCAGATCCACGTGTAGAGAAGCTTAGCAGGGCGACCTTGGGATCAATGCCTGCGATAGCTGCTGCAGTGCGTGCTGAGGCTACAGCGATCTGTGCTAGCTCTGGAGCTGTGGGGCAAGGCATCACGGCGCAGTCTCCGAAGAAGAGCAGGCCATTGTGTCCGTACTCGTGGCTAGGGGTGAACATGAGGAAGAGACCACTCACACAGCTAAAGCCTGGAGCAGTCTTGACGATCTGCAGGGCAGGACGTAGCACGTCGCCCGTGGCATTGATAGCACCAGCTAGCTCGCCATCAGCATCGCCAGCCTTGATCATGAGGCAACCTAGGTAGAGGGGATCCTCGACGAGGACAGCAGCCTGCTCGGGTGTCATGCCTTTGCTACGGCGTAGCTCGAGCAGTAGATCAGCGTAGGCTTCCTTACGCTCGTGATTCTTGGGGTCTAGGAGGGTCGCCTTCTCCGAGACGTGACGCAGATTGAGGTCGTGCGCCTTGGAGCGGATGGAGTACGGGTCGCCGATGAGGGTTAGCTTGACCACGCCATCACGCAGGAGGCGGTCAGCTGCACGGAGGGTTCTCTCTTCTGTGCCTTCGGGGAAGACAATGTGCTGGGGGTTGGCTTTCGCTCTGTCAATAATCTCTTGAATCAGGTCCATCGCTCTTTATGATTTAGTTTGTAAAAATGCTTGTGCATGCAGAGTCGAGTCCGAGCGCGTGTGCGTCATGAACTCGACTCTGCCACAAAGTTAGCAAATCATTACCAAACTTGTTGCCTTATCAACGTGAATTGTTGCCTCTCGAAGCTGACCTAATAGGTAGGGTTGAGATCTTCGTCTTCGAGTTCTTGCCATTCACCGACGTTCCCCTTGACGGAGAGTGAGATCAGAAGGCTTGCACTATGGTGCAGGTCGAGGCACTCGACTGCGGAAGCCTCATAAGGGAAGCGCTGGGATATAGTCATACAATAAATATCAGTGGTGAGTATAAGTGAATAGCCGGGAGGTGCTCGCCTCAAGTGCGCGCTGGTGTCCCTAGCGGAGCGTCAGTGTCGCGAAGCGTGTCGACCCATTGGGTCCGAGGGTGACGCGGTAGGTTCTCGTCGCGCTCTGATATTGGCTGAAGGCTATAGTGAGCTGTAACGGAGCTTGCTGAGCATCGCCTTCGGTGCGAGCGAACCATAGGGCGAAGACTTCGGATACTCCCTGTGCTTCCACCTCCTTGGGTGGAGTGAAGTAGGGAAGGATGGACGTGTAGCTCTGCTCCTGGAAGGCAGGATGTTGCCCCTTAATAGCCTTGCCAGTCTGCGTGCTGATAGAGGCAGAGAATCCACTGCTTGGCTGAGGCTGGAATGCCCTTAGATAAATGCTTTGCCCCAGTGTGTTCTTGACCTGAAAGCGAAAGAGATACCCTAGGGGAACGAAGGTGTCCTCGATGGATGATTCGCCCTTGGCATTGAATGACAGCGTTTTCCATTGCGTGGCATAGGGGATGTTGAGGTGTCCACCCTCTGCCCCGATGTCGAGCGTCTTGTTCGTTTCATCGAGGTAAAATGGAGAATAGCCATAGGAGAGTGTTCCGTTGTAGCGAATTCCTCCGACCATTGCGCAGCCGAGATACTCTGTTCCTACGCTGTAGCCCGAGAAATTGACTGTTCCCTTGTAAGCCAGCTTCTTTCCCTGCTCTGGGATATCTTTCATCTCCAGGGTAATTGGCTCAACGTGGACAACTTTCCCTGTCTTGGCTTCGGCGATGAGAATATGCCCTTTGATGCTTCTGCCGACGTGCAGTTGCAGTTTGGGGAGCATCTTTTCTCCTTCTCCGACGAGCTGAATAGGGCTTATGCGCAGGTCATCGCCTTCGGGTGTGAGGTTGATCGCCCCTTCGATTTCTAGCGAAAGGCGTGTAGGAGGTGGTGGCGATGGGAGAGAATAGTCTTCCGACTGGCTACATCCGATGAATGCGAGGCTTACGTATGTAGCTAAAGCTACTAGGATTACCTTAGATACAGGCAATCCCTGCCCCCTAGAGGGCTTGGTCTTGGTCATCATATAAATGCTATAGTAAATAATACACTGACTCCTCACCCCTGGGCGAGAAGCTGGTGCAAGGTAATGGAATTTGGCGAAATCTTCTAGAGCATCAAAGAAAACTACGCCCCCCTTGCTCCTCCCTCTTCGAGTAATAATACACGACGAAACCCTAGGGCGTGCGGTGGGTGCGGTAGCTCCCCCACATCTGCTCTAGGGCTTCTGTCACTAAATCGTGTGGCCTTGGCAGGAGCCACCTCGGCACCGTTTCGCCTGTGATAGGCGGGGACTACCGAGCATCCTGAGGGGATTTGAGGTACGGGGGATAATCCCGCCCTTGCTTTCCTCGAAGCATGAATGACTGTGCAGGTCTTCTGGCTTATACTCTTCGCTGCGTCCCCTTCCCGATGAGTACAGAACTCTCAGTGGGTGCAAGGTCGATCATCGACCCTGCGCGACTCAGCGCCACGAAGTAAATACAGCAGCGGGACTGCTCGAGAGTTGCACTCGATTCCCTTTTAAGCTCCGTCGCCTCGATTTGGCAAGGCGAAGCGACAGCGCACACAGCCTCCACAAAGGTAAGAAATATTACTGACCACCTCACCCCTAGGTTAATATTCATTCTTTGCCAAGGGTAATTTCAGGACAAGGGGGCTTAATAGATGAGAAGAGGGATAACCCTTAGGATTATCCCTCTAGATCTCGCCCTATATGAGTCATGACGTTCGCCGTCTTTTCATTGGTGAGGCTAGCGTGTAGTCCCTCCGCTTCATACGGTTGGATAGCCTGTAGTCTCACAGGTGCTTCGGTTTGCGTTATGCACGGAAGCCAATGCTACTAGAGCATCCCCATTAGACCGCGAGGTGAACACACTATACAGCATGCATAAGCCAAGGCAGAGATACGGCATAATCCGAAAGAAATTAATCGACTTAGGCTAACCCATCTGTGTCCCAAAGTTTGGTATATGTATTCCAAGCTTTGGGATACATATACCAAACCTTGGAATACATATACCAAACTTTGGGATACAGCAGACTTGCTTTAGCTCTCCCATTTCATTTGCCCGTGCCTGTGAGGTAGGCGATGAAAGCAAATCGGGAGCGCCGAGCTGTATGCTCGACGCTCCCGATGGAATGCGCGTGGAGAAGGATTACTCTCCGAGTAGCTCGCGACAGAGGATATACCCCTTGGTGAGCATGCGGGGGATGTGGAATGGCCCCTTGAATATATTACCCTTGGCAGGCTGAGCTACAGAACCATCGCGGTGTAGGTAGCCATACCATTCGCCATACTCATGGTCGGGGAAATGGGCATACGTCCAGTCGCTGATCTGCTGATGCATGCGCAGGTACTTCTCGTCTCCACTCATCTGATAAGCGTAGAGCGTGGCAATGATCGCCTCGGTCTGTGGCCACCAGAATTTCATGTCCTGTGAATAGTCTTGTGAGGGGAAGCCCTTGCAGTCGCGGAAGTTGATGATGCCACCGTGCTCCTTGTCCCAGCCCCATTCCCATGACCAGTCGAGGATCGTGAGTGCCATGTCGAGCAGTTCCTTGTCGCCACCACGGTGCTTGACCTCGTCGAGGACGAACCATGCCGTCTCGATGCAGTGACCTGGATTGATGAGACGACCGCCGATGGTGTCTACGACTTCGCCATGCTCGCCCACGCCCTCGAGGAGGGCTTTGTATTCGGGCTTCATGAAGTAGGTCTTGAGCTCGTGGATGCTGTCAGCGATCTGCTTGTCTAGACCTGGGTCGGGGAGTGCCTTGCGGAGCTGTGCTGCCACATTGAGCATGATCATGATGATCGAGTGGCTACGTCCCTTGACGTGTGGAAGATACTTGGCAGGCAGGGCGCCAGGCGTGGCAAGCCAGGTGCGTACACGGTCGAATAGCTCTAGTGCGCGCTCTGCATACGAGTGGTCGCCACTGGCGATACTGTACTCCGCCATGGCGATGATGGCAAAAGTCTCACTGAAGATATAGCGACGTAGGCGCAGGGGCGTGCCGTCTGCCATCACCTCGAAGTACATGCGCCCGTCCTCGTTGAAGCAATGCTTGAGGAAGAAGTCGATACAGCTCTTGGCTGCCTCTAGGTATTCGGGGCGAGCTTCTACATTGTTGTAGGCATAGGCGAAAGTGAAGGCTGCACGTCCCTGGAACCATACACTCTTGGTGCCGTCCATTAGCGCGCCATCACGGTCAAGGCAGGTGTAGATACCGCCGTGCGTACGGTCTAGCCCATGCTCTAGCCAGAAGGGCAGAATGTTCTCAGTCAGGTCGCTACGGTAGCGATCAGCCCAGTAGCTAAAGTAATTCTTCTTGTCCATTGCTGTAAACTGAAATTGCAGGGCAAAAATACTCAATAATCTGGTAATAGCTCTGTAGATACAGGGCAACCGCATCAAAATACAAGCGCTATCTTTGTAAGCATGAAATACTTCGAGACTATCCCAGATCCACGCGTATTAGGCCGCTGTAAATATAGATTGTGTGACATCCTATTCATCGCCCTTGCAACATATGTT
>JBHACZ010000047.1:0-49447 GCA_041854825.1 Porphyromonas sp. | reverse complement strand
CCTAGCCATAGACAACGGCTTCCAAGCCTGCCTCATGGCTCCGACCGAGATCCTTGCCCGCCAGCACCACGCAGGCATCAGCGAACTCCTTGCGCCTCTAGGCATCGAGGTCGAATTACTCATCGGTAGCACCACCCGCGCCCAGCGCAGTGCTCTCCTTCCACGCCTCGCCGATGGCTCGTGTCGCCTGCTCATCGGCACGCACGCCCTCATCGAGGATACTGTACAGTTCGCACGCCTAGGCATCGCCGTCATCGACGAGCAGCACCGCTTCGGCGTACAGCAGCGCGCCCGCCTCTGGAGCAAGAATGACCGCATTCTTCCCCACATCCTCATCATGAGTGCGACACCCATCCCCCGCACGCTAGCGATGACCCTCTACGGCGACCTCGATATCTCCATCATAGACGAATTGCCCCCTGGCAGACAGCCCATCCGCACGGCGCATCAGAACGAGAACGAAATGTTTCGCGTGTACAACTTTCTCCGCCAGCAGATAGCCCTCGGTCGTCAAGCTTACGTCGTCTACCCGATGATCGAGGACAACGAGCGCGAGGATCTCGCCAACCTCATGAGTGGCTTCCAGCGCTATTCGGAGATCTTCCCCGACTGGAATATCGTGATGGTGCACGGCAAGATGAAGCCAAAGGAAAAGGACGCTTGTATGCAACGCTTCGTCTCGGGCGAAGCCCAAATCCTTCTTGCCACCACGGTCATCGAGGTCGGAGTCAATGTCCCTAATGCCTCCGTGATGGTGATAGAGTCTGCCCATCGCTTCGGGCTATCTCAGCTCCACCAGCTACGTGGGCGTGTCGGGCGTGGTGCCGAGCAGAGCTATTGCATCCTCGTGACCAACGGTCAGCTGGGCAACGATGCTCGCCGTAGAATAGAGACCATGGTAGAGACCAACGATGGCTTCGTCATCGCCGAGGAAGACATGAAGCTAAGAGGTTTCGGCGAACTCGAAGGCACACGTCAGAGCGGACAGCAACTAAGCCTACGCATCACCAATCCTGCCCGCGACGGCGCACTCGTTCAGTACAGCCGAGATCTCGCCGAATACATCCTAGCCCAAGACCCCACCCTTTCCCTGCCCCAGCATCATGCCCTCCGCACCCGCCTGAGCCAGGTCTTCTCTCCCGAGCAGTGGGGTACCATCTCCTAAAGCAACTGTCTGTTTGAGTATTCCGAGAGGAATTGATTAAACAGGTCATCATACTCGCGGACTGCTACTATGGATCTACTCCAGTTTGATAAATTCCCTTCTCTTGTCCCGAAATCTTGAGATGAACAATTATATTCGGTATCTTTGTCCTCATGTCACTGAAAACGTAACAATATAATTATGAAGAAACTAATCATTATGCTAAGTGTAGCCTCGCTACTGACCGCGTGCAATAGCGGTGGGGGCAAAGCCGAGAGCGAAGCCAACCCCCTATTCAGCGTTAGTACGCTAGAGATGGAGACCCCCGACTTCGCGCGCATCAAGCCCGAGCACTTTATGCCTGCCTTCGAGGCAGGGATGAAGCAGCAGCTTCACGAAATCGACTCTATCGTATCTATCGCCGAGGCTCCTACCTTCGAGAATACGCTCGTCGCCCTCCAGCGCACAGGGAGCATCCTGACGCGCACGTCAGAGATCTTCTTCGGCCTAGCCAGCGCCGACGGCACGGACGAGATCCGTAAGATTCAGGATGAAGTTACGCCTCTGCTTGCTGCTCACCAGGATGCCATCATCCTTAACGACAAACTCTTCGCACGTATCAAGACTGTCTATGAGAATGAGCGTGCTCAGCTCACGGGAGAAGATGCCCGCCTCCTGCAAATAGTCTACGACCGTTTTCTCAAAGCTGGTGCCGATCTCTCTCCCGAGAAGAAGGAACAGCTTAAGCAAATCAACGAGAAGCTCGCGAGCCTACAGAATCAGTTTAATAACCTCGTCAAGGATGGAACCGCTGCCGCTGCCATCGTCGTAGATACCGAGGCAGAGCTAGCAGGGCTCTCCCCCGAATCGCTCGCACAGGCTAAGGCAGACGCTGAGCAGGCAGGACATACGGGCAAATACCTGCTCAACATCCAGAACACGACACGCTCTGCCTACCTCGCCGAGCTAGACAACCGCGAGCTACGCCGTCGCCTCCTGGAAGCTTCGACTACGCGTGGCGAACGTGGCGATCAGTACGACACCCGCGAGACCGTCAAGGAGATCACCCGCCTGCGTGCTGAGAAGGCAAAGCTGCTCGGCTTCCAGAACTTCGCCTCCTGGACACTCCGCGACCAGATGGCAGGCACACCCGACAACGTCTATGACTTCATCGGTCGCCTCGTCAAGGCATACCAGCCCAAGGCTGAAGCTGACAAGCAGGAGCTTCAGGCTTTTGCCCGTCAGACCGAAGGAGCAAACTTCACCCTCGAGGCTTGGGACTGGGATTACTACGCCGAGAAGCTTCGCAAGGCAAAGTATGACCTCGACGAAAACGACATTAAGCCTTACTTCGCTCTCGACAGCGTGGTCAAGAATGGTTTATTCTACATGGCGAAGGAGCTCTATGGCGTAGACTTCGTAGAGCGTACCGACCTACCTGTATACGCAGAGCATGTACATGTCTATGATGTCATCGACAAGGATGGCACCAAGATGGCACTCTTCTACACCGACTTCTACCGCCGCCCGACCAAGAGCGGTGGCGCATGGATGAGCAACTGGGTAAGTCAGAACCATCTCCTCGGTCAGAAGCCAGTCGTATATAATGTATGCAACTACGCTCCTCCCGTAGGCGGACAGCCTACACTCCTCAATATGGACGAAGTGACGACACTCTTCCACGAGTTCGGACACGGTCTGCATGGTCTCTTCGCTGATCAGAAGTACGAGGCACTCAGTGGCACGAACGTATCACGCGACTTCGTAGAGATGCCTTCACAGTTCCACGAGCATTGGGCTACTGATCCCGCTGTCCTAGCCAACTATGCCAAGCACTATCAGACAGGCGAACCTATGCCCCAGGCACTCATTGACAAGATGAATAGGGCAGCTAGCTTCAACCAGGCTTATGCCCTGGGCGAAAACATTGCTGCTGTAGTCGTGGATATGGCTTGGCACACGATCGGAGCAGACACCGAGGTGAGTGACGTGAGCGCATTCGAACGCGCTGCCCTCGACCGTATGGGTATGCTCAATGCGCAGATCCCTCCTCGTTATCGCTCGACATACTTCCGTCACACGATGGGCGGTGGCTATTCGGCTGGCTACTATGCTTACCTCTGGGCAGAAGTGCTAGACAATAACACCTACGATTGGTTCCGTGCCAATGGCGGTATGACCCGTGAGAATGGTCAGCGCCTGCGCGATGTCATCCTATCTCGTGGTAACTCCGAGGACCTCAACAAGGTATTCCAGGAAATGACAGGTCTCAATGAGCCCAACATTCAGAGCCTCATGAAGGCGCGCGGTCTCCAGTAAGGAATTAAAAACTCTCGGCAAACAAAGACACAGCCCCATAGGTCATGACCTATGGGGCTGTGTCTTTGTTTGCCGTAATGTTCTCCTTGTTCTGAATCTTTCCTTAAAGATGAAGTATTAGGTCTTATACTCGGATTATCTCTAGAAAATGTATCGACTCGATTACACACAAACAGAGGACTTGTGCGATTGGGGGGAGAGTTGTATCTTTGCCCCGCTTTCGATTTATCAAACTTACAAACAAAATAATAGAATTATGGGACAACCAGATGAAGTAATTTGCCATTGTCAGGGAATTAGCCGCGGACAGATCGAGGAAGCAGTGCGTGGCGGACTGAAGACTTTCGACGAAGTAGCCGAGGCCACTGAAGCAGGAACAATCTGCGGTAGCTGCCAGGATGACATCGAAGAGATCATCTCAGAGATCCACGGCTAGTAGGCGGTACTCTAGTAACAACCAGGGGGTAGCACCAAGTTTGGTGCTACCCCCTGATTCATCTTTCTCAAGGAAAGACAAGAGAGATGGCATTAGTCAAAGGCTGCCACGATAATATAACGAGAGTTCGGTTTAGGCTTTATCGACTCTATGTCCTAGCAGAGGAACTCAATTCATTATAATCCTCCTATAGAGACAGGTACTAGACATCTCAAAAACGATGGAACTTTTTCGTCAAAAACATCGATGTTTTTGACGAAAAAGTTCCATCGTTTTACGGCAAAAGTTCTATCATTTTTGAATAGTAACCTAGCAAATCGACCGAAAGGAGCCAGAGACAAAGGAGTCAATAAAGATAAATCACTCATTAAGAAATCAAAAGGACAATCGCAAGCCTATTCCCTTACACTGATGTACATCGCGAGATAGTAAGCTAGTTCTAGTACAAGGTATACCGCCCCAAGCGTGTCCCCCGTATAGCCACCGATGCGACGGCGTACATAAAGCTGTAGGCAGAGTGTTAGAATCCCTAACAGCAATGGCGCAATGAGCGCTGTCTTATCCAGCATCATAGGGTAGACAGTGAACAGGAGTATCACTTGACCGAGATACACAGCCCGACCTTCTTGGCTGTAAACAACACCCGTTTTGCTAATCTCCTCAGAGCGTGCATAGCTTAGACTGAAGACCTGAACCATCGACAACATACGCCCAAGAACATCACCACACACAACTACAGCGGGCAAATATGCCAATGGGATATAGCTAAGGATACTTACCAGTAAAAGAAAATACAAGACATAGCCGATGACGGCATAGTTGCCCACACGACTATCTTTCATAATCTCCAGGACACGTTCGCGGGTCTGTCCACCACCGAAGCCGTCCAGCATATCGCCCAACCCATCCTCGTGGAATGCGCCAGTAAGCATTAGGCGAGAGGTGACCCCGAGTATCACGGCTACGGGCACAGGGAAAATCATTGTCCCGAAGTAAACAACACTCACCATCAGTCCGCCTGTCAGCACACCGACCAGAGGCCACCAATGTATCGCCCTACTATAGTTCTCCTTTGTCAATTCGAGAAGGCGCCAAGCAGGCAAACGCGTGTACATCGAGAAGGCTGCTAGTATGTCTCCAAGCATTCTTATTGATCTTGGCATAGCTACTATCGAATGAGTATTAGAAATACTTAGTCACTCCTGCCCCTGCGAAAGACGCCATCTCTCGGAGCATTCGAGCTGCAGACTCTACTATTGGGAAAGCACAGACAGCTCCACTTCCCTCGCCCAGCCGAAGCCCTAGAGAGAGCAATGGCGATGCTCCCAGGTGTGCCAGTAGACGGGCGTGTCCTGCCTCATCTCCCTGATGTCCATAGATGGCATAGGCCTGCACTCCAGGATGAATGCGCGAAGCGGCTAGCATGCAAGCAGTCATGATGAAGCCATCGACAAGGATAGGCATCCGCAGCTCTGCCGCCCTAAGCATACCGCCCACAGCTGCTATCATCTCGTAGCCGCCGAAGTAGCGTATGACATCCCATACAGACCCATCCCCCGAGTAGTGAGAGATAGCCTCATCAAGTATCTCATACTTGTGCCGTACGCCCTCATCGTCCAGTCCGCTGCCACGACCTACGCAGTCTATGAGTGGGATCTCAGCCAACAAGCTCATCCAAACTGACGAGGCGGCAGTATTCGTGACACCCATCTCGCCGAAGGATACTAGACGCGTACCTGTCTGATAGGCCATATCCACCTCCTCTGCTCCTACCTTTAGAGCACGCTCTAGCTCCTCCTCTGTCATCGCATAGCCATGCAGGTACGAGCGCGTCCCTCTCCTAACCTTACGATCTATGAGCCCCTCACGGACTCCAAAGTCGTGATCAACCCCTACATCTACGATGCGTAGGGCTACACCATGCTGCCGGGCAAGGTAGCATACACCCGCTCCACCCGTGAGCATATTGTAAACGACCTGCCAGGTCACATCCTTTGGACTTTGACTAATGCCTTCATCCACGATACCATGGTCTGCACAGAATATAATATTCACAGGGTGGTCGAGATATGGCTCCATTGTGCCGAGGATCTGCCCCAGTTGTATGGCGAGGGTCTCTAATCTTCCCAGCGAACCTCGAGGTTTGCTGAGATTATCTACCTTCTGACGAAGTCTCTCGCCTAAAGTCTCATCGAGAGGAGTGATAGTATATTGATGCACAATGATACAATTGAGCTATTTAATACGTACTGGGATTCCACTGACCATCAGCGTTACTTCGTCAGCTAGGGCAGCTATGTGCTGATTGCACCAGCCTTGCAATTCAGTAAATCTCCTCTGTGTGCTATCCATACTGATTCCCCCCATCCCAATCTCGTTGGTGACAATGATGAGGTGCGCGGGTATCTGCCTAAGAGCATCGATTTCTCGCTTGAGAGCCTCTAAGGCTGGAGAAACCTCCCCCTCCAGGTCGTAGAAGAAGTTCGTTGCCCACAGCGTCACACAGTCTATAAGGACGACGCGTCCCGAGAGAGTGAGCTGAGAGACGTATTTCTCCTCCTCGATGTTCGTCCATTCTGATCCACGCACAGCTTGATGACGGCGTACTCGCTCGGCAAACTCATCATCCCATACTCGCGCTGTGGCGACATATACCGGATTAGGACTTAGGGAGAGAGCTGTCCGCTCTGCGAAGCTACTCTTGCCGGAGCGTTCGCCTCCTGTAATGAGATGGATATAGCTATTCATCTTGATTGCTAGTATATTGGGTTGGCACAAAGCTTTCCCTGCCAATGAACAAAAGTACAGAGATTCGTCCAAAGACTTTTGTTCTCACTCATACAAATATCCCTACGGAGGGCTATTAGCCCTAAACACCTCATCCTGTCTGCATGTCTAAAAATGTTCTCCCTATATACTTTCTGACATTGTGGCAGTATGTCAGAGGGCTTCTTCTATAGCGTATCACTGTGGCACACCGTTTGTCTTTACCCTATCGAGCGACGCGATAGCAGGACAACAGACTGCCACTGACACGCTCAGACATAAGAATAGAACAAACAAATTAGAAACAAAGAATATGGGAAAAATCATCGGAATCGACCTAGGTACCACCAACTCGTGTGTATCTGTACTCGAAGGTAACGAACCTATTGTCATCGCCAACAGCGAAGGCAAGCGCACTACGCCATCTGTAGTAGCATTCATCGAAGGTGGCGAACGCAAGGTAGGTGATCCTGCCAAGCGTCAGGCTATCACCAACCCGACCAAGACCATCTACTCTATCAAGCGCTTTATGGGTGAGACATTCGCCCAAGTCGAGAATGAGATTGGTCGTGTACCCTACAGCGTGGTACGTGGTGACAACAACACGCCTCGTGTAGATATCGACGGACGTCTCTATACGCCACAGGAGATCTCTGCCATCATCCTTCAGAAGATGAAGAAGACCGCAGAGGACTACCTCGGAGCTGAGGTGACGGATGCCGTGATCACCGTGCCAGCTTACTTCAATGACGCACAGCGTCAGGCAACCAAGGAGGCTGGTGAGATCGCAGGTCTCAATGTACGCCGTATCGTCAATGAGCCTACAGCAGCTTCTCTTGCCTATGGCCTTGATAAGGCTAATAAGGATATGAAGATTGCAGTATTCGACCTTGGTGGTGGTACGTTCGACATCTCGATCCTTGAGCTCGGTGATGGTGTATTCGAAGTACGCTCCACCAATGGTGATACGCACCTCGGTGGTGATGACTTCGACCACGTGATCATCGACTGGCTTGCCGAGGAGTTCAAGGCTGAGGAAGGTCTAGACCTGCGCCTCGATCCTATGGCGATGCAGCGTCTTAAGGAAGCAGCTGAGAAGGCTAAGATTGAGCTCTCTAGCGCAACCTCTACAGACATCAACCTCCCTTACATCGCTCCCGTCAATGGTGTGCCCAAGCACCTCGTGCGTTCACTAAGCCGTGCCAAGTTCGAGCAGCTTGCTGACCGCCTCATCCAGGCGTGTGTGGCTCCGTGTGAGCAGGCGATGCGTGATGCAGGTCTAGGCAAGAGCGAGATCGACGAAGTAATCCTCGTAGGTGGTTCTACACGTATCCCTGCTATCCAGGCGATCGTAGAGCGTATCTTCGGCAAGGCTCCTAGCAAGGGTGTGAATCCCGACGAAGTCGTAGCCGTAGGTGCAGCCATCCAAGGCGGTGTCCTCACGGGTGAGATCAAGGATGTACTCCTGCTAGACGTGACTCCTCTCTCTCTCGGTATCGAGACGATGGGTGGTGTGATGACCAAGCTCATCGAGGCGAATACGACTATTCCTACCAAGAAGAGCGAGGTATTCACCACTGCAGTGGACAATCAGCCCGAGGTAGAGATCCACGTCCTACAGGGCGAACGTTCTATGGCGAAGGACAACAAGAGCATCGGACGTTTCAAGCTAGATGGCATTCTGCCCGCACCTCGTCAGACGCCTCAGATCGAAGTAACGTTTGACATCGACGCCAATGGTATCCTCAGCGTGACGGCTGTAGACAAGGGCACAGGCAAGCAGCAGAACATCCGTATCGAAGCCTCTAGCGGTCTCAGCGACGAGGAAATCAAGCGCATGAAGGACGAAGCAGCTGCCAATGCAGAGAGCGACAAGCGTGAAAGTGAACGTATTCAGAAGCTCAACCACGCTGACAGCACCATCTTCCAGACCGAGAAGCAACTCGCTGAGCTCGGAGACAAGATCCCTGCCGACAAGAAGGCAAGCATCGAAGGAGTCGTAGCGAAGCTCAAGACTGCACACGGCGCGCAGGACATCGACGGCATTGATGCAGCGATGAACGAACTCAACACCCTCATGCAGGCTCTCAGCCAGGAGATCTACAGCGCACAGCAGGGTGCTGGTGCTCCAGGTGCTGGTGATGCTACAAATGCAGGTGCAGGCGCACAGCAGGGTAGCAATATCTCTGACGCAGACTTCGAGGAAGTCAAGTAGTCCTCACCAATCTATAGCGGAGCCCCCATGCACTGAGCAGTGAATGGGGGCTTCGCTTTTATGTATCCTGATCTCGTAGGTATGGCTAGAACATGATGTACCTACACCTAGGTAGAGCGGGCTGAGACAGCTCCCCATTAGTAGGCATTTTGAGATAAATGGCTCTGAGTTTGGTGCTGACTAACGGGCAAAGTCCCTACTTTTGCGCCCGTTATTATACATCCAAACCAACTGTTAATATGAACAGAGCATTGCATTTATCTTTTTCCGCGCTGATGATCACGCTACTCCTAGGCATTTCGTCTAGTCTTAGCGCACAGCATGCGCACCACCCTAGTGATGCCAACATCGTCGGGCATGTCGTAGATCACAAGACGGGACAACACCTACCAGGCGTCACGATCTCCATCAAAGGCACGACCTTCGGTACGGCTACCGACGGCACAGGACACTATTATCTCCGCCATCTCAAGCCTGGCAAGATCATCCTCGTGATGCAAGGCGTCGGCTACAAAAGCGAGGAACGCACGCTCGACATCACATCAGACAAGACCATCGAAGTAAACTTCGACGCCGTAGAGGACAATATCCGCCTCGACGAAGTCGTCATATCATCCAATCGCCAAGCAACGCTCCGCCGTCTCGCCCCCACCCTCGTCAATGTCGTAGATAGCCGTACGTTCGAGTCTGCCAATGCCACCAACCTAGCCCAAGGACTCATCTTCCAGCCTGGTGTACGCGTGGAGAACAATTGCCAGAACTGCGGATTCAACCAAGTACGCATCAATGGTCTTGACGGACGCTATTCGCAGATCCTCATCGACAGCCGTCCTATTATGAGCGCACTGGCGGGTGTGTACGGGCTCGAACAGATCCCTGCCAACATGATCGACCGCGTAGAAGTGGTCCGTGGTGGTGGCTCTGCCCTCTACGGCTCATCTGCCATCGCTGGGGTAATCAACATCATCACACGCGAACCCCTAGCCAATAGTGTGACGTTCTCCGAATCACTCGGGCTAACGGGATTCAAATCACTGGACAATAACGTAGGCTTCAACGCCTCCATCGTCAGCGATGACAGCCGTGCAGGTGCTATGATATTCGGGCAGTCACGCTATCGTCAAGAGCACGACATCAATGGAGATGGCTTCAGCGAACTCGGGCGTATCGATGCCCGTGCGCTTGGTTTCCGTGGCTACATTCGTCCTACTGACCTCATGAAGCTGACGGCTGAGATCCACACATTCAGCGAAGATCGCAGAGGAGGTGATCACATTGACTGGCCCGATCATATCGCTGGTGTGTCCGAAAGCACAGGTCACAGCGTCTACAGTGGCAACATCAAGTACGACCTCTTCTCTTCTGGCTACAAGCATCATCTACAGCTCTACACCTCCGCACAGATCATTCGTCGCCGTAGCTACTACGGAGGTATCGGCTCTCCTACAGCAAAGCTCAAGGACGGCACTGAGATCCTTGTCGGTGGAAGCACTGTACCTGCGGGGACGCTCGGCTACCCCATTCACCCAAGTGACTTCGGCATCAATAATGGCATGTCCAAGGGCACGACATGGGTCGCAGGTGGACAATACACTTATGATTTCGACAAGCTTCTTTTCCTCCCTGCACAGCTTCTCGTAGGTGCAGAGTACAGCCACGACTACCTCAATGATGAGATGGCGATTCGCCACTGGTATACCGAGGAATATCTCTCAGGTGGTCACGGTGGAAAGGTATCATTATCTCCAGTCATTGATCAGACTATTCGCAACATGAGCGAATTTGCACAGATCGAATGGAAGAACAATCAGTGGAGCCTGCTACTCGGTGCACGTCTCGATCAGAACTCTGCGGTCAAAGGCACTATCCTCAGTCCGCGCGCCACGCTCCGCTTCAATCCCGCCGAGAACATCAATCTGCGCGCGACCTATGCTAAGGGATTCCGTGCGCCACAGGTATTCGACGAAGACCTACATGTCGGCGTAGTCAATGGCGAAGCACAGCGTGTAGTCAATGCTGATGACCTTAAGCCCGAGATTTCTCATTCCTTTAGCCTCAGCAGCGACATGTATTTCCGCCTCGGAAGCGAAGCACAGATCAACGTACTTGCGGAGGGATTCTATACCCGCCTATTGGATGTCTTCACGAACAATAAGGTTGGTTCGCTCAATGGCATTCAGCAGTTCGTCCGCAACAACTATGGTCTAGACGACAATGGCGATCGCATTAGCTCTGGAGCGAAGGTACTCGGTGCCAACCTTGAGGCTAAATTCGCCTACCGCTGGCTACAGCTACAGGGCGGTCTAACGCTGACAAGCAACAAATACGATGCACGACAAGAATGGGGCACACGCCACAAGGTCAGAGGACTCGAGGACGAAGATGCCTATCTCCATTACACTCCAGCTGCCGACGGATCCAGCTTCGAGAGCGAGGTCAATGCAGACAATGAAGCCGAGACTGTATCGATGACCAGCCACGAGATCCTGCGTACGCCTTCGGTTTATGGCTATTTCACCGTCGGCATTGCTCCCGCCAAGGGGCTGAATATCTCCCTAACCGGCACCTACACGGGACGAATGTACGTCCCTCATGCCATCGTATGGGGTCAAGGCGCAGCCGTGAGTGACCGTGCCGAGATTGCATCTGGTCGTCGCACAGAGGGCTATGAATTCGCCCTCAGCAAGGGAGGCATTGCGCTCCTAGGCTCTGATGGCAAGGCGATCACCACCACTGCCCAGTGGGACGAACTGGTACACACGCCTTCATTCCTGGACATGGGTGCCAAAGTGTCATACGACTTCAATCTCTTCGGCAGGACTAATCTCCAGCTCTTCCTCGGCATCAACAATCTCTTCAGCGCCTTCCAGAGCGACTATGACTTTGGTTCGGATCGCGACAGTGGTTACATTTATGGTCCGACTATGCCCCGCAGTGGTTATGCTGGCTTGAAATTCTCCTTCTAATCTCCGACCTATTCCATCCTTACTTTAGGGAAAGATTCCCTTTCACTCCTCAATGCGGTCATAGTCTAATATCGGACTATGACCGCTTGTCCGTTGCATTTCCTTCGATGAATGCAATCATGCTACGCAGGCAATGATTACAATAACCCATCGAATAGCAATGAGTATTCGACCTCATAGATGAATAATTACCTCGATAGACTATGGATATTAATTCTGCTAAGCATGAAGAATAGTTCTGCATACTATGCATAGTACTCAAATCACCACTGGCGATCTTAAGATCACAACTGGTGATTATAAGATTTCTACTGGTGATCTTAAGATTGCCAGTGGTGATTTGAGTACTTATACGAGTATTCCAAGGTTTTATCCATAGTAATCCGTACTTTTGTGCATGCAGTAATCGATTAGTTATTAGACTATAGACCTAGGAAGAGCAACCTATATAGTCTATTAGACAAGGCTTAGCCCTTGGGCTCACAGCACTAAGACCGCTCGAATGCCCTACAGAAATAGACCGAATGAGTAACATTGTAAGATAGAATTGACCTATGGCAAAGTATCAAATGCAGGAGATGAATGACCTCCATGGCACAGGAGAACGCAAACTCTATCCCCGAATGAAGATTGATTGGGTGGCAAATCTCGACCGACTAGCCGAACAAATATCCCGACGCAGTAGCTTCACAGGGGCAGATGTCAAGGGTGTAGTGACGGCTCTTGGCGATCTCGTGGCAGAGCACTTGGGCAATGGCTGGGGCGTGTGGATCGATGGCTTCGGATATTTTACCCCTAGTCTCGGACTGCGTGAAGGCTTCGATCCCGAGACTGTCGATGGTGAGAGCAAGCGCAATGCTATGAGTATCGAAGTGCGTGGCGTGCGCTTTCGACCCGACAAGGAGCTAGTGAGCAAAGTCATTGACCATTGTCACCTCGAGCGCGGAGAGACTATACGGATCAGATCACAGAAGTTCACGCCCGAGCAGAGACGAGCTATGGCGATCGATTACCTAGAGACGAATAGCCATCTACCTATCAGAAGCTACATGGCTATGACAGGACTTAGCCGAACGACTGCAACCAACGAACTTCGCAAATGGTATGAGCAGGGCTTCATCGGTGCAGAAGGAGCGCATTCGCATCGTAGATACATCAAGCGCGCACAGCAATAAACCGCTTCTCATAGTAGAATAAAAAGCCAGGCGGTCGCACCTATCCTCCGAAAAGGAATGGTGCGACCGCCTGCGTCGTATCGCGCCTTAGAGCCGAACTACTTGTATTGGCTCCAGGGCTTAATGGGTAGGTCGTCGATCGACATCGTGCAGAATGCCGTGATGAATGCCGAGGCTAGACGCGCATTCGTCAGTAGTGGAATGTTGAGGTCGATAGAGGCGCGACGAAGACGATAGCCATTGGTCAGCTCACGTGTCGTGAGGTTTTTGTTGATGTTCACGACCATGTCTATCTTACGCTCGTGTAGGAGATCAAGTGCTTGGGGATGCTTGCCCTCGTCACTTGGCCAGAATACGAGTGTAGAGGCAATGCCATTCTCCGCCAGCATGTCATGCGTGCCCTGCGTAGCATAGAGCGCATAGCCCTTGTCACTAAGTAGGCGTGCGGCATCGAGCATATCTACCTTCTGTTTGTATCCGCCCGTCGAGAGGAGAACACTACGTTCGGGAATGCGATAGCCGACAGAGAGCATGCTCTTGAGTACTGCTTCGTTGGTATCATCGCCGATACATCCTACCTCACCCGTAGACATCATATCGACACCTAGGACTGGATCCGCCTTCTGAAGGCGTGCGAAGGAGAACTGTGACGCCTTGATACCTACGTAGTCGAGATCAAACGCGTTCTTACTAGGCTTCTCCACAGGGAGACCGAGCATCACACGCGTCGCAATATCGATGAAGTTAATCTTGAGTACCTTGCTTACGAATGGAAAACTGCGCGAAGCACGCAGATTACACTCGATGACCTTGATCTCATTGCCCTTGGCTAGGAATTGGATATTGAAAGGGCCCGAGATATGAAGCGCTTCAGCGATCTGGCGTGTGATGCGCTTGATACGGCGCACTGTCTCGACATATAGCTTCTGCCCGGGGAACTGTATCGTAGCATCGCCAGAGTGTACACCCGCAAACTCAATGTGTTCGCCGATAGCGTAGACGATGATCTCGCCATCACGAGCGACAGCATCTACCTCTACTTCCTTGGCATGCTCGATAAATTGGCTCACGACGACGGGATGTTCCTTGGAGACATTTGCAGCAAGCTGGAGGAATCGGTGGAGCTCTTCCTCATTGGAGCAGACATTCATCGCTGCGCCCGAGAGTACATAGCTTGGACGCACGAGCACAGGGAAGCCGACTTCTCGTACGAACACATCTACATCATCGAGTGATGAGAGTTCCTTCCAGCGGGGCTGATCGATGCCTAGGCGGTCAAGCATAGCACTGAACTTGTGCCTGTCCTCTGCATTGTCGATAGAGGTCGCTTGCGTACCGAGAATAGGCACATTCTGCCCGTGGAGCTTCATCGCCAGATTGTTGGGTATTTGACCGCCGGTAGATACTATTACGCCCTTCGGAGTCTCTAGCTCGAGGATGTCTAGCACACGCTCGAAACTTAGTTCGTCGAAATACAGACGATCCGTCACGTCATAGTCCGTGCTGACTGTCTCAGGGTTGTAATTGATCATCACAGAGCGATAGCCCTCACGGCGAATAGTGCCGAGGGCATTCACACCACACCAGTCGAACTCTACGGAGCTACCGATACGATATACGCCAGAGCCGAGTACCACTACCGAACGTCCATCGTTTTCGTAGCTAATATCGTGGGTCGTACCGCCGTAAGTGAGATATAGATAATTGGTCTCGGCTGGATATTCGGCGGCTAGTGTATCGATCTGCTTAACGACAGGGAGAATGCCGAGCTTCTTACGATAGGCACGTGCCGAGAGCGTTAGGTCGTCGCCTCTTAGCCTTAGGTGACCAAGCACGAGTCTACCTACCTGGAAATCCGAGAAGCCTTGGCGCTTGGCATGGCGTAGTAGATCGGCAGGCACCGCCTCTAGCTCATTGTGCGCCTCGAGTGCGTCGGCTGTTTGCTTGATATTATAGAGACGGTCGAGAAACCAACGGTCGATCTTCGTCAGCTGATAGATTTGCTCTACTGAGTAGCCCGCCTCGAAAGCCTGGCTTACCGCAACGATGCGTGTGTCCGTAGGCTGGCTCAGAGCTGTGTCTAGGTCAGCAATGTACTGCTGTTTATTCGCCACGAAGCCGTGCATACCCTGACCGATCATGCGTAGTCCCTTCTGGATCACTTCCTCGAAGCTACGCCCGATCGCCATAATCTCGCCGACAGACTTCATACTACTGCCGATCTCGCGGGATACACCGTGGAACTTACCTAGGTCCCAGCGGGGAATCTTGCACACTACGTAATCTAGTGCTGGCTCGAAGAAAGCAGGCGTGGTGCGTGTAACCGAGTTCTTAAGCTCGTATAGGCCGTAGCCAAGTCCTAGCTTCGCAGCCACGAAGGCGAGTGGATAGCCTGTAGCTTTGGATGCTAGCGCTGAGCTACGCGACAGGCGCGCATTGACTTCTATGACACGGTAATCTTGACTCTCGGGATCTAGCGCATATTGAACATTACATTCACCGACGATACCTATGTGGCGCACAATGCGGATCGCGATCTCTCGCAGCATGTGAAACTCATCATTCGTCAGCGTCTGCGAAGGTGCGATGACGATACTTTCCCCTGTGTGAATGCCGAGCGGATCAAAGTTCTCCATGTTGCAGACCGTAATGCAGTTGTCATATCGGTCACGGACGACTTCGTACTCTACTTCTTTCCATCCCTTAAGGCTCTTCTCCACAAGTACCTGCGGACTGAAGGAGAATGCTTTGGCGCATAGCTCGTCTAGCTCCTCCTCATTGTCGCAGAATCCGCTCCCTAATCCTCCAAGTGCATAGGCGGCACGGATGATAATGGGATAGCCTAGCTCGCGAGCAGCACGGCGTGCATCCTCGATATTATCTGCGGCTTGGCTCTGAATCGTCTTGACATTGATCTCATCGAGCTTCGTCACGAAGAGGTCGCGGTCTTCGGTATTCATGATCGCCTCGACTTGTGTGCCGAGTACCTCTACGCCATACTTCGCCAGTACACCTGACTGATGGAGCGCCACACCGCAGTTTAGAGCCGTTTGTCCACCGAAAGCAAGCAAGAGTCCTTCTGGGCGCTCCTTTTCGATGACCTTCTCAATGAAAAAAGGCGTTACAGGGAGAAAGTAGATCTCATCTGCAATGCCTTCCGACGTCTGAACAGTAGCAATGTTTGGATTAACGAGGATAGTGTAGATGCCTTCCTCTTTTAGCGCTTTGAGCGCTTGGGAACCTGAGTAATCAAATTCCCCGGCTTCGCCTATCTTAAGGGCTCCTGAGCCGAGTAGGAGTACCTTTTTGATCTGACTCTTTTCAAGCATAATCAGTGGTGAATTATCTATAAACGGCACAAAGATAGCAATAATATACCTTCATCTCACCATCTGAGGGAGAAATCAAGCCTCATTACCGAACAAATATGCGCGCCATAATCGAGAGGGAATCTCTGCATAGCGCAGAAAACTCTACGTATAGCACAGAGTTTTCTCTCCATAGTGTCGAATTTTCTGCGCTATGGAGAGATTGCAACGCTCCATAGCAGAGATTTGTCTTCTCCATAGAAGCCCCATTTACTCGTGAATATTGAGTAGGTTTGCCGTTAGATCAGACAGCCGAGGCGATACAGGGACAATCCACCGCATGATGCTAGAGATGGAGCCAGTCTAATGAAGAATAGGTATCTTTGTATCATTATGAGAGATTTCATTATTACAGAAGTCAAGAGTGAGGAGGCTGTACTTGTCGGCCTCATTACACGAATGCAGACGGAGGAGCAGGTCGAGGAGTATCTCGACGAACTGGAGTTCCTCAGCGAGACTGCGGGAGTCAAACCCGTGAAGCGATTCGTGCAGAAGCTTGACGCTGCGCATCCTGTTACCTTCGTAGGCAAAGGCAAAATCGAAGAGATACGCCTATTCGTCGAAGAGAACGAGATCGGACTTGTCATATTCGACGACGAACTCACGCCTAAGCAACTTCGCAATATCGAAGCAGAGCTCAAGGTCAAGATCCTTGACCGTACGAGCCTTATCCTAGATATATTCGCAGCCCGTGCTACTACGGCATATGCTAAGACTCAGGTAGAGCTGGCACAGTATCGTTACATGCTCCCACGTCTGACTAGGCTGTGGACACACCTCGAGCGTCAGCGCGGTGGTGTAGGTATGCGCGGCCCTGGTGAGACACAGCTAGAGACGGATAAGCGCCTTATCCAGGATCGCATCAGCCACCTCAAGGAGGAACTCAAGGTCATAGACCGCCAGATGTCTATGCAACGCAAGAATCGTGGCAAGATGGTACGCGTCGCCCTCGTCGGATATACCAACGTAGGCAAGAGTACACTGATGAACACGCTCGCCAAGAGCGAGGTATTCGCCGAGAATAAGCTCTTCGCTACTCTCGATACTACGGTGCGCAAAGTCATCGTACACAATCTTCCCTTCCTGCTGAGCGATACCGTAGGCTTCATTCGCAAGCTCCCCACGGAGCTAGTGGAAAGCTTCAAAAGTACATTGGACGAAGTGCGCGAGGCAGATCTGCTGGTGCATGTCGTAGATGTCTCGCACCCAGCTTTCGAAGAGCAAATCGAGGTCGTCAATGCTACGCTACGCGACATCAACGGCTCCGAGGAGAAACCTATGCTACTCGTATTTAATAAGCTGGATGCGTTCACATGGGAAGAGAAAGCAGAGGACGATCTATCTCCCCGTACCAAGTACAACGTCTCTCCACAGGAGCTTCAGTCTACGTGGTTAGCACGGCTCGGAGATGGATGCCTATTTATCTCTGCCCGCGAACTGCAGGGAGTCTATGACCTCAAGAAGCGACTCTATGAGCTCGTTAAGGAGATTCACGTCCAGAGATTCCCGTACAACGATTTCCTCTTCTACGACTACACAGAGAACGCAGAGTGAGAAGCATCGCCATTCAGTCACTGTACCTTCCCGCCACTGAGAGCGGTGCACACGGTGGTGAGGCAGTCCTACTGATCAATCTAGGCTCGCCCGCATCTCCCAGCCTAGAGGATGTGCGCCAGTACTTGAGTACATTCCTCATGGATGAGCGGGTGATCTCTATTGCTCCATTCTGGCGACGACTCCTCGTCAACGGGATTATCGTTCCCCGACGAGCGCCCTACTCTGCGGCGAACTACCGCAAGATATGGGAGCCTGAGACGCAGACCTTCCCACTCGTACGACACTCCGCTCTCATAGCACGCGCCCTGTGTGACGCGCTATTACTGCCCGTAGCTCTGGCTATGCGCTACGGACAGCCGAGCATGGAGGAGGCACTCCAGCGTCTGTACGCCTGCGGTGTACGCAGAGTGTACGTCCTACCTCTCTATCCGCAGTATGCGCGTTCGAGCTTCGAGACAGCAGTCGTCCACGCACTAGAGACGCACCAGTGCTTAGAGCTGGAGGGAATGGAGCTTATCTCCCTGCCTGCATTCTACAGTGATGAGGGCTATCGCCGAGTACTAGCCGATAGCGTTCGCCCCTATCTCGAGGAGCCATTTGACAAGCTAGTAGTCTCGATGCACGGTATTCCGCTGTCTCATCTCTCAGGTCCCTGTCAGCGAGATAATGGTAACGCACAGCACTGCCGAGAGCATCAGCATAGTCCGCAGGAGGGTGAGACATGCTACCGCCTGCACTGCGAGCGTTCGGTGGAGTATCTTCGCGAATATCTTGGGCTAAACCCAAAGCAAATCGAGCTGGTATATCAGAGCCGTCTCGGACGACACGAGTGGATAAAGCCCTATTTTGCCACGCGCGTTCGCCAGTGGGCAAGAGAGGGATCAGAGCGTATCGTCGTCGTATCGCCAGGCTTTGCCTGCGACTGTCTCGAGACCCTAGAGGAGATCCAGCACGAGCATAGATCGACATTCTTATCACGAGGAGGCAAGAGCTTCGTATACGTGCCTTGCCTCAATAGTACCCCAGCATTCGTAACGGCTTTAGCCGACATGATTAGTAAACATAGACAACAATGAAGCACTTTATCTTCGCCTTACCAGTCGCAGGGCTACTATCTATGATGCCGGCACCTCAGAGCGCAGGCACAGCACCTGCACCGCTCTATCCCATACCTACAGAGGCGCAAATGCGCTGGCAGGAACTTGAGACCTATGCATTCGTGCATTTCGGGCTCAATACGTACAACGATCTAGAGTGGGGCTACGGCAATACACCCATCAGTACCTTCGCTCCCGATACGCTAGACGTAGAGCAGTGGGTGCGCACGTTCGTTGCCTCGGGGATGAAAGGCGTAATCCTAACTGCCAAGCATCACGATGGCTTCTGCCTATGGCCCACCAAAACCACCGAATATTCGGTTAAGAATAGCCCATGGAAGGGAGGCAAAGGCGACCTAGTGCGCGAGCTCAGCGATGCTTGTCGCAAGTATGGACTACGCTTTGGGCTGTACCTTAGTCCCTGGGATCGCAATCATGCGGAGTATGGACGCGAAGAGTATCAGCGCATATTCCACGAGCAAATCCGCGAATTGACAACAGGCTACGGAGAGCTGTTCGAATATTGGTTCGATGGTGCCAACGGCGGTAGCGGCTGGTACGGAGGTGCCGACGAATCACGTGCCATAGATCCAGCGAGCTATTACCGCTACGAAGATGCCGCAGAGATACTCCGCGCCAACAACCCTGACGTTATGATTTTCGGAGGTACCGTCCCCACGATTCGATGGATCGGCAACGAAAGTGGCTGGGCGGGAGAAACGAACTACTCTGCTTACGATTTCTCACAGGAAAGTCACTACCGCGATGCGCAGTGGGGCATGCGCGATGCTCAGCAATGGCTACCTGGAGAGGTGGATGTGAGCATTCGTCCAGGCTGGTTCTACCACGCACGTGAAGACCATCAGGTACGTTCGGTGGCGAACCTTACGAATCTGTATTTCCAAAGTGTCGGGCGCAATGCTAACCTATTGCTCAACTTCCCCGTAGCATTAGACGGACGCATTCCGCAGACAGACTCGCTCAATGCTGTGCGCTGGCACGAGCATATCCGCACTAGCTTCGAGCACAATGTCCTACGTGGCACGAAGGTATCTGCCTCTAATAGCCGATCGGGTTCTCTATTCACCCCAGAGCATCTGACAGATAGCTCACGCGAGACTTACTGGGCAACCGAAGACAGCACGCATACTGCTGAGATCGTCGTGGACTTCGCGCGCGCGCGTATTAATACTATAGAGCTCTCCGAATACATTAAGCTCGGTCAGCGTATCGATGCCTTCAAGCTAGAGACGCGCGATAGCCAGGGACAGTGGCAGCCTGTGGCGACTACCGACAGCCTCACGACGATTGGTTACAAGCGCCTTATTCGTTTTAGCCCTACGGAGACTACAGGCATCCGCCTCAGCATTGCAGAGGCACGCGGTGCCATTTGCCTATCAGAGATTGGAGCATACTTCGTTCCCGAGCTCGTAGAGGCACCCGTCGCTTTCCGCGATGCTGATGACAAGCTTGTCCTTAGCAGCACGACCCGCGAGAATACGCTCCGTTACCGAGTGGGCAATGGTGCTTGGCAGCCCTACACTACTCCAGTAGCACTTCTCGATGAGCATACCACGCTCGAGGCACAGGCGGTAAGCAGTGACGGCAAGACAGCGTCCACACGGCTATCGCTCGGCTATCGCCCTAGCCGTGTACGCGTACTCACCCCCACCCTATCAGCAGACGAACAGCGTAGCATCACAGATGGCGATGGCTTTAGTGCCGCAACGCTCCCCGAGGGTGTGCGTGAGATCTCGCTACAGCTCGATCGCAAGCGCAAGGTACGCCGCATCGAGTATATACCTAGCCAGCATCGTGACGCTCCTGGTCACATCTCACAGTACGAGCTTTATCTAGATGGCAAGCTAGTAGCGCAGGGAGAGTTCGCCAACATCAAGCACAACCCTCTCTCTAGCTCTATCATCCTCCCACAGACTCGGAGCTGTCGTTCGGTACGTCTGGTCGTGCGCAAGCTCAGTGATGACACCTCACGTGTCTCTATCGGATCTATCCTCATTCACTAAGCCAAACGACCAGCCAACACTACCCATCTGAGGACAAGACTATGCAACCATTTGTACACCTACATGTCCATTCCCAGTTCTCGCTACTTGACGGGCAAGCCTCAGTAGCAGGGCTCATTGATAAAGCTAGCAAGGACGGAATGCCGGGTATTGCTCTGACCGATCACGGAGCAATGTTTGGAATTAAGGAGTTTTACAACTGCGCCAAGAAAAAGAATGCGCCAGTCAAAGCCGAGCTAGCCAAGCTCGAGACCGAGCTATCTACACTCTCTGCTCTAGAAGAGCGCACATCCGAGCAAGAGCAAAGGCTGAACGAACTTCCCTCTATCATAGAGGCAACCCGTCGTAAGATCTTCAAGCCAATCCTAGGCTGCGAGGCTTACTGCGCTAGGCGTCACCGTACGCTCAAAGAGAATGCCGCCTCTGCTCCCGATGACTACAAACCCAACCGCTCCATAGACCAGAGCGGTTGGCACCTAGTACTACTAGCCAAAAATCAAAAGGGATACAAGAATCTAATCAAGATGGTATCCTATTCCTGGACTGAGGGCTATTATTACAGACCACGCATCGACAGAGAGCTCTTAGAGAAGTATCATGAGGGCATTATCGTATCCACGGCCTGTCTAGGGGGAGAAGTTCCTCAGCATATCCTAAACGAGCGCATCGATAGAGCGGAAGAAACAATACAATGGTTCAAGGGAATATTCGGAGATGACTTTTATCTAGAGCTGCAGCGGCACGAAACGAACAATCCACTTGGCAATGCAGAAGTGTATCCAGAGCAGGTCAGAGTCAATAGAGTGCTCCTAGAGCTTGCTGAGAAGCACAATGTCAAAGTCATAGCAACGAACGATGCGCACTTCATCAACGAAGAGGATGCTGAAGCACACGACCGTCTCATCTGCCTTAGTACGGGCAAAGATATAGACGATCCCAAGCGCATGCGCTACTCTAAGCAAGAATGGCTCAAGAGTACTGAAGAGATGAATGCCGTCTTTTCAGATCTGCCCGAGGCACTTAGCAATACGATAGAGATCCTAGACAAAGTCGAGGAGTATAGCATTGACAGTGATGCACTCATGCCAGACTTTCCGATACCCGCAGAGTTCGAAAACGATGATGCCTATCTGCGCCATCTAACCTATATCGGGGCAGAGAAGAAGTTTGGCACAGAGGGATTGACCGACGAGGTACGTCAGCGTATCGACTTCGAACTAGAGACAATCGAAAAAATGGGTTTCCCAGGATACTTTCTCATCGTGCAGGACTTCATCGCCGCAGCACGTGAAATGGGTGTCTTCGTAGGCCCTGGTCGTGGCTCTGCAGCTGGCAGTGTCGTTGCCTATTGTCTCGGGATCACAGATATTGATCCGATCAAGTATGACCTCCTATTCGAGCGTTTTCTCAATCCTGACCGTATCTCAATGCCTGATATAGACATTGACTTCGACGATGATGGACGTGCGGATGTGCTTCATTGGGTAACTGAGAAATATGGTAAGGAGCGTGTAGCACATATTATTACCTATGGCACGATGGCTACTAAGAGTAGCATCAAAGACGTAGCACGCGTGCATCGCCTCCCTATTCCAGAGAGCAATCGCCTAGCCAAGCTTGTCCCCGACAAGATAGAAGGCGTCAAGAAAGTCACACTCAAGGATGCCATTGAGCACGTCCCAGAGCTTCGCCAGGCATCTATCGGCTCCAATCCTCTCCTGTCCGAAACGCTCAAGTACGCACAGCAGTTGGAGGGCAACATACGCAATACAGGGGTACATGCCTGTGGCATTATTATTGGCAAAACTGACATTAGTGACATAGTCCCTATCTCCACAGCGACCGACAAGGCTACGGGTGAGGATATGCTCGTTACCCAATATGAAGGGGCAACGATTGAGGAGACTGGTCTCATTAAGATGGACTTCCTCGGGCTCAAGACGCTGTCCATCATCAAAGAGACGATTCAGAACATTAAGCTACGTCACGGTATCGACATTAATATAGACACCATCCCTCTAGACGATCCCAAGACCTATCAGCTCTATAGTGAAGGAAAGACTGTCGGTACATTCCAGTTCGAATCTGCTGGGATGCAAAAGTACCTGCGTGAGTTGCAGCCTACAAAGTTCGAAGACCTCATAGCGATGAATGCCCTATACCGCCCAGGGCCTATGGATTACATCCCAGACTTCATTGCTCGTAAGCATGGACGCGTGGAGATAACCTACGATCTGCCCTGTATGGAGCGCTATCTTCAGGACACATACGGCATCACGGTCTATCAAGAGCAGGTGATGTTACTTTCCCGTGAGATAGCGAACTTTACACGTGGTCAAAGTGACGAACTGCGCAAGGCAATGGGTAAGAAGCTTGAGGACAAGATGGCAGCCCTCAAGGTCAAGTTCATAGATGGAGGGCAGCAAAATGGTTACGATGGTAAGCTCCTAGAAAAGATCTGGACAGACTGGGCAAAGTTCGCCAGCTATGCATTTAACAAGAGCCACTCTACCTGCTACAGCTGGATAGCTTACCAAACTGCGTACCTAAAAGCGAACTACCCTAGCGAGTACCTCGCAGGTGCACTCAGCCGAAATCTCGATAAGATCACCGAAATAACCAAGTTGATGGACGAAGCTCGTGCGATGGGTATCCGCGTACTAGTACCTGACATCAACGAATCTCAGCACAAGTTCTCAGTCAATAGCGATGGGAACATCCGCTTTGGACTAAATGCCATCAAGGGAGTATCCAGTGCCGCGATCGAGAATATCATCACCGAGCGCACACAAAACGGTCCCTATTCCGACATCTACGACTTCATGGTACGCACTAATCTATCGACTTGCAATCGCAAGACGTTAGAGAGCTTGGTCTTCTCAGGATGCTTTGATAGCTTTGGTATCGAACGAGAGGTGTATATCGAGGCTATGCCCGATGGACGTCCCGAAGATATATTCCTGACTGCGCTCGTGCGTTATGGCTTCCTCGTGCAAGAAGACAAGCATTCTAGCAGTAATTCTCTCTTCGGCGCCGATGTCGCAGGGATGGAAATCCCAATTCCCGAGCCCCCTAGCTTGACCAAAGAAATAAGTCTACTCGAGCGCCTCTCCCGCGAACGAGAGCTAGTCGGTCTGTATCTCTCCTCCAATCCCTTATCACCTTTCCGCGTCGTGCTCGAACATTACTGCAACAGCACGACTGAGCAACTCAACGAAGGTGAGCTCACCCTGGGACAACAATTCATATTCGGCGGAGCTGTCTCACGTGCGTTCCGAGGTCTTACGAAAAAAGGGGATCCATACGGACGTCTTACGATAGAAGATACTCGTGGTTCATTTGAGTTCCCTTTATTCGCTAAGACATTCCTCGACAATCAACATTTTCTCATAGAGGGGCTATTCCTTCTTGTACGTGCTACTGTGATAGAGAAAATGTTTAACCCTGGAGAACTAGAACTACAAATCGATCAAATAGAACTCCTCAACGACGTGCACGAATCGCTCATTAGCCAGGTTAAGATTACCATCCCCGCTGCCGAGATCAACACTAATGTGATCCATGATCTGAACATCCTACTCGAAAACAATAGTGGAGATGCGGTGTTATTAGTTCAGATAGTAGATGAAACGGGAGACTTAGACATAGAGCTGACAGGCGAACGGACTATAACTCCTTCCCTCGAGCTCCTCGAGTTTTGCGAACAACGAGGCTACAAATTCAAAGCAGAGTAACAGACAAAACAAACTAACATATAAAGTAACAAGCAAATGGCACTACAAATCACCAAAGACAATTTCGAAGCCCTCCTCGCTGAAGGCAAGCCACTAGTAGTAGACTTCTGGGCAACCTGGTGTGGTCCCTGTCAAATGATTGGTCCTACGATCGAAGAACTCGCAACGGAATATGCAGGTCGCGTAAATGTCGGCAAGTGTAACGTCGACGAAGAAGATCAGCTTCCAGCTCGCTTCGGTGTGCGTAATATACCAACAATCCTCTTCTTCAAGAATGGAGAACTGGCAGGCAAGCTCGTCGGCGCACATCCCAAGGAAACATTCCAGAAGACGATCAACGACCTCCTCTAGCTCTTCCCCTACATTTAGCTCTTTGCTAAATACTGATCAGGTCTACATCAATTTACGATGTAGACCTGATTTATTCTATTCAAAAGTGGTTTGAGCGTTGGAGGGGCTTTCGTATCTTTGCGGGGTTGTTATTCAAGTATTGTTTAATTCATTTAGAATAGAGAACGTAATTATGTCTATACTGGATGTTCGGCACGTCAGTAAGCATTATGCGGCGCATACGGCGCTGGATGATGTGAGTTTGAGCGTGGAACGCGGTCGGGTCTTCGGCCTGCTCGGGCCTAATGGTGCGGGGAAGACTTCCCTTATACGTATTATCAATTGTATCACGGCACCCGATGCGGGCGAAGTGATTTTCGATGGACACCCCTTGAGACCCGAGCACGTCGAACGTATTGGTTACCTCCCCGAGGAGCGTGGACTATATCGTAAGATGAAAGTGGGCGAACAGGCTGTCTACCTCGCACGGCTCAAAGGGCTAAGTCGGGCAGAAGCTACCCGCAGATTGACCACTTGGTTTGAAAAGTTTGAGATCATGCCTTGGTGGGATAAGAAAGTGGAGGAATTGTCCAAAGGCATGCAGCAAAAGGTACAGTTCGTCTGCACCGTGCTTCACGAACCCGAATTGCTGATCTTCGACGAACCATTCAGTGGCTTCGACCCAGTCAATGCCGAATTGCTTAAGCACGAGATCCTCACCTTCAAAGACCGCGGGCATACCATCATCTTCTCCACACACAACATGCAAAGCGTCGAGGAGGTCTGCGATGACATCGCTCTCATTGACCGTTCGCATCTCGTGCTGAGCGGGCAAGTAGCACAGATTAGGATGGACTACGCCGAGTCGAATGCTCTCATTCGCCTGGCAGGGAATGTGGACGAAAAAGCCATTCAACCACTCAACCCCATGAGCTACGAACCCTCCGAAATGCAAACCATCCTACGCCTCCCCATGGAGAAAGGCGAAAACCTCCGCGACATCGTGGCACGCATCCCACAGACGATGGAGATCCTCAGCATCGAAAAGGAACTCCCCTCTATGCACGACATATTCCTAAAGACCGTCCACCACTATGGCAAGTAAACTCCCTATCGTTATCGAACGCGAATACCGCACACGAGTATTCAAGTGGCAATTCGTCCTGCTGACGCTCCTCGGGCCAATCTTTATGCTCGCCATTATGACCATACCTGCCTTGCTCATGACGTTTAGCTCGGACACGCAGATGGTCGCCGTCATAGACCGAACGGGATTATATAAGGATGTCTTCGAGAATACGGACGACTATATGTTCTTCCCCATCGAAGCTTCGCCCAGCGAGATGCGCCAGCAGTTGCAAGACGACTCGACACCCTACACTGCATTTATCGAGATCCGTCAAAATCTGCTTGAGGATCCGAAAGCATTCACCCTCTTCTCTGCCAAGACCCTTCCCGCAGGTCTAGAGGAATACGTCAACAGCCGACTATCCGAACGGCTATCAGACGAACGTCTCGCTACCTATGGCATCGACAGCATCAAGGACATCATTCGCGACAGCAAGGTGCGCGTCTCTGTCCCTACCTACCGCATCGATGAGAACGGGGCCGACACGATGACCTCTAGCAATCTATCGATGATCCTGAGTATGGTGATCTCGATGGCGATCTATATGTTTATCTCGATCTACGGTTCTATGGTGATGCAGGGTGTAATGGAAGAAAAGAAATCCCGCATTATGGAGGTGATGGTAAGCTCTGTGCGCCCTTTTGACCTTATGCTAGGCAAGATCATTGGCATTGGTCTCGTGGGGCTGACGCAGATCTTCATTTGGATCGTGCTATGCACAGGAATTCTCTTCGGGGCTCAATTATTCTTCTTCGGGTCACTTGATCCCGAGACGATAGCTCAGGCAGGTCAGGCGGGAACGATCAGCGCAGACAGCCTGGAGATGTATCAGGACGTATTCGTACCACTGGCAAGTATCAACTTCTTCGAGATTGTGATCTTTGCCATCCTCTTCTTCATCGGAGGTTTTTTGATGTACGCCTCTATCTATGCTGCTCTAGCCTCGACGATCAGCAGTGATGAAGATGCACCTCAGATGATGCTACCCGTGACGATGATCATGATGCTATCTTTCTACATTGGCTTCTCTAGCGTCAATGATCCCGAGGGAAGCCTTGCCGTATGGTGCTCGTACATTCCCTTCACTTCGCCCATGGTGATGCTGGCGCGCTTACCGTATGGTGTATCACTATGGGAACCCGTCCTCAGCCTCGTGATCCTCTATGCGACGTTCGTCGCGCTGACCTTCCTAGCTGGCAAGATTTACCGTATCGGTGTGCTGATGTATGGTAAGAAGCCTTCCTTCAAGGAGATCTTTCGCTGGATCCGTCATTATTAAGGTAAAAGCCCTTCGGAGGTGAACACAACCTAGAAATGATTTTGACCTAGTACCACCCTATACCCTTTGAGGCAAGCCCCAAGAGGGTATAGGGTTCGATAGAATTGATTAGGAGACGATGAATACTTTCCTCACCAAAATGCGGGCATTGCTCGGCATGCTCGGGCTATTGCTCGGGGCAGTCAATGCCAATGCACAATACACCCTACCCGACACGCTCTCTCCCTCGGCGACCTACAGTATCCTCGTCGCAGAGCCCAGTGCTGACGATGTTTATACGCTGTATGGGCACGCTGGCATTCGCATTCATGACGAGGCTCAGGGGCTGGACGTCACGTTCAATTACGGGATCTTTGACTTCTCGGACGACTTCCTGTCACGCTTCGTCCGTGGAGAGACCGATTATATCGTACTGCCTCAGCAGACGGATAGCTATATGAGCGAATATCTCGGGCGTGGAAGTAATGTTACCGAGATCGTGATGCATATGATGCCCGAAGAGTTGGAGCGAGCTTGGCACTTTCTCCTGTGGAATATTCTCCCCGAGAATCGAACCTATCGATACAATTTCTTCTATGATAATTGCTCCACTCGTCCCCTCGTCGTCTATCTGGAAGCTATCGGTGATCCAGGTGTCTTCACGAAAGATCCAACCCAAGTACGCTCGTGGCGTGGCGAAATCAACGAGCTAGAGTCGCGTATGCCTTGGCTTGTCTTAGGCACTGACCTAGCTCTCGGTGCGAAAACCGACAGCCAAATGGAGCCCAAGGATGAAGTCTTCCTACCCCACCTGCTCGCCGAACGGCTATCCTCTGGAACGATTCAACGTCTCGACGGCAAACAGATCGTCGCCGAAGTACGGCACTACGAGAGATGGGTTGCACCCGAAGAACAGTCTTCGCCTTGGACATTCATTCTCCATCCCATCACTATTGCGGCACTGATGCTCCTCCTTGCCATTGCGAGCCTCGCACACTCCATCCAGCAAGGAAAGATCTGCAAGTGGCACATATATATGGTCTTTGCCTTGGCTGGACTAGCTGGCGGAGTGATCTTCTATATCGCATGCCTCTCGGAGCATCCTCATCGCACGCCAAACTATAATCTATGGGTGCTTCATCCCCTACATCTCCTCCTTGTCATCCCTGCCATGGCGTTCCCACAGGGCAAGCGTGTGGCATATCTCTACCATTTTGCTAACTTTGTAGCGCAAAGTGCATTTTTGCTCTCGGCATACTTTCTACCGCAGAGCTTCCATATAGCGCTTCTGTTCCTCAGTGCCGCCCTCGGCACGCTCTCTCTAGCCTACATCATTAGCTACAGGAAGCAGACGGAGAAGCTACATAATAGGGCATAAGCCCGCACTTCGCCCACAATAGGATGGAGCAACGTAAACTTCGACTACTCATATCATCGCTTGTGGCGCTAGTCGCGCTACAGATGCCGGCAGAGGCTAAGCAGCTTCCGCGCCTTGTTGTATGCATTACGGTCGATCAACTGCGTAGCGACTACCTGCAAGAGCTTACTCCCCTAATGGGTAATGAAGGCTTTCGCCTGATGCTCAGTCGTGGTCAATATATCCCAAACGTTCGCTTCCCTCTCTATCAGATCAATGCGGCTTCAGCCACCGCGACGCTCTTCACGGGTGCATATCCAAGTAGCCATGGAGTAGAGGCTCCCACGATATACGAACGGGGAACAGGACGCACACGTCCTATCTTCTGGGACGATGCCAACCAGGGTAACTATACCCGCGATGCCCTCTCGCCTCGCGCTCTGCTCGTCGGCACACTTGGAGACAGGTTTAAGGAAGCGTCTGCAGGCACAGCCCTAGTCTACTCCATTGCTCCGAACTCTGAAGAGGCGATGGTATCTGCTGGAGCTTCTGCCGACGGAGCCTACTGGTTAGACTCTCGTATCGGTAGCTGGGCGACATCGAACTACTATCCGCAGATGCTCCCCCTTCTGGAGCAATACAATCGCTCTGCCGAGGGACCCAACAAGCGGCTCATCGCTGGTGACTTCACCTGGAAGCCTCTGCGATCATACAGTGACCCCAGTATCTCATTTTCCTCACGTGCTCGTAGCTTCAGCTACCGCTATCAAGGCAGCGATGCCACCAAGTTCAAACAAAGTGCGCTGGCCAATGAGGAAGTCACGAACCTAGCCCTTCGCTTGCTAGAGACGGCAGGGTACGAGCAGAGACGTGCCCCTGGTCTGCTCTCGCTTTCATATACCGCAGCACCACACACTGCCTCTGAGCTCGATGCGGAGGATGTAGATACTTATGTTCGCTTAGACCAGCAGCTAGCACGCCTACTGACTGCTCTAGACAAACGTTTTGGTCTCGACAACTGCCTCATCAGCCTCTCTGGTACAGGCTATACTTCCTACAAGACCTACACCTCTACAGCACGAGGAACCAGCACTGTCGCTCGCAAAGTATCGACCGAGCGTCTGTCTGCCCTATCAGGAATGTTCCTCACCGCGTCTTATGGTGCTGGAGACTGGATCCTATCCAACAAGAACGGTCGCATCTATCTCAACCGCAAGCTCATTGACAATCGCAAGCTCTCCCTGGAGCGCATGCAGCAGGAGCTGGCAGAGTTCGTCCGTCTCGCCGATGGTATTGCCGATGCGCAGTCTATCACCAGCGTTCGCTCTAGCCTGGGCAATGAGGAGCTTCGTCGCGTAGACCGCTCCGTGCACAGTCGCTACGAGGCAGACATATATTACTCTCTACTCCCTGGTTGGACAGTCGAGGAGCAAGATCAGAATCCACAACTTCGTGCCGTATCTACTGCGATCCCCTCTCCCTTCATCTTAATGGGAGCTGGTGTATTAGCTGATGGTCATGACATTTCTTCGGTCTATGAGGCAACGGACATCGTCCGCGTCATCTGCGACATCCTGCGCATTCGTCCCCCAAACGGAGCACACTAATATACGCTGTGCTTGCCTTCGGGCTACGCACACCCGATCAACAAACGTAGGGTTCATCTCCATGCTCCCTACCCTTCCAAACAAGCAAAAGAACAATACTACAATATGGGATTTCTAGATTTCCTGTCGAAGATTTTCGGCAACAAATCACAACGAGACCTTAAGGAGATTACTCCGTGGGTCGAGAAAGTAAAGTCGGTCTACACCGAGATACAGTCACTTAGCGACGATGAGATTCGTGAACGTACCGCTAGTCTTCGCCAGCAAATACAGGACTATGTAGCCAATGATCGCGCTGAGATTGACGAGCTCAAGGCTTCGATCGAGGGTAAGGATCTCGATGCACGCGAAGAGATCTGGCGAGAAGTGGACAAGCGTGAAAAAGCCATCCTAGACAAGATGGAAGAAGTACTCGACGAGATTCTCCCACAGGCATTCGCGATCGTTAAGGATACGGCTCGTCGCTTCACCGAGAATGAAACCATACGCGTACGTGCTACCGACCTTGACCGAAATCTCGCAGTAACGAAGGACTTCGTTACGATCGATGGCGACACGGCTATCTATAGCAATAAATGGCTAGCGGGTGGCAATCAGATGACCTGGGACATGGTTCACTATGACGTTCAGCTATTTGGCGGCACGGTACTCCATAAGGGTAAGATCGCCGAGATGGCTACAGGTGAAGGTAAGACCCTGGTGGCTACCCTGCCTGTTTTCCTCAATGCCCTTACTGGCAACGGCGTCCATGTGGTCACGGTCAATGACTACCTCTCTAAGCGAGACAGCGAATGGATGGGACCTCTGTACATGTTCCATGGTCTGACAGTAGACTGCATCGACAAGCATCGCCCGAATACTCCCCAGCGCCGTGCCGCCTATAATGCTGATATTACCTTCGGCACGAACAATGAATTCGGCTTTGACTACCTGCGCGACAATATGGCAACACGTCCAGAAGACCTCGTTCAGCGCAGGCACAACTATGCCATCGTCGATGAGGTGGACTCCGTACTTATTGATGATGCCCGTACTCCTCTGATTATCTCAGGTCCTGTCGCTCGTGGCGATCAGCAACTCTTCGAAGAGTTCCTGCCCAATGTCGAGCATGTCGTAAATGCACAGAAGAAGCTTACCCAGCAGCTCCTCCTCGATGCGAAGAAAAAGATCGATAGCGAGGATAAGAAGGAGCAAGAAGAAGGTTTCCTTCTCCTATATCGCTCATTCAAGGGAATGCCCAAGAGCAAGCCACTCATCAAGTACCTCAGCGAACCTGGGATCAAAACTGGTATGCTCCGTACCGAAGAGCAGTACATCCAAGACAATATGCGTCAGATGCATATCGTCACGGACGAGCTCTACTTCGTTATCGACGAGAAGCACAACAGCGTAGACCTCACAGATAAGGGTATCGACCTTCTAACTCGAGGCACGGATGACAGCCAGTTCTTCATCCTGCCAGACATTGCCTCACAGCTCGCCGAGCTTGAGGGCGAAGGTCTCGCTACCGAAGCTCTTGCCGAGCGTAAAGAAACACTCCTAGCAGATTATGCGGTAAAGAGCGAACGCGTTCATACCGTTCAGCAGCTCCTCAAGGCGTACGCCCTATTCGAAATCAATGACCAATACATCGTACAGGATGGCAAGGTTATGATCGTAGACGAACAGACGGGGCGCATCATGGATGGACGTCGCTACTCTGACGGGCTACACCAAGCTATCGAAGCTAAGGAGCGTGTCAAGGTAGAGGATGCTACGCAGACCTTTGCCACAATTACCCTGCAAAACTACTTCCGTATGTACCACAAGCTCTCGGGTATGACTGGTACAGCGGAGACTGAAGCCGGTGAGCTATGGGATATCTATAAGCTTGACGTGGTCGTTATCCCCACCAACCGCCCCATCGCACGCCATGACCTCAACGACCGCATCTACAAGACCGTCCGTGAGAAGTACAATGCGGTCATCGAGGAAGTGTCTCGTCTCGTAGAGGAAGGACGCCCTGTCCTCGTAGGTACGACCTCGGTAGAGATCTCTGAGCTCCTCAGCCGTATGCTACAGATGCGTGGCATCCAGCACAATGTGCTCAATGCTAAGCTCCACCAGCGCGAAGCTGAGATCGTGGCAGAGGCAGGTCGCCCTGGCACAGTAACTATCGCTACCAATATGGCAGGTCGTGGTACAGACATCAAGCTCACAGCTGAGGTAAAGGCTGCGGGAGGTCTAGCCATCATCGGCACAGAGCGTCATGAGTCCCGCCGTGTGGACCGTCAGCTCCGCGGACGTGCTGGACGACAGGGAGACCCAGGTAGCAGTGTCTTCTATGTATCGCTCGAAGACCACCTCATGCGCCTCTTCGGTTCGGATCGTCTAGCAGGTATGATGGACAAACTCGGACTTGAGGAAGGTGAAATGCTCGAGGCTGGTATGTTAACCAGTGCTGTAGAGCGCGCGCAGAAGAAGGTTGAAGAAAACAACTTCGGCACACGCAAGCGTCTACTCGAGTACGATGACGTGATGAACTCACAGCGTGAGGTTATCTATGGACGACGTCGCCATGCCCTAATGGGTGAGCGCGTCGAAATGGACGTGATGAATACCTTCTATGACGCTGGGCAAGCTCTGATCAATCAGCACCACGCTGCGGGTGACTATGCAGGATTCTGCGTTGATCTGATGCGTACGATGGCCATCGAGTCTCCATTTGACGAGAAGACCTTCAGTTCTAGCCGCCCAGAGCGTCTAGCTGATGAGCTGTATGACGCGGTGATCGTAGCCTTCGAGCATCGCACGGCTACGGTAGCAGAGAAGGCAAATCCAGTCCTTCAGCAGGTATATGCAGAGAACGGAGATAAGTTCGACAATATCATCATTCCGCTGACGGATGGTCGCCTGCATTATCAGGCTCTGTGCAATCTACGCCAGGCTGCCGAGACGCAGGGTAAGAGCATCATGAAGGACTTCATGAAGGTTCTCGTACTCCATCAGATCGATGAGGCGTGGAAGGAACACCTACGCGAGATGGACGAGCTACGCCACTCTGTGCAGAATGCGAGCTACGAGAATAAGGATCCCCTACTCATCTACAAGCTCGAGAGCTACGAACTCTTCCGCGCCATGCTCGAGGAGATGAACCGCAAGACTGTCTCCGTACTCTCACGCATTCGTCTCTTCGCCCCAGAGCCCAGTGAGCAAGAGGCACAGGCTCCACCACGTGTACAACAAACGCCTCCGCCCGCTCCTCCACGCCCTCAGTATCATGAGAGCCGTTCGGAACAAGAGGCACAGCAGCGCCAGCCTGCCCGTGCAGAGCATCGCGTAGGACGCAATGACCTATGTCCTTGCGGTAGCGGACGCAAGTTCAAGCAGTGTCACGGACGCAACGTCTAGAGAACCCACTCCCAACCTTATAAGATTCGCCCCCGGCAGCATTAAGCTGTCGGGGGCGAGTCTGTCTATATACCTATAGATATATTGCGCCCCATTGTCTCTAACAGTGCACGCACGTGTGGGAACTAGAGAGAAGCGCACAAAAGATATCTCCCTACAGACTAGACTGGTCTGTAGGGAGATAACTCTATAAATATCGCCCAGTACAGGACGATCTAGGCTACCGCGCCTAGCGAAGCAATGCCTCCATCTCCTCCGCCTTCTCCTCTAGACACTGGAGATAACGGAACTGCGCGCGCGTACGCTGTAGATTATGCTCTGGATGATGTACCTTGAAGTACGTATCCCCATTAATATAGTCCGCCAGGAAGCGCACCGTCTGCATATAGGTCATTAGACGACCACCATAGGCGATAAGACTACGCTCGGTCTCATTGAGGAACTTGCCTGCAGTAGAGAGATACCCCTCGACGAAGGCACGATAGATCTCCATATTGACACCGATCTTGCTTAGGTCGGCTTCATCCTCTGGGGCAAGATTGACTCCCGTACGAATAAAGTCCCCGACGTCACTTAGGATGAATCCAGGCATCACCGTATCCCAATCCACGACACAGAGCACCTTGCCACTCTTATCGAAGAGGACATTATCCACCTTCGTGTCGCAGTGGATGGTGCGCTTGGGGAGCTTACCTTCGGCATAGAGTTGCTCCTGAATGAGCATCTTATCAGCACGGCGCTCGATCTCCTCGATGAGATCGCTGACCTTGCTTGCACGACCCACGGGATCGGCTGCTAGAGCCTCACGTAGCTGGCGCAGACGGAAAGGCATGCTGTGGAAGTCAATAATCGTATCCCCTAGGATACCCTCGGGAATGTCTGACAACATCTCCTCAAACTGACCGAAAGCCTCACCTGCATAGCGTGCAGACTCGCACGTCAGCTCCGAGAGGCTCATGCTATCAGGGATGAATGTGCAGACACGCCAGTAATTTTCTCCGTCAAAGTAGTAATTGCACTTGGGGTCTTCACGAAGCGGTAGGAAGTCTAGGTAACGACGGGCAGCATCTTTGTCGCCTGCTGCCTCCAGCTTCTCGCGGAGGGTACGTGACACGACTGCCACATTGCTCTGCAATATCTCGACGCGGGGGAATACGTGGTGATTGATACGCTGGAGAATCCAACGACGTACACCCTCTGTATCAGAGACGGCATAGGTATCGTTGATATGCCCATTGCCGAAAGGCACAAGTTCTCCGATCTGGTCAGATGCGACGAACTGACTAACAATTTCCTTCATATATTCTTGAATATGCTCTAAATGATCCTGTGATTCTATTGCACAAATGTACTCAAATTGTCGGAATTACCCGCCATCTCGCTCCTGATCGGAGACTATCCCCTGGTCATTCTGCAGAGAACTCCACTTCTCTACTGAGCACTAGCAGGGTTTCCTGTACAGAGTCCCCCGAAAATTCGCCAAAACGTGGGACTTTCTTGCCAAACACCCGACCTTTTTCTCCAGAATCCCTGAGCAATTTTATAAGTATAGTACTATGTGCATAAGAATATAGTACTTTACTTATATAAATATAGTACTATACTTATATGCGCATAGTACTATATTTGTAGAAGATATACGGTGTATCGGAGAAAAAGGTCGGGCGTTTGGCAAAAAAGATCCCACGTTTAGGATAATAATCTAGGAGATCCTAGGAGGAGGATAGGAATTCTTGAGGTAGAGGGTCGAGAGAGTAGCACGATACCCCCCGATCTTCCTTGAGGAATACACGCTGTGTAGAGGGATATCAGGCATATTATAATGCCTACAGGGAAAGAAAAGGCAGATTGCGCGGAATGATGTACTTTTGTCTACGAGAGATACCCCAAGATGACGGGGTGTACCGCCCGAGGGGATTAGGCCTCGGGATGGGATAGGGTCTCTCTATATCAGAGATTGGAACATCCATTATTATATGAACAAGAACATCTTTCGCATAGCCCTCACTGGAGGTCCATGTGCGGGTAAGACGACGGCTCTAGCACGTATCATCGAACGCTTTAGCGACCTGGGGTACCTCGTCTACGCCTTGCCCGAGACCCCTACGATCTTTAGCAATGTATCGATCAACTTCCTTACGCCCGACAAACAATACTTCTACAACATAGAGAAGGCGGTGCTTAAGTATCAGATACAGATGGAAGACACCTTCCTAGAGCTAGCACGTACAGCCCCCAAGCCAGTCATTATCATCGCAGACCGCGGGACAATGGACATATCTGCCTATATGGAGCCAACGATCTGGCAGGCACTGCTCGACGAACTGGGTCTCTCCGAGGTCAAGCTACGAGATGCACGCTATGACGCCGTGATCCATATGGTATCGGCAGCCGTGGGAGCGGAGGAGTTCTATGGCTTCGAGACTAATAGTGCTCGTTATGAGAATATCGAAGATGCTCGTGCACTAGATGGACGCATTCTCAAAGCTTGGACAGGGCACCCCCAGCTACATATCGTAGGCAACGACCAAGACTTTGACCTCAAGATCAAGAATGTGCTACGCTCCATTCAGAACTTCGTCGGGATCTCCAGCGATCCCAGCCTCACAGAGATCAGACGTAAGCTCCTCGTACGACTCATCGGCAAGATACCTTATGGCGTAGAGGCGGAGATACATCAGACGTATATCACCAATGAGCAGGGGACGAGCCTCCGCGTACGCAAGCGTGGTCAGCGAGGCAACTACGTCTACTTCCTCAGTCAGAAGCAGAGCTCTGGATCGCAGACGCAGAATATCATCACCGAGCGCCAGATTAGCCCCGACGAATATCTTACCTACCTCAACCATATCAATCCGCAGACGGACGAGGTCGTGACGCATAAGTTCAACCGTCAGAGCTTCATCTGGGCAGGTCAGTACTTCGAGCTTGACAGCTTCATCGAACCCAAGCGGGACGAACACCTACTTGAGATCAAGGCAACTCCAGGAGCTGAGCTACGCCTTCCCCCCTTCATCGAACTTATCGAGGAGGTCACCGACGCTCCCGAATACGCAAGGCTCTAGTACCTACGGATACATAGGTATGATGAGATTGCTTACCTTTGCCCTAGGCTAGAGAGGATGCCTAGTCCCTCAGACATCAAGCAAACAATACTAATCAATAATACAAAGCATTATGACTAAACCAACCCTCGTGGTACTAGCGGCCGGTATGGGTAGCCGCTATGGTGGACTCAAGCAACTAGACGGTGTCGGTCCTTCAGGAGAGACGATCATGGACTATTCGATCTATGACGCTATTCGTGCAGGATTTGGCAAGGTAGTATTTATTATCCGTAAGGTCTTCGAAGAGGACTTCCGCACGAAGATCCTCAGCAAGTACGAAGGACGTATCCCCGTAGAGTATGTCTTCCAGGAGATGGACAAGCTCCCTAAGGGCTTCACTGTCCCCGAAGGAAGAGAAAAGCCTTGGGGCACGAACCACGCCACGATGATGGCAAGCGAGGTAGTGCGTGAGCCTTTCGCAGTAATCAACGCCGACGACTTCTATGGTCGAGATAGCTTCGCCGTACTAGCAGACAAGCTACGTCAGCTAGAGGGGCAGACAGGTCAGTACTGCATGGTGGGCTATCGCGTAGGTAATACACTTAGCGAAAGCGGTAGCGTAGCACGCGGTGTATGTCAGGTCAATGAGCAGGGTATGCTCACCGGGGTAGTAGAGCGCACTGCCATCGAGCGTGATGCTAAGGGCGCTATCTGCTTCACAGATGAGCACGGCACTGTACAGACGCTTGAGGAGACGACCCCTGTATCGATGAATATGTGGGGCTTCACGCCAGATTACTTTACCTTCTCAGAGCGCAACTTCGTAGACTTCCTCCGCGCCACCGAGGGCAACCTCAAGGCAGAGTTCTTCATTCCCCTCGTAGTCAATCAGCTTATCGAGTCGGGTGAAGCAACGTGTCAGGTACTTGATACGACCTCACGCTGGTTCGGTGTAACCTACGCAGCAGACCGCCCCGACGTAGTCGCCAAGCTTCAGGCACTAGCTGATAGTGGCGAATATCCAAGCAAGCTGTTCTAATCACACTAATAATTCAGTAAACAATGAATTTCCTAACACAATCCCTCGGAGTGCTATGCCTTACTGGGCTATGCATCAGCTGTAGCGGAGGTGCTGCCCAGCAGTCCACCTCTAGCCCAGCAATCGACCTGACAGCACTCGACACGACTGTCAATCCTCGTCAGGACTTCTATCGCTATGCCAATGGTGGCTGGATGGCAGCTAACCCGCTCCCTGCTGCCTATAGCCGATATGGTTCATTCGACATCCTACGTGATTCGTCCAAGGCTCAGATCCACGTCATCGTCGAGGAACTCCGTGCTACCAAGCCTACGGACAAGTCCACCAACGAATACCGCGTGGCAACGCTCTATAGCCAAGCGATGGACAGCACGACCCGCAACCAACTAGGCGCTACCCCTATTCTTCCTTACCTAAAGGAAGTCGAAGCACTGGCTGACAAGGCTGCGATCGTTGCCTATGCCGCCAAGGAGGATCAGGAATACGGCTCGGGGACACTCTTCGGCTCTTATGTTTTCACTGATCTTAAGGATAGCAACATGAATATCTTTCACCTCACGCAGGTAAGCCTAGGTCTCGGCACACGAGACTATTACCTAGAGGAGAGTGATGCCATGAAGACTATCCGCGCAGGCTATATCACCTACCTAGAGAAGATCGCGACACTCGCAGGATATACTCCAGAGGTTGCCCAGCGCATCGCTGCTAATACGCTCAAGCTAGAGACTGAACTAGCTAAGATCTCGTACTCTCAGACGGAGCTACGCGACAATATCCGCAATTACAATATCGTCAAGATCGCAGAGTTCGCCAAGGCGAACAAGGGCTTCGACTGGCAGGGCTACTTCACTCAGCGTGGTCTAGCGATCGAGACCGCGAACTTCTCACAGCTCGACTTCTTCAAGGCGTATGATAAATGGTTCGCCACTGCAGATCTCGCCGAACTGAAGGATATGCTCACCGCTGACGTACTACGTGGCTCTGCTTCGGCACTAAGCGATGAGTTCTCAAGTGCCAACTTCGAGTTCTACGGTCGTATCATGAGTGGTCAGAAGGAGCAGAAGCCACGCTGGGAGCGCGCTGTAGGTGTCGTAGAGGGTGTACTCGGCGAAGCACTTAGCCAAGTCTATGTCAAGAAGCACTTCAGCCCCAAGGCTAAGGAACGGATGCTTGCCCTCGTAGGCAACCTTCAGAAGGCTCTCTCTGCACGTGTCGCCAGCCTAGACTGGATGAGCGACGCTACCAAGGCGAAGGCACAGGAGAAGCTCTCTGGCTTCACCGTCAAGATCGGTTATCCTGACAAGTGGATGGATTACAGCAAGCTAACCATCGATGGAGACAAGACTTACTTCGAGAATCTCCTTGCTGCTCAGCGCTTCGCTCAGCAAGACAACCTCAAGGATCTCGGCAAGCCAGTAGACCGTGACAAGTGGCTGATGAACGCACACGAGGTCAATGCATATTATATGCCTACGACCAATGAAATTTGCTTCCCTGCTGGGATCCTTCAGCCTCCGTTCTTCAACGTGGATGCTGACGATGCTGTCAATTACGGAGCTATCGGAGTAGTGATCGGTCACGAGATGACCCACGGTTTCGACGATCAGGGTTCGAACTTCGACGTTCATGGCAATATGGTGAACTGGTGGACACCTGAGGATGCGGAGAAGTTCTCTACATCTACTGGACGTCTCGTGGCACAGTTCGCGATGAATAAGGTTCTTGCGGAGCCCGAAACCTTCGCCAATGGCGAGCTTACGCTTGGCGAAAACATCGCTGACCAGGGCGGTATCACCGTAGCTCTAGAAGCGCTCCGCCTAGCTGGTGGTGATAAGGTCGCACCTACAGAGGGCTTCACTCCTGTACAGCGTTTCTTCATCGCATACGCACGCCTCTGGGGACAGAACATCAATGACCAGGAGATCCTTCGTCTCACGAAGATCGATCCACACAGCCTCGGGGAACTTCGCGTCAATCAGGCGCTCAAGAATATTGATGCCTTCCACGAAGCCTTCGGCACCCAGCCTGGAGATGCTATGTACCTCGCTCCTAGCGAACGTATCACCGTATGGTAATTTCTAATCATGAATAGGACTCAAGGCTACTGCATCGCTTCGGCGGGCAGTAGCCTTGAGTATTTTATATGTCTCTGCTCTAGCTACGGGTATCGGATGGCATATTTATATTATGTAACTTTGCAGAGCTAAGTCTTGCACGAGCATGTGGCTCGAGTAGTGAATGACTTGGCTCCATAGAAAACTAGTTTAACTCAATACAAAGTCATTGTACATTATGAATGGTAATGAACTGATGATGCGCGCTGCAGACAATATCCGTGTGCTCGCCGCATCAATGGTCGAGAAGGCCAAGAGCGGACACCCAGGTGGCGCGATGGGTGGCGCAGACTTCATCAACGTTCTCTACTCAGAGTACCTCATCTTCGATCCCAAGCGTCCCGCCTGGCCAGGACGTGACCGCTTCTTCCTAGATCCAGGTCATATGTCCCCTATGCTGTACGCACAGCTAGCAATGATTGGCAAGTTCTCTATGGAGGATCTCCAGAGCTTCCGCCAGTGGGGCAGCCATACTCCAGGACACCCCGAGGTCGATGTAGCACGTGGCATAGAGAATACCTCTGGTCCCCTCGGGCAAGGTCACGTGTATGCCGTAGGCGCAGCTATCGCGGCTAAGCACCTAGCCACCCGCTTCGGTTGGCTTATGAGTCAGACCATCTATGCCTATATCTCTGACGGAGGTATTCAGGAGGAGATTTCCCAGGGTGCGGGACGCATCGCGGGGCACCTAGGGCTAGACAACCTCATAATGTTCTACGACGCTAACGATGTCCAGCTATCAACGAAAGTTAGCGAGGTGACGAGCGAGGATGTTGCTCTAAAGTATCAAGCATGGGGCTGGCACGTCATAGAGATCGATGGCCACGACATCAACGCGATCCGCAAGGCACTCAGTGAAGCTAAGGCGATGGTCGGCAAACCCACACTGATCATTGGTCACACGACAATGGCGAAGGGTGTGGTCGCTGCGGACGGCTCTTCTCTAGAGGGGGCGGTGAGCACACACGGACAGCCACTCTCTGCTGCTGGTGCATCCCTTGAGGCTACTCTCAAGGCTATGGGAGCCAACCCCACTGATCCCTTCCGTATCTTCCCTGATGTACAGGCTCTGTATGATGCACGCCTGGCTCACCTTGATGAGTTAGCTACAGCACGCCTAGAGGAGGAAAACCTTTGGCGTAGCGCACACCCTGAACTAGCAAAGAAGTATGATGATTGGTTTGCGGGCCGTGTACCTAATATAGACTGGTCAAGCATTGAGCAGAAGCCCAATCAAGCTACGCGTGCTGCCTCAGCGACTGTACTCGGCACACTCGCTAGCCAAGTAGAGAATATGATTGTTAGTTCGGCTGACCTATCTAATAGTGACAAGACTGACGGATTCCTCAAGCGCACGACAACCATCACACGCGACAACTTCGGTGGTGCTTTCCTACAGCCTGGCGTAGCTGAGCTGACGATGGCGTGTCTCTGCATCGGCATGGCACTGCATGGTGGTGTAACCGTAGCTTGCGGTACGTTCTTCGTCTTCAGCGACTATATGAAACCAGCCGTACGTATGGCAGCTCTTATGGAGCTACCCGTTAAGTTTATCTGGACGCACGACGCCTTCCGTGTAGGCGAAGACGGGCCTACGCACGAGCCTGTAGAGCACGAAGCACAGATTCGCCTGATGGAGAAGCTTCAAAATCACAGTGGACGTGACAGCGTACTCGTCCTACGCCCCGCCGACGTACACGAGACGACTGTAGCATGGCAGATGGCTATGGAAAATACCCACACGCCTACCGCTCTCATTCTCTCACGTCAGAACATCAAGGATCTGCCCAGCTCTAGTTACAGCGAAGCTCTTCGCGCCCGCAAGGGAGGATATGTGGTCACTGCAGACTCTGATCCAGAGATCACGCTAATCGCTACAGGTAGCGAAGTAGCTACACTCGTAGAGGGTGCCGAGCTTCTGCGCCATGAGGGCATACGCCTCTCCATCGTCTCTGTACCTAGTGAGGGACTACTACGCCAGCAGAGTGAGGAATATCAGGCAAGCGTATTACCTGAAGGCGTTGCACGCTTCGGTCTCACCGCCGGTCTGCCAGTCAATCTATTAGGTCTCGTAGGCAATGAGCGTCATATCTGGGGGCTGCGCTCATTCGGTTTCTCTGCACCCTATACGGTGCTAGATGAGAAGCTTGGCTTCACGGCACAGAATGTCTACAGGCAGGTCAAGGCCATCCTAGGTAAGTAATCCTCTATGCGCGTGCTACCTCTAGACAATATCTGAGGTAGCACGCTATATTATTTATTACATCAACTCTCTATAAGCAATGGATCTACAGAAAACCATCGGTCTATGCAGCGATCACGCAGGCTATGATATGAAAGAATATATCAAGTCTACCCTCCTATCTCTAGGCTATGAGGTCAAGGACTTCGGCACGTACAGCGCTGAGCGCGCTGATTACCCAGACTTTGCGCACGCACTCGGTAGCGCGATAGATAATGGAGAGGTTTTATGCGGTGTCGCTGTATGTGGCTCTGGCAATGGCATCAGTATGACCCTCAACAAGCATACTCACGTGCGCGCTGCACTATGCTGGAATGCAGAGATCGCTGCACTCGCACGCCAGCATAACGATGCTAACGTGCTCTCTATACCTGGACGCTTCGTTAGTGATGATGAATGCCAAGACATCCTAAATGCCTTCCTTAGCAATAGCTTTGAAGGTGGACGCCATACGGAGCGTGTAGCCAAGATTCCACTCTAGCATTCTTCATCCCTTGGAAGTATCCACGTAAGCCCTAGCAATTGTCGAGATGCACAGATTCTTCAGCCAGCCCTTCACCTTCGATCGTACGGTACGTATCGCCCTGTACTTGTTGATTCTCCTTGTGATCTTCATCGCAGTGTCCACGATTTGGGAGGTTTTGTTACCCTTCCTTCTTGCGGGGCTATTTGCATACGTGGTTATGCCTTTAGTCAAGCTCATACAGCATGTACCACTATTCCGCAAGCGTGGAGTAGCGGTGTTTATCGTCTTCTTCTTGCTAGTGACAGCCTTCACACTCGGTGTCCTCTACCTCATCCCCGCTATAGAGGCAGAGATTGACAAGACGATGCTCGCGCTTGCTCAGTACAGCAATGGTAACAATATGCTTGAGCTCATCATTCCCGAGCATATATTGGAATCTATCCGTAAGGCTGTAGACCTCACGACCGTTATGGAGACGCTTGCTCCCGACAAACTCGCAGAGGCAGGGAAAACCCTTTGGGAACAGGCTGGAGGTATTATCAGTGGTACGCTATCAGTATTCTCGTGGAGCTTAGTCTTTGCGATGGGTCTAGTGTACTTCATCTTCATTATGATAGACTTCGAGGGACTAGGCAATGGGCTTGTAGATCTCTTCCCTGCTCCCGCACACCCTACACTGCGGGCTATTATGCACGATCTGGACTATTACATGAATAGCTACTTCCGCGGGCAGGCACTCATTGCGCTAAGCGTAGGTATCTTATTCTCTATAGGGTTCAATATTATCGGCCTTCCGATGGCCACAGCTCTAGGCATCTTAATGGGTCTTCTAAACTTCATTCCCTACATGCAAGCTCTAGGCATCCTCCCCCTCACACTCGTTGCCTTATTAATGGCAGCTCAGACGGGGCAGAATGCTTTCGTATGTCTAGGGCTAGCCTTCGGAGTGCTCGTCATCGTACAGATCATACAGGAAACCATCCTCGTCCCTCGCATTATGGGATCTAGTATGGGGATGCGCCCTTCACTCATCCTACTATCGCTGGCGATCTGGGGCTACTTATTAGGATTCTTTGGGATGCTCGTTGCGCTTCCGTTAACGATGGCTCTCTACTCAATATATATGCGCTACGTACTTAGAGACGAAGCCTACATTAGACTATTGGAAGAGAAAAAGCGTCGCAGGACGAATAAACGTTCCTCTCAGTCCTCCAGTACCAACGCTCATACAGAAGCCTAATTCGAAGCGATGATTGCCCTACCTACCCGCTTCGTCGCGATGATGACGGATCTTCTAGGAGTCGATGAATGCAATGCATTATGCACAGCGCTAAATGAGGATGCTCCAACTAGTGTCCGCCTCTCTCAGCGTCGTCCTGGCACTCACTCAACTATTATTGAGCCTGAAGGTCTCAAAGTCGTTCCGTGGTGTCCTTGGGGACGGTATTTATCAAGCAGACCTCCCTTCACTGCTGATCCTGCATGGCACTCGGGAACCTATTACGTTCAAGAGGCTTCCTCAATGCTTCTCTACGCCATACAACCATTACTAGGCGATCACCCCATAGTGGCACTCGACCTGTGTGCTGCTCCAGGAGGCAAGTCGACCCTACTATCAGATCTATTACCCGAGGGAAGCGTCTTGGTCAGCAACGAGATCGTTACTAGCCGAGCACATATCCTCACGGAGAATATGCAAAAGTGGGGTGCGCCTACCAGCGTCGTCACCTCCACCCCTCCAAATAGGCTCGGGCGACTACGTCATGCATTTGACTTTATCCTAGTCGACGCACCTTGCTCTGGTGAAGGGATGTTTCGCAAGGACTTGAAGGCACGCGATGAATGGACACCTGATGCACCGGCACTCTGTGCCACACGCCAGCGAGAGATCCTCACCGATATCTGGAGCGCCCTTGCTCCTGGAGGAATGATGGTCTACAGTACCTGCACCTTCAATCGCCAGGAGAACGAAGATGTAGTGACCTTCATAATCGAAGAGTTAGGAGCAGAGCCACTCCCACTAGAGCCACTCGACGGCAGTATCATTCGCTCATCGCTCGTTGCCTATCCTTGCTATCGTATGATGCCCCATCGTACGCGTGGTGAGGGGCTTTTCCTATGCGCTCTACGCAAACTTCCAGACGACACTGCTCCCAATCGCAAGTCACGCATACGAACCGCAACTAAGGCAGAGCATCATCAGATCCCCAAAGAACTATTCAGCTGGGTGCGTACGCCCTCAGAATATAATTGGGTACGTACGCCTTCAGATGAAGTGTACGCCTACACATCCGCTGTCGCCTCTATCATCTCACGCCTGACGGAGGAGCGTATCCCTATCCTAACGGCCGGCATTCCTGTAGCCGTTATTAAAGGGAAGAGTCTAATTCCTCATCACGCTCTAGCCTATAGCACAGAGCGCAATAAAGAAACTTTCGGCACCTGCGAACTTTCTCCGAACGAGGTAATACCCTACCTAAGCCGTGAGACCATCACCCTATCGCCCGAGCTATCACCAGGGATTAAACTTCTCACCTACAAAGGCAATCCATTAGGCTTTGCCAAGCATCTCGGCAACCGAACTAATAGTCTCTATCCTACCCACTGGCGCATACGGCACTCGGCTCGTGTCGGAGACTCTTTCGCAGAATATCAGTAGCAATGCTTGATCATCTGACGAGCGACTTTCACCTTCAGCAATTCTCCATACGCCAGCATTCTGCTGCGATGAAGGTAGGCACAGATGCCATAGCACTCGGTGCATGGATCGCTACTCTACCACTGGATGAGCCACGCACGATGCTTGACATCGGCACAGGTACTGGTATTCTCTTGCTTATGCTGGCACAGCGCTATTCATCTGCCATCGGAGTCGGGCTAGACATCGACACCTCTGCACTCATAGATGCAGAGCACAACGTTGCATCTAGTCCTTACACCTCCCGCCTTTCTCTTTACAAGCAAGACTTCTCTCATCACATACGTCCCGAGAATGGGTATGACCTTATTATAAGCAACCCGCCCTATTACGAAGCTTCGGGTATTGCGAGCCCTACACACTCGCGCCATCTAGCCAGACAAGAAAGTTCTGATGGGCTTACGCTTCCGATTCTATTAGGGCATACCCGCAAGCTTCTTGCGACTCAGGGCACACTCGCGATCGTCATCCCTGCCGACCGACTAGACGAAGTTCGCCTATGGGCTACGCAGTCTAGACTGTGGATCTCTCATCTCTGTGCAGTGTACTCTACCCCACAGACCCTAAAACGCTATCTCATTGCTATGCACCCACTCATCGTCAGTGAGCCATACCAGCACTGTCAGCATACACGCCTACTCCTACGTAATAGCGACGGATCTCCCTCGGACGAATACCGACATCTCACGAAGGACTATCTCCGCAACTAACCAACTTATCAACCTCAACCTCCAGACCGACCTATGCTACATCGATGTTTCACTTTGTTACTTAGTTTATTTGTCCTCTCAGGCTGTATGGACTACGAGCCTGCAACCTCATCCAATCTATCACTATCCTCTCCTGGTGTCTTCGTCATTAGTGAAGGGGGATTTATGTACGGCAACGCCAGCTTGGAGCACTATCATCCTCAAAGCCGTACATTAACGTCTGACGTATTCGGCAAGGCCAACGCCAGAGCTCTCGGTGATGTAGCCCAGTCGATGACTATCTACCAAGGGCTGGGCTATGTCGTGGTCAACAATAGTGGTGTTATCTACATCATTGATCCTAAAACTGGGAAATTGCTCGGCGGGATCAAAGGCTTTAGTTCGCCTAGATACATCCACTTCGTCTCACCCACCAAAGCCTACGTTACCGACCTCGTCGCGGGGCAGATCTATATCATCGACCCCTCTCGTCGCCAGATCATAGGACGCATTCCCACGCCTGGTCACCTATCTACGGAGCGAATGGTATCTGTCGGTACAGAGCTCTGGGTAAGTTGCTGGAGCTATGATCGTACACTCCTGGTCATCGACACAGCGACCGATACTATTACGCGAGAGATTACCGTAGGCATACAGCCGACAGATTTAGTATTAGACAAGCTGGGAATGCTCTGGTCTGTCTCTACAGGAGGATACCCTGGCAGTACCTACGGCTACGAAGCCCCTACCCTGCGACGCATCTCACCTAGCGATGGCATGGTACCTCTCACATATACTTTCCCTTCTGGCAGTCAGCTTGGGGCACTTGCCCTCTCTCCCGATGGAGACCTCCTGTACTACCTACTCTCGGGAGCTGTCTATGCCCTAAGGGTAGACAACCCGACACGCCCCACCACACCTCTCATACCAGCCAGCACGGCGACCTCCTCCAAGCCCTATGGTATCGGTGTAGATCCGCACTCGGGAGACATCTACATAGCCGACGCCATCGACTACGTACAGCAAGGCATCGTCTATCGATACAATCACCTCGGTGCACCACTCGATACCCTCCGTGTCGGGATCAATCCCTCTTCATTCTGCTTCGTTCCTTAATAAAGCTCCTAGCCTATGACACTGTACAGAATCATCCTCTCTATCCTTGCCCTATCTTCTATATCTGTATCCACCTCGGGACTGGCACAGACAGATCACACGCCCCGCACACGTCAGCTCTCGGAGCTACGCGTCATCGGTCAGCGCCCGATGCGCCTCCTCGGAGTTACCCGCTCGACCATAGACAGTGCGCGTCTGGTCGAGAGCCCGACACTTAGCCTCGGCGATCTACTTAGTCAAAGTAGTGCAGTCTTCGTCAAGAGCTACGGGCGTGGGACGCTTGCTACGGCGAGCTTCCGCGGGACGAGTCCTTCGCATACAGACATCCAATGGAACGGCCTCAGGCTCAATTCGCCCATGCTTGGGCAGGTGGATCTTAGCCTCGTACCAAGTCTCTTCATAGACGAACTTTCCCTCTGGCATGGATCAAGTGCTACCAATGTCGCCTCGGGAGCTCTAGGCGGAGCAATCAACTTAGAGAATACACCTGCCCCCGAGAGCGGACATCGCCTAAGGCTTACCCAGACCATCGGGAGCTATGCCACCCTAGACAGCTATGCCCGCTATACTTATTCGCAGGGGCGATGGGCGACCAGCACGCGTCTCTATCGTGCCGATTCACGCAATGACTTCCCATTTCGTAACTTTAGCAAAGTCAATCTCCTCGATGATGGTTCGGTAAGCAATGAGTACGAGACCAGTCACAATCGAAACTCTGCCTACACCGATCACCACCTCCTCCAGGAGCTGTACTATCGCCACCCCGAGCACAGACTCTCTCTCTCGGGGCACTTATGGCTTCTCGATAGCGACCGTGGCATCCCAATGCTCCAGACCGACCAACGCTCCGAGTACGAGCATAGTACGAACCAACGCGAGCAAACATTGCGATCACTCGTCCGCGGGAAGTATATTCGCCCCCACTATACCCTCTCGGCATCGCTAGGCTTCTCCTCGTCTCATCAGGTCTATAATTATACGACGCAGACTGCCCCCACCGTATGGGTCGAAGCAATCCATACCTCTAGCTACCTGCGCACGGGTCTTGCGACGCTTGCACTTGATTACGTGCCTCTATCTCGTCTTCAGCTCCGCACGCAGGTCGAGACGTACTACCACCACGTAGACACCTGGGATCGTCGTTTGCGTACGGGTTATCTAGGTAGCAGGTTCGAGCATTCGTTGCTACTTGGTATTCGCTATCGTCCTTCATCACGTCTTGGCTTGGGGACGAATCTTCGCCTTCAGCGTTTCGGAGCGGAAACCTCTCCCCTCGGCATCACGGCTCTGGCAGACTACTTGCTTCTTCCCGAATATGCCCTTCGCCTCAAGGCTTCGGCAGGTACTGGTCACCGCTTTCCTACTCTCAATGACCTTTACTATGAGCCAGGAGGCAATCCCGACCTTCGACCCGAACGTAGTTTTAGTTATGATCTCGGTCTAGAGGCTTCGCTCCCCGAGCACGCCCCCCTAGCACTCTCGGGCGAACTGACGCTTTTCGACTCATATATTGACGACTGGATCCTTTGGCTCCCGTCCTATCGTGGCTATTGGACGCCATCCAACGTTCGGCGCGTGCACAACTATGGTATCGAGACGCGCCTCAAAGGCTCCAAGACATTCGGAGAGGTCAATCTCTCTGCCGACTTTCACTGGAGCTATACCCGTGCCCGAAACCAAGGCGCTCCCATTAGCAAACTGGATGAAAGTTTCGGCAAGCAATTGCCCTACATCCCGCGCTTCCAGTCGAGCCTGACGACCACACTCCAATGGCGCGCTTGGCAGCTGCTCTACAAGTACAATTATTACAGCACGCGGTACACCACGAGCAGCAACCGCGCCAACATTGCTTATTCGATCCTAGGCGCCTATCACATGAGCGAACTCAGCCTTCAATGGGCGCATCATCTCTATCGAATGCCCTTATCCCTTCGGCTGACCATCCACAACCTCCTCAATGAAGAGTACGTCTCCGTCCTACATCGCCCAATGCCTCGCCTGCATTACACCCTATCGGTGAGTCTCAATCCATTCTAAGGCAGAAGCGAGCAAAACACTTCTGCCACCCCCAGCCCAATTCGCATAGTCACTAAATCCTATTCAGTGGCGATGCGAATTTGATCTGTTTTTTGACCCTATTATAATGCCTCAGCAAGGCAAATTT
>JBHACZ010000046.1:0-13029 GCA_041854825.1 Porphyromonas sp. | reverse complement strand
CCTGAGCTCGACCCTACGCAGTGGCGGGAGATCCACAGGGAGCATTGCCCGAGTGACGAGCGCAATCTGCTCGAGACGACCTACCGCATACTAGAGCGTGTGGCAGAGCATTGAGCCCGCGCCGAGATCAATAACGACAAAAACAATAAGACAGAGAGGCACCGCCTCACACAATAGATATATGCAGAAACCAGGCATTCCCAAAGGAACCCGCGACTTCGGCCCCGTAGAGATGGCTCGTCGCAACTACATATTCGACACCATCCGCAGCGTCTATGCCCTCTATGGCTATCAGCAGATAGAGACGCCTACGATGGAGAACCTATCTACCCTAATGGGTAAGTACGGCGAGGAGGGCGACAGACTGCTCTTCCGTGTGCTAGACTCGGGAGATTATCTCCGCGGGATCAGTGATGAGGAGTTACTCGAGCGCAATACTACCCGCCTAGCTCCACGTCTATGTGAGAAGGGTCTACGTTATGACCTAACCGTTCCCTTCGCTCGCTACGTGGTGATGCACCAGAGCGAGATCACGTTCCCCTTCCGTCGCTTCCAGATACAGCCCGTGTGGCGTGCCGACAGACCACAGAGGGGTCGCTACAGAGAGTTCTATCAGTGCGATGCGGACGTGATCGGGTCAGACTCGCTCCTCAGTGAGGTTGAGCTCATTCAGATCATCAACGAAGTATTCGCCCGCCTCGGCATTCGTACCCGCGTCCTGCTCAATAACCGCAAGGTGCTGGCAGGCATTGCCGAGTCGATCGGTGCAGGCGACCGCCTCATAGACATCACCATCGCCATCGACAAGCTCGACAAGATAGGTCTAGACAAGGTGCAGGATGAGCTACGTGGCAAGGGATTCACAGAGGATGAGATCGCTCGCCTAGAGCCTCTGCTGATGCTCTCGGGGACGAATGAGGAGAAACTCGACAAGCTCTCTACCCTCATCGCTGGTAGTGATGAGGGACTGCGTGGGATCGAGGAGCTACGCACTGTGCTAGGTTATCTCGACGGGCTAAACCTCACGACAGAGGTGATGATAGACCTCAGCCTAGCGCGCGGACTATCTTACTACACTGGTGCTATCCTAGAGGTCAAGGCACTCGACGCTACGATCGGAAGCATCTCGGGCGGTGGACGCTACGACGACCTCACGGGGATCTTCGGTCTCGGTGGGCTTAGCGGTGTAGGGATCTCTTTCGGTGCAGACCGCATCTACGACGTGATGGCAGAGCTAGGACTATTCCCCGAGACACTCGGCAGAGCGACAGAAGTGATGTTTGCCAACTTCGGCACGGAATACCTCCCCTACCTCATTGGTCTCGTGGCACGTCTGCGCGCTCAGGGCATCCGCACCGAGCTATACCCCGATAGCACGAAGCTCAAGAAGCAGATGACCTATGCCAACAATCACGGCATCTCCTTCGTCGCCCTCATCGGCGAAGACGAACTAGCATCTGAGCGTATTACGCTCAAGGATATGATCACAGGTCAGCAGCATAGCCTCACGGAGGCAGAGCTGGTGGCTATGCTTCGTCCCGAGTCGTAACCCGACACGGGGCATATTCCCGTAGCGATAGCCCAAGGGAGTCAATCGCTACACCCAATTACTCGAATTTATCTCGTAATGACACAGAGCCCGCTACATACGCCGCTACTGGATACGATCAAGAGCCCTGCTGATCTCAAGCGCATTCCGCTAGAAAGTCTGCCACGGCTCTGCGCAGAGCTACGGAGCTTCCTCCTCTCTGCTCTCTCGGTCAATCCTGGTCACCTCGGCTCCAATCTCGGAGTCGTGGAGATAACCGTAGCTATGCACTATGTCCTGGACCTGCCGACGGACAAGATCGTCTGGGACGTCGGGCATCAAGCCTATATACACAAGATCCTGACGGGACGCAAGGACGAGTTTCACACCCTACGCAAGTGGGGCGGTCTCTCGGGATTTCCTTCGCCAGCGGAGAGTCCGTACGATAGCTTCGTGGCAGGACATGCATCGAACTCGATCTCGGCAGCCCTCGGGATGGCGGTCGCCAACGCTCGCAAGGGCGACACGGGACGCGTCGTTGCCCTCATCGGAGACGGCTCGATGACGGGAGGCTTGGCATTCGAGGGGCTGAACAATGCTTCGTCCTTCGCCAACGACCTGCTCATCATCCTCAACGATAACAACATGTCCATCGACCGCAATGTCGGAGGGCTCAATAAATATATGGTCGACATGCTCACGAGCCAGACGTACAACAACGTCCGCCGTGACATCTATCGAGGTCTGCGCAAGCTCCGCATCGTAGACGAAAGCAGTCGCCGTGACTGGGTAACGGTAAATAACAAGCTCAAGAGCCTCGTTGCCCGTCAAAACAATATCTTCGACAGCTTCAGCATTCGCTACTTCGGTCCCGTCGATGGGCACGATGTCCTAAGGCTCGTGCAGATCCTCATGGATATCCGCGACATGCGTGGTCCGAAGCTCCTACACATCAGCACAGTCAAGGGCAAGGGCTATACTCCTGCGGAGGAGTCTCCTACCGTGTGGCATGCTCCTGGGAAGTTTGATCCCGAGACGGGCGAACGTATCGTTCCCACCGCTGTAGCCGAGCCACCGAAGTATCAGGATGTATTCGGGCATACGCTCGTAGAGCTGGCACAGATGGACGAGCGTATCGTAGGCATCACGCCTGCTATGCCCTCGGGTTGCTCGATGAATAAGCTCATGAAAGCTTTCCCAGAGCGTGCCTATGACGTAGGCATTGCTGAGGGACATGCCGTGACTTTCGCCTCTGGACTCGCAGAGCAGGGACTGATTCCCTTCTGCAACGTCTATTCCTCTTTCATGCAGAGAGCGTACGACCAGCTGATCCATGACGTAGCTCTGCAGGGAAGCCGTGTGATCTTTTGCCTCGACCGTGCAGGTCTCGTCGGGGAGGATGGAGCGACCCACCAGGGAGCATTCGACATTGCCTACCTGCGCACCATCCCTGGAATGGCTATTGTCTCCCCTATGGACGAGGTGCAGCTACGCCATCAGATGTACTCGGCATACAAGTCCTGGGGCAAGACCGTCGCCATTCGCTATCCCCGTGGCAAGGGCTCTGTCATCGACTGGAAGCAACCGATGCAGGAGATCCCCTTCGGCAAGGGCCGCTTGCTCACAGAGGGCGACCGCCTGTGCTTCCTTACGCTTGGCCCTATCGGTGTAGATGTCGCCTCCGTGGTAGAGCGTCTGCGCGAGGAAGGTATCTGCGCAGGACACGTGGATATGGTCTTTGCCAAGCCCCTAGACACGGAGCTTCTAGACCAAGTCCTCGAGCGCTACACCCACATCATCACTGTCGAAGATGGTTGCCTCGTCGGAGGCATGGGCTCTGCCGTAGCCGAATACATCATGGATCGCGGGCTAACGAAGCGACTCGTGCGCCTTGGCATCCCGGATCAATTCATTAGCCACGGCACTCCGAGCCAGCAGCGCAAGCACTGCGGACTAGACAATGACAGCATCTACACCACCGCTCTGGAGCTCATCTCCTCAATAGACTAAAGTCATGCGTATCATCATAGCAGGGGCAGGCGAAGTAGGATCTCACCTTGCCAAGATGCTCTCGGGTGAAGAGCAAAATATCGTCCTAATGGACACCAACGGCAAGCGCCTCGAGGAGGTACAGCGACACGCCGAGGTACTCCCCATCGAGGGCGACCCGCTCAACCTTCAAGACCTCGAGGCGGCTTATGTCCGTGAGGCAGATCTATTCGTCAGCGTCACACCAGACCAAGCCACGAACATCATGGCGTGCGTGATGGCAAAGCGTGTCGGCGCACGTAGCACCATCGCCCGAGTTAATACGCCCGAATACCTCGACCCCGAGTACACGGAGATCTGCAAGGAGATGGGTGTGGACAAGACCATCTATCCCGAGGAGCTCGCTGCTCAGGAGATTGCTACCACAGCCCTACGTCCCTGGGCGCGGCAGTACGTGGAGCTATTCGGAGGGCTGGTCGTTCTCGTCGGGGTGAAGGTACGTGCAGGAGCACCCATCGTAGGTCAGCATCTCTACGATCTACGCGGTCTCGACGACGAGGGGCACAAGAGCTACCACGTCGTCGCCATCCAGCGTCAGCAGGAGACGATCATCCCCAACGGGGATACCGTCATCGAGGCGGAGGACATCGTCTTCTTCACCTCCTCGGTGCATTACATCGACAAGCTACGCGAACTCACGGGCAAGAAGAATCCTCCCGTGCGCAAGATCGTCATCATGGGTGCCTCCCGCGCTGCAATACAGACGATCAAGCGCCTTCCCTCCAATGTCAGCATTGCCCTCATCGACACAAACAAGGAGAAGTGTCTCAAGCTCTCGCAGACCCTCCCTGGCAATGTCTGCGTCTACTACGGTGACGGACGTGACCCCAGTGTCATCGAGGAAGTGGGCTTCAAGGATGCGCAGGTCTTCATCGCTCTGACCGAAAACAGCGAGACGAACGTCCTCGCCTGTCTCTCTGCCAAGCGCTACGGTGTCTTCAAGACCATCGCCAAGGAGGAAAACATCGACTACATCCCCCTCGTCTATCGCCTAGACATCGGGATGCTCGTCAATAAGAAGCTCCTTGCCGCGGGCTATATCTACCACTCTCTGCTGGGACAGCACTCTGGGTCGATCATCTTCATCTCTCGTCTCAATGCCGAGGTCGCTGCCCTCGTCGTGAGCAAGGAGTCGCCTCTAGTGGGCAACCGAGTGGCAGACCTCCGTCTCCCACGCAATCTCACCCTCGGAGGGATGATCCGCAATGGTGTCCCTCAGATGATAGACGGTGACACGGTCATACAACCCTATGACCACATCATCGCCTTCTACTACGACTTCCCCCTCTCCAAGCTCAAGGTGCTTTTCCGCTAGTCTTCAGAATCAGCCTTCACTGTTATGCAACGGATCAACTTCCCCTTCATCGCCATGCTCGTCGGGAGGATGTGCCTCGTGCAGGTTCTTATGATGCTCGCATGTCTGGGGTTATCCTTCTGGTACGATGAGGCAACCGCGCCCTTCATCTGGGGAGCTAGCGCATGTCTCGGCACTGGGCTTCTCCTGCTGTGGTACGGCAGGACGCATCCGCAGAGCCACAAGGTAGGACGACGCGAAGGGATGCTCACGGTGACACTCACCTGGCTCACGCTCTCACTGCTGGCGGTCATCCCGATCATGGCTAGTGGTGCTACGAGCAACTTTGATGCGGCACTCTTCGAGACCATCTCGGGCTACACGACGACGGGTGCCACGATCTTCGAGCGTATCGAGCATCTTCCTCGGAGCGTTCTCTTCCTACGTGCTATTATGCAGTGGCAGGGTGGTATCGGTATCGTCGTCTTCACCGTCGCCCTCATACCGCTCTTCGGTGGCGGAGCCAGTCAGATATTCAATGCTGAGACGACAGGCATCATCCACGACCGCTTCCTCCCTCGTGTCGCCGACGTATCCAAGCGTCTCATCATCATCTATCTTATCGAGACATTCGTTGCCTTCGTCCTCCTGTGGCTGGGACCAATGGATACTTTCGACGCGGTGTGCCATGCCCTCAGCTGTCTCTCTACTGGGGGCTACTCTACCCGAGATGCGAATATCAGCTACTACGACTCTCCCTATGTCGAGTACGTCATTAGCTTCTTCATGTACATCGGGAGCCTCAACCTCACCCTCGTCTACTTCCTCGCTCTAGGCAGACCCATACGCCTATTCCGAGACGAAGAGTTTCGCTGGTTCACCATCTTTATCCTCTCTGGGGTTGTGATTACGTCGCTGTGGTTGCTCTATCAAGGGGTCTTCACCGACATCGAGGAGGCGTTTCGCAAGGCGCTTTTCCACGTCATCTCTCTGGGGTCTAGTACAGGCTTTGCCACGGAGGACTTCACCGGCTGGGGTTCATTCTTCTGGATGATCGCCCTCTTACTCATGTTCGTCAATGGCTGCTCAGGCTCTACCTCGGGCGGGCTCAAGATGTCCCGCTTCATCGTCCTGCTCAAGAATCTACGCAACGAGTTCCTCAAGCAGGTCTCTCCCCACCGCCTTACCCCAGTGGTGATCAACGGCAAGCAGATGACCATCAGCGTGGTGCACCAGGTACTGGCTTTCTGCGTGCTGTACGTTCTGCTCATCTTCGCAGGCAGTACAGTCCTCATGCTAGACGGCAATGAATTTGACACGAGCCTCGTCATCGCGACCTCATGCATCAGCAACAGCGGTCCAGGTATCGAGAGCTATGCGAGTAGTGTCTCCTCGGCAGGTGACCTCTCCAAGCTCACGCTCTCCTTCCTCATGCTGGCGGGTCGTCTAGAGGTATTCACTGTAATGGGCATCCTCACGCCCTACTTCTGGCGTCGCTAACGCTCTAGCCTCACTCTCCCCTTTTTCCCTGGGGGATGCGCTCCGACTACTCCCCGAGCGCATCCCCCTTTTCTATTCTCACCGAAGTCCTACGACCTCGGCAAATAAACGCCCACTACCGCCTGAGCACTTCTTGAGTTCACGTCGTGGTTTGTACAGACCACGACGTGAACTGTACAGACCACGACGTGAATTATACAGGTCACGACGTGAACTCAAGAAATCTTGCCCGAGCCGTCTCTTTTCTCTCCGAGGCACATGACTATTTCCCCTACAGGCAGAGGGCATGTTCGCTTAAGGGATTTGGTGGAATGAATTATATTATCTACCTTTGCATCAGCAAACAGCAAGGGAACGGCTCCGTAGCTCAACTGAATAGAGCATCTGACTACGGATCAGAAGGTTACAGGTTTGAATCCTGTCGGAGTCACAGTAGAGAGCTTAGGGCGGATCGTCCTAGGCTCTCTTGCTTTTTGTCCGCAGAGTGAGACGGCACAAGTCTTCTCGATGCGAGACGTTGTTATATATAAGACTAGGTAATACAGATATACGGGCGTATGCTACAGGTAGATAATCTGACGAAGCGATTTGGCGACAGGGTGCTCTTCGAGGGGCTGACCTTTGCGCTAGAGCGCGGTAGCAAGGTGGGATTCGTCGCTCCCAATGGTAGTGGCAAGACCACACTGATGAATATCCTCGTCGGGCGCGAACCCTACGAGAGCGGTAGCATTACCCACGCCAACGGGTTACGATGGGCATATCTCCCCCAGCTCCCTCAGCTCCCAAGCTCTGGGACGGTACTCTCTGCCTGCTTTAGCGACTACGACCCTACGGCACAGCTCGTCCTACAGTGGGAGCAGGCACTACTCTCGGGCGACAATGCCACCATGGAGCGCCTCCTGCCCGAGATGGAGGCTGCCGATGGATGGAGCTACGAGCAGCGTGCCAAGGAGATCCTCGGTGCACTCGGTATCCACGACTACGAGCGGTCTGTCGTCGGCATCTCGGGAGGTGAAGCCAAGCGCATCGCACTCGCTGCCACCCTTATCAGCCAGCCCGATCTCCTCTACTTAGACGAACCAACCAACCACCTTGACCTAGCCGTCATCGAATGGCTAGAGAGCTACCTTGCCCGTAGCACGATGAGCCTCATCCTCATTACCCACGACCGTTATTTCCTAGACCGCGTGTGTACGCAGATCCTAGAGCTCGATGGCGGTATGCTCTACCGCTATCGAGGCAACTATGCCTATTACCTAGAGAAGCGTGAGGAGCGACACGAAGCAGAGGCTGCGAATATCAGTCGCGCACGAAACATTTACCGCCGTGAGCTAGACTGGATACGCCGACAGCCACAGGCACGTGGGGGCAAGGCACGCTACCGCATCGAGGCATTCCAGGAGCTAGAGGCGAAGATCTCTACCCGACGTACCAGCGGTAGTGTACAGCTACTCGACAGTGACGCAGGGCATATCGGCAACAAGATCTTCGAGGCGCACGGCATCAGCAAGAGCTATGGCGACAAGATTATCCTTCGGGACTTCGACTACATCTTTGCCCGTAGGGACAAGGTCGGCATCGTCGGTGCCAATGGGGTCGGCAAGACCACCCTCCTGCGCATGATCCTCGGCGAGGAGGCTCCCGACAGCGGACATATAGAGGTAGGGCAGACCGTGCGCTTCGGCTACTACAGCCAGCAGATGCCCAATTTCGCTCCCGAGAGCAAGGTCATCGACATCGTCAAGGAGATCGCTGAGCACTTCGACGGCTCTGAGGGCGAGCGACTCTCTGCCAGCCAGATTCTCACCCAGTTCCTCTTCCCTCCCGACAGGCAGTACACTCCAGTGGGCAAGCTTAGCGGAGGTGAGCTACGCAGACTATACCTCTGCACCATCCTCGTACGCCGTCCGAACTTCCTCATCCTCGACGAACCGACCAATGACCTCGACGTCCTTACCCTCGGAGTACTAGAGGAGTACCTAGCCGAGTTTACGGGCTGTGTGCTAATCGTCAGCCACGACCGATTCTTCATGGACAAGGTCGTAGATCACCTCCTCTGCCTAGAGGGTGATGGCATCGTACGTGACTTCCCAGGCAACTACTCCCTCTATCGTGCCTGGACAGACCACCGCGCAAGCGAAGCCTCTGCCAGCACAGAGCGCACGCCCCGCCCTACCGCTGCCGAACGTCGCACCGAGCAAGCCCCCCGCCCCGCTCGTCTATCCTATGCCGAGCGCAAGGAGCTAGATGCACTCCCCGCTCAGATCACAGCACTCGAAGCAGAGCAGGCAGAGCTAGAGACTGCCCTCTCGAGCGGTACACTCTCCTCCGATGCTCTGATGAAAGCAAGCGAGCGCATCGGGGCTATCATCGAAGAGATGGACATGCTCGTGCTACGCCAGCTAGAGCTGGAGGAGCGAAGCTAATGCACAACGTACGCACCCGACACTCACGCCCTGCGAACCCCAAACGATCAGTCCCTGCAATGCGATATTTATATGCCCTAGTGGCATCGACGATACTGCTCGCCCTCACCGCCTGCTCCACGACCCGCTACGTCAGTGACGGGGAGTATCTCCTGCGTCGTGTACGTATCGAGATCGACAGCATCACACCCGAGACCCCATTGCCCAGCGATCTGCTGAGCTACGTGAGTCAGCGACCCAACGAACGCCTATTCGGACTTTTCGACTGGCGCATTGGGCTATACAACCTCAGCCAGCGACACAGTCAGGGCTGGCTCAGCCGTCAGCTCCGTCAGTGGGGTGAGCCACCTGTGATCTTCAACTCCGAGGAAGCGCAGGCCTCCCTCTCCCACCTCACGACCGCTCTATACAATCGTGGTTACCTCCACGCCTCTGCCTCCCTCGTCGTCGATACCATCTCCGCACGCAAGGTGCGGGCGACGTACCACCTCTCACCAGGAGAGCGCTACACCATCGGCACGCATCGGGAGTTCGTCGCGGATCCTGTGATCGCTAGCCTCTTGCACCCCGAGGACACAATAGCTCAGAGGCGCGACTTCTCCGACGAACGGTACACGCCTCTCATCGGTGTGGGTGCCCCACTCTCACCCGACCTCATGCAGGCAGAGCGCAGACGCATTACGCAGATCCTGCGCAATAGAGGTCACTGGGCTTTCCGTGAGGATCAGATTCGCTTCGAGGCGGACACGCTCACGGGCTACGACGATGCTTGGGTGCATACGATCATCGACACGACGAGCAGCGTCTACCATATCGGACGGGTACAGATGACCCACGCCCTACCCGAGCAGATGCCGACACTCCGCACGGACACGACCTTTGCCTCTGGTATGGCTGTCATCCTCGGCGACCACCACCGCATACGTCCGTGCGTCCTTGAGGCGCGCAATCATATCCACCCAGGCAGTCTCTATTCGCAGAGCGCCACGAGCCGTACCTATGCCGCACTCTCTGACCTCGGGGCTGTTCGCTCGATCGCTATACAGTACTCGGTCGATAGCCTTGCGCCACGCCCTACGCTCAATGTGGATATCCTCACCATCCCCGAGCGAAGCAAAGAGATCTCTGGCGACCTCATCGGGACGCACTCGGGGGGCAACCTCGGTGCCAATGCTTCGCTCGCTTTCACGCACAACAATATCTTCCGCGGTGCCGAGCAGCTTCGCCTCCAGGGACGCGTCGGCTACGAAGAGCTATCAGGGCTTGCCTCCGACCACGTCAGCTATGGCGGAGAAGTAACGCTGACCTTCCCTAGGCTCATCGCCCCTTTCTTCCCTGCACAGCGCCAGCGCAACCTCCGTGGGCGCACCGCCCTCTCCCTCTCGTACGACTATCTGACACGTCCAGAGTTTCGGCGCAACCTCCTCTCTGGCTCGTGGGGCTATTCGTGGTCACACCACCTGCGCCCTGCCTTTCGCTACACGTTCAAGCTCCTGGAGGTGGACTACATGCACTTCGGGTATCTCGACGAAGATTTCCTAGCGACTGTCCCAGCCTATACACGCATGCTGAACTATCGAGATCAATTCATCGTCAGTGCCTCGCTCACGATGAACTACAATTCCTCTGCCGACTATCGCCTCTCCACCTCACGCTGGCTACACAACGTCCGCCTGCATCTACAGAGCGCAGGCAACACCCTCTACGGACTCTCTTCGCTGGCAGGCACTCAGCGCGACCAGTACGGGGCATTCTCGCTGATGAATATCAACTTCGCACAGTTCGTCCGTGGAGAGCTAGACTATAGCGGGCTCTACAGCCTCGGGGGCAAGAATGCCCTCGCCTATCACGCAGCCATCTCAGCCGTCCTGCCCTATGGCAATAGCCGAGTACTACCCATCGACCTACGGTACTTCGCTGGGGGATCGTCCAGTGTACGCGGATGGAGTGTGCGTGGACTAGGCCCTGGGAGTATGTCGCCCTCTGTGGGAACCTCCATCTTCCATCAAGTCGGAGACATCAAGCTAGACCTCAGTGCCGAGCTACGCCTACGGGTCTCCCGTAGCTGGGAGCTGGCGACCTTCCTCGATGCAGGGAACATCTGGACGGCACACCGTGACGACGCACAGCCTGGTGGGGAGTTTTCCCTCGAGCGGTTGCCTCGTGAGATCGCCCTCTCTACGGGTCTCGGGTTGCGCTGGGACTTTGACTTCTTCCTCCTGCGTCTCGATGCAGGGCTCAAGCTCTACGACCCGCAAGCTCCCGCAGGCGAACGCTGGGCAATCGGCCGCCGTGGCATCGGCAATCTCACTGCCCTACACTTCGCCCTCGGCTACCCTTTCTAATTAACTCTCCCCTGACAGTATACAAATAAGTTGGAGGCTCTGCGCCTAGGTGCAGAGCCTCCAACTTATTTGCTTGAGCTAATACCCGAAGGAATTAGCCTACTGCTTGCGGAGGAAGCAGGTCTTGAGGACAATACTCGAGCCCTCGATCTTGCAGTCTACTTCCTCGGGGTTGTCCGTCAGACGAATGCTCTTGACCTTCGTACCCTGCTTGATGACCATAGACGAACCGCGTACCTTGAGATCCTTGATTACTGTCACGGCATCGCCATCAGCGAGGACGGCACCATTACTATCGCGAGCTACGAGCGCGTCAGCTGCGGCATTGGCCTCGGCGAGATCAAACTCGTGCGAGCAGTCGGGGCATACGTACGTCGTGCCGTCGAAGTAGGTATTCTCACCCTGGCACTGTGGACAAACGGGATATTCTGTCATTTCTCTATATGAAAGGGGTTATACTGATTGTTCGGGACAAAGATACGCCTTTCGGGCGGGGTATCCGCTATAGAGCATACTCGGACAAATGCTGGGCAAGGGCTGTCGCCACATTCTCCCCGTCGATCGCTGCCGAGACGATGCCTCCGGCATAGCCTGCTCCTTCGCCTGCTGGATATAGCCCTGAGAGGCGAACGTGCTGATACATACGTGTGCCCTCCGTCTCACGCGGAATGCGTACAGGCGACGAAGTACGGCTCTCTACCCCGATCAGCTGTGCCTCTTCGGTTAGGAAGCCACGCGTCGTCTGCTCGAATGCACGGAAACCTCCCACGAGACGCTCCGAGACGAAGCTCGGCATCCACTCGTGCATATTGCCCGCCGTAAGTCCCATCGTGTACGATGATGAAGGGAGCGACGACGAGGGGCGATGCGCCATGAAGTCCGTTAGTCTCTGTGCTGGAGCTCGAAGCGAACGTTCGGCAGCAATGTAGCTTCTACGCTCGTACTCATCGCACCACTCCATGAGTGCCAGAGGCGAACGAGCATCAGAAACCTCTATCCCCGTACGAGCAATATCCTCGGGACGAAGCTCTACGACCATGCCCGAGTTTGCCCACCGAGAGCCACGATTGGCAGGTGACATGCCATTGACGACCGTCTGCTCCACGTCCGTAGAGGCAGGTACGACGAAGCCCCCAGGGCACATGCAGAAGCTATACACACCTCGTCCATCGACCTGCGCCTTGTACACGTACTCGGCAGGCGGGAGATACTTGCCCCTGCCTGCGGGGCTATGGTAACGTAGCTGGTCGATGAGAGGCTGAGGATGCTCCAGACGTACGCCCACGGCGATAGCCTTGCTCTCGATATCGACCTCTGCGCGGTGCAGGTAGCGATATACGTCACGTGCCGAGTGCCCTGTAGCCAGGATCACTGGTCCCTCGAAGGCACGCCCGTCAGCTGTCTCTACCCCACGCACTCGGTTACCCTCTATGATGAGGCTCGTCATGCGACAGCCGAAATGCACCTCACCACCCGAGGCGAGTATCTGCTCACGGATACGGCGGATGATCACAGGGAGCTTGTCCGTACCGATATGTGGATGTGCCTCGACTAGGATCTTGGGGTCAGCACCGTGCTTGCATAGGGCGCGCAGGATACGATCCACGCTACCACGCTTCTTGCTACGGGTGTAGAGCTTGCCATCAGAGAATGCGCCTGCACCTCCCTCACCATAGCTGTAGTTGCTCTCGGGATCAAGAGTACCCGTCTTCTGCAGGACGGAGATATCACGCCTGCGAGTAGACACATCTTGCCCGCGCTCTATAATGATGGGGCGCAGTCCTAGCTCAATAAGTCTCAGAGCCGCAAAGAGGCCACACGGACCAGCCCCCACGACGATGACCGCCTGACGACCTGACACATCGGGATAGACAAGGTCAGAGAAAT
>JBHACZ010000045.1:0-10169 GCA_041854825.1 Porphyromonas sp. | reverse complement strand
CATGGGATCATCGAGAAGCACGAAATCTGCTGTGTCACACCACACGACATCATGAACTCTATCCAGCGGTCGAAGATGGTATAGTCATACGTCCACGTCCCGTCTGCACTGCGACGCCACTCGATCATACTGCCGAAGGCATCGTAGGTCTGCCCATTCCAGGGGCGATCGATCAGGGTAGCGGTGATGACCTTCTGCCCTGCACGCGCCAGACGCTCCATATAGGGGCGCATGACCTCTAGGTGGGCATCGCTCCACAGTTCCGTCTGGTGCCAGCGGGCGATAGCATAGGGATTCTGCCAGAAGTCGAGATGATAACGCCATTGACCTGGCTCGGGGAGCGTACGATCCAGCACACGTATAGAGAGGCTGAGCTCGTCCACTTGCTTACCACTACGCAGGATGCGCACGCGACCAGTGTATTCTCCTGCGGGAGCAGTCTGAGGCACCGAGACACTCAGCCACACGCCACGCTGCTCGCCCTCGGGCAGGAGAAAGTGAGGCTTGAGGACAATGCGATCTGCACTCTTGACACGCCCGTACGCTTCTAGCTCGTGCGTCCCACAGTGAGAGAATTTGTCTGCGATCACCTCATCGACCCAGCCCATCTCGATAGCTGTGGCAGGGATGCGTCCCTTACCACGGCGAGCGCGCAGGTCGTCTAGACGAACTTCGTACAATGCCTCTGGCTGATCTTCGTTGCGCACGACCAGCTGGGCATTGCCCGTCTCTCCACGCCAGAGCGTAAGGGTATAGCCCCGCCCGTCGGCAGTCGTACCAGGCAGGCGCGTAGCGTCTACCTCTGCACGGTGACCATAACGAATGTGCGTACTACCCCAGCGTACAGACGCTGAGAGCGAAGCCGTAGCCAAGCCGAGGGCGAGGAGGGCAAGTAGCCCCAGAGAGGCTAGGTGTATTTTGCTTTTTGTCATATCTAATGCTGTGTATAGTTATCGTCAGTCTTGATCCAGCCCGAGCCCGAGCGCGCGAACGCACGCCGAGACGAGGCGGATGTCCCGCTTGCCTTTGGACGAATATCGGAGGTTAATATTGAGCCTGCCGAAGTAGCACCAGCCGAAGAGTTCACTCAAGCTGGGATACTGGCTCTCGCCCTGCACGACTTTGACCCTGAGCGCACGCCCACACTCCATCGTGCAGAGACACTCGAGGCTAGACACATCTAGCGGAGCAAGCCCCCAGCGATCCACCATATCGGCACGAAGGGTAGAGAGGTGAAAGGCGAGGTTGTGCGCTGCGATGACCTGCACCCCACTGCCGAGTGCTGTGCGCAGGCGTTCGTATATCTCGGCAGGCTCTTCGCCCGCACGCATCATTTCGGTCGTAATGCCGTGGATCTCCGTTGCCTCGGGTGCGATCTCGCCCGCTTGCCTTAGCAGATAGGAGCATTCGTCGATCAACCCTCCGCGGGCATCGAGTCTTTGCCACGAGAGGGCAACCACAGGTGAAGGTTCGCCTTCCACTCCGTGATTGCCCTCTCGGCTAATAGCGTGCATGGTCTCGGTATCCAGCACGAGGATATGCGGTGCACCCGCCTGACTCGGGACGCCCACCAGGAGGCTCGACGTGTCCACATCGACTGCCACGGCTGGGCGGAAGGCGGCATGCGTCACCTGCTCCGTCGCCCTCTGCACACCCGTCCTGCGCTCTGCCATCATCCACACGATGAAACAAACGAGCAAGACAGCCACCAGTAGTAGACCAAGCACTCCCATACCCTTACGCTATCAAGTGCTAAGGAGCGAGACGCTCCATCGTCCACGTATCATCCGCCCCACGCACATAGAGGAAGCGGTCGTGCAGACGACTCTCTCTACCCTGCCACAGCTCAATACGTTCGGGTGTCACCGCCCACCCGCCCCAATGCTCGGGACGTGGCACATGTCGCCCGAACAGGCGCGTTGCCTCCAGGGCAAATAGTCCCATGATATACTCCCGCGAGGGTATAGGACGGCTCTGAGGCGATATACGTGCACCCACGCGGCTCTTGTAGGGGCGCTGGTCGAAGTAAGCATCGCTCACCTCGGCAGGCACGCGCTCTATCGTCCCCTCGACATGTATCTGTCGCTCCAGTTCGTGCCACAGGAAGGTCAATGCCACATGGGGATTGGCAGCGATCTGCTGACCCTTACGGCTCTCGTAGTTGCTGTAGAAGACGAATCGACCATCCAGCACCTCCTTGAGCAGGACAGTACGCATACTCGGACGGCCGTCGGGCGTAGCTGTGCCTACGATGACCGCCGTAGGCTCATGCACCTCGGCACTTATTGCCTCCTGGATCCACTGTGTCACCAGCTCCATCGGGTCGCTGGGCATATCACTACGGCGCAACTCTCGGCTGATGTAGTCTCTACGAATATCCTCTAAATGCAGGTCTGCCATAGTCGTGGGATAGTCATTATTCTATTGCGAACACGCCCTAATCCTCTAGTGGATCGTGGGTGTCCATCGTAAGCATATCAAGGTACTCCTCCCACTCGGGATCCTCCTCACACTCTATCTCTAGGGGTAGCGTGGGGTAAGGCTCCAGGGTGGCATTGAGTCGCTCGCCGAAAGTAGGCAGGTGACGGGTGTACCAGACCCAGTACTTAGTACCGCCTCCAGTATAGTTGCCCGTGAGGATGGCGAGCTTGTCACGCTCCATAGCACGGCGCAGAAGCGGTTCGATCTCGGCGATCAGCTCCGCGTCGCCCTCTGCGGGCATACCCGTAGCGTCTGCCTCGTAGGGCCAGCGAATCTCCACCCGCACACGGAGCGAACCGCTACGGCGAAACTCATCTAGATCCTGCCTCCCCGAGACGAAGACCATCTGCCCATCCTCGGTCTCGCTCAAGGCGGTAAACCAGTTGTCTGTCAATTTCATTTGTCCTAATGCTTGATATTCTAATACAAAGAACGGCATTTCTCTCCATACCTCCCAGCCCAGCGAGGCACTATTTACCGCTGGGGTGACTTAGGTTAAGTCGCTTCGGGGACTTAGGGTAAGTCCCGAGGACGACTTAACCTAAGTCACCTCAGCGATAAAACTTAACTCCCCCGAGAGACGGCACGATAGTCTCTAAAATCATTTCCCCCAGCGAAGCGATGCCTCACTGGGGGAAATGATTTGCTAGCCCTGGGGGAACTGCACCCGATCGGTCGGCAGGATAATCTCGCCGAGGGGATTGAGCGCATTGAAGAGCGCTATGTAAGGATACCGACCTAGATCCTCGACCGTGAGGCGGGCACATTCTGCGCGTCCCTCTGCCTCCAGCGCCCAACGCGTCGTGCCGTGCAGCAGAGGCGTCTCGGGCATTAGCCAGCGTACGCCATCACCGAGGGCAATGCTGTAGATCGTCGTGTCCGTAAGTAGCCCACCCTGCACGATCAGCACATCGCTCGACTCGCCTCGCTCGCTATACAGGCGGTCAAGAGCAGTGCGGTCGAGTGCCTTGTATCGGTAGTCGAGCGTATCCGCCTGAGCAAGGCGCAGACTCGTCGCACCGCGAGAGCTGTAGGGCGATACACTCATATCTGTGATACCCTCCGCCCCATAGACGAGACGCCATTTGCTTCGCCCTGCAGGTGCTTCGCTCGGCATCAGCTCCGAGAGCCGAAAGCCATTCGCCTGCCCTAGGCAATCCTTGAGCGTCATGTCTACGCGCCTCTGATGCCATTCAAGCCCTTGCGGAATGCCATCCTCCAGACGAATAGTCTCAATATAGGATCGTAGCATCAGCCTTGAGTAGTAGCTCCTGGTACTCGCGCTCCAGCGTGCTTTCGCCTGTGACACCGCCACCACCATGGAAGTAGGTACGCCCATCCTCATCATAGCGCAGGAAGCGAATCATCACCGAGGTATCGAGACGCGACCCATCGAAGATCCCGAAGATCCCCGTGTAGAACCCCCTATCCGTAGGCTCAGCACGCGCGATGACTGCCAGCGAACTCTCACGTGGCGCACCAGCGATAGACCCGCCGGGCAAGAGGCGAGAGATAATGTCACCATAGCGACCGACCAGATCCTCCTGCACACGGCCTGCGACCTCGCTACTCGTCTGGATGACACGCCCGTCAGCGATCACCTCCGTATAGCGATAGCGAGGCACCTCGATCGAGTGCGCCACGCGAGAGAGGTCGCTACGCATGAGCGCGACACTGTCGGCATGCTCGCGGGCTTCCTTCTCGCTAGAGAGTAGCACCCGCCGAGCGTCTGGGATAGCTGTCGAGATCGTTCCCTTCATGGGGAATGTAGCGATGCGCCCATTCTCTACGATGATGAATGGCTCAGGCGAGAAGACAGAGAACAGCCCCTCGACCATCAGCATGTATTTCTCTCGCCCGAGGGCAAAGCGCTCTGCCTGCGTATAGGCACTCTCGAAGGGGACGCACCACGTCAGGTTGATCAAACGCGTCTCACCTGCCTTGATGGCTCTCTGCACCACATTGAAGCCCTCGGCATAGTCCTCCACTCGTGGGGCATCCACGCTGAAGGGCGCGCGATCCGTCGCTACCGCATCGGGGGTATAGTTGCTCCTGCCAGGGATACTGTACCGCACTCGTGGATCGACCTCGTCGAGACGGGCTACATACCACCGCTCTGCGCTATAGTCTGCGAAAAAGAAAAAGGGTTGGGAGTCTAGCCCCCACGCATTGAGGCGCTCTACCGCCTCTGCTTTGCTGACGAATTGCATTGAATTGGGTCTGTCTAAATTTTGCAGGGCACAAATGTACAGACATTCACCCGAAAATTCGCACGACCACTACCCTTATCTCCATTCGCCCGCCACGAGACAGCTCCGAGGTCTACCCTCTAGCCTGCTAATGCGCCAGCAGGGACTCTATATCCTGCTCAATAGCCTTGGGCTCGGCAGTCGGGGCATAGCGGCGGACTGTCTGCCCATCACGAGAGACGAGGAACTTGGTAAAGTTCCACTTAATGTCGCTCTCCACCTCTACACTTCTGCTCAGCAGCTTAAATACCAGCTTCATCAGCCTGCCCTTCAGGCCAGAGTAAGCCTCTGACGGAGCCTTGACCTTTAGGAAGCGGAAGATCGGGTCTGCACCCGAGCCATTCACATCCACCTTCTTCATGATCTGGAAGGACACCCCATAGTTGAGCTGGCAAAACTGCTCGATCTCGGCATCCGAACCAGGGTCTTGTTCCTTGAACTGATTGCAGGGAAAGCCGACAACGACCAACCCCCGATCCTTGTACTTCTGGTGCAGAGCCTCCAGCCCCTCAAACTGTGGGGTCAGCCCACACTTGCTAGCAGTGTTCACGATCAGTAGCACCTTGCCCTGATACTGTGCGAAGTCTAATGCTTCGCCTCGGCTCGTCTCGGCCTTAAAATCAAAAATCTTAGTCATCGCCTTAGTTCTACTCGCCACACACCTCGTGTGGCAACATACTTCGTTCGCCTTACGAATTTAGTCAAATTAGCCCAGTCGGTCACAAGATCAAGGTTTCCCCCGTGCTATATCCTCCATTCGCCCTATCTTTGTGACAAACGACACCACTCTCACCTAACCCAATAGAAGATGGCAACTCTCAAACAGCCCCACCATCACCGCCCCGCACGAGGCAGATACACCGTCAGCCTCCTATGCCTTGCTACAGGATTCACCGCCCTGCATGCACAGAATAGCCGTCCCAATATCGTCTTCATCCTCGCCGACGACCTCGGCTATGGCGACCTCGGGTGCTACGGGCAGCAGCTCATCCGCACCCCGCATATCGACAGCCTAAGCCGTGCAGGCATACGCTTCACGGACTTCTATGCTGGCTGCTCGGTCTCTGCCCCTTCGCGGGCATCACTGATGACGGGGCTACACACTGGGCACACACATATCCGTGGCAACAAGGAGATACAGCCCGAGGGGCAGTCCCCGATGATGGAGACCGAGACCCTCGCCACGCTCCTCAAGGCGCGGGGCTACCGTACCGGGCTATTCGGCAAATGGGGCTTGGGCTATCCTGGTTCGGGTGCAGAGCCGCAGGACAGGGGCTTTGATGCCTTCTATGGGTACAACTGCCAGCGTCAGTCGCATTCCTACTATCCCGATCACCTCTGGAACGGGCGCGAACGTGTCGAGCTACCCGACAACGCCACCCGCCTGCACACCTACGCCCCCGACCCCATTCAGCGTGAAGGGCTTCGCTTCATCCGTGAGGCGGCACGAGACGGCGTACCCTTCCTCGCCATGCTGACCTATACCCTACCCCACGCTGAGCTACGTCTCCCCGAGGATAGCGTCTACCGCGACTACGCCGAGCGTCTCACCCCACGAGCGTGGGAAGCGTACAAGGGGTCGTCCTACGCCTCCGCACCCAATGCGCATGCAGCGTTTGCCGCTATGGTCACACGCCTAGACACCTATGTGGGCGAGGTGACTACACTGCTTGACGAGCTCGGGATCTCGGGCGAGACCCTCATCATCTTCACGAGTGACAACGGTGCACACATCGAGGGCGGTGCCGATCCCGAGTACTTCGGCAGTAGTGGTCCCTTCCGCGGTACCAAGCGCGCCCTCTACGAAGGGGGCATCCGCGTCCCCATGATCGCCAGCTGGGCGGGTACGATTGCCCCTGGCACGACCAGCAATATTCCCTCTGCCCTCTGGGATATCGTCCCCACACTGACCGACCTAACGGGCAAGACCCACGGGCGTGATGGCATCTCCCTACTCCCGATCCTCCGAGGCAAGCATGCTCGCAGGGCACTCAAGACGCGCACGCTCTACTGGGAGTTTCACGAGGAAGGCGGACGCATGGCGATCCGCCGTGGTCGATACAAGCTCATCGCCCAGCAGATAAACTCTGACAACCCCACCTACGAGCTATACGACCTCGACACCGATCCAGGCGAACGCACCGACCTAGCTCCTGCGCACCCCGACCTCGTCCAGAAGCTCCGCGCCGAGATGTGGCGCATGCGCACCCCGAGCCAGCTCTTCCCCTTCGCCCACGAATAGCCGCACAGGCGACCAGGTGACGCTCTAGAGCACAGGGCATCGCCTCACACACCCAGCTCTATCTATACCGCAGGAGGCGGATCGGACATATCCGACCCGTCTCCTGCGGTATATCAGCCGAGGGCACTCCCTCTGCTGGTCTCTAGCTACGACACTTCTAGTCTTCGTCTCGATGCCCCCTATGGAACCACCAGGGAAACCAGGGGAACCAAGGGTATTCTTCATCTTCTCTATATCCTAGCAGTATCAAGATGACCTCTATCACGATGGCTAAGACAGCCACAACGGCCACAACATACATCATGATGACCGCCACATAGAGAGCGAAGCCCAACAGTATCTCTAACATAATAATCTCTTGACTATGGCTCTAGCACAAAGATAATCATTCCACCCCATCCCGCACAGTTCCCTATCCCCTCGCGAGCGAAGCGCACAAGACCCGAAGACAAAGGCGACACCCACGGGGGCTAGAGATGCCGAGGGCAGGCAGAGCTTCTGCGCCTCATCGGGTGACACTTCTTCAGTTCACGTCGTGAACTGTACAGACCACGACGTGAATTATATAGACCACGACGTGAACTGTACAGAGCACGACGTGAATCGAACTTTCCACCTGGCAAAAGCGAAAGTTCTCCCACGAGACAGGAGAGCATTGCACCAAGGGCAGAGGCAAGACTGCGAGGCGGGGTGAGGACAGAGAGACATCGAGACGTAGGGCTAGAGGAGAGGAGCCGACGGCAAACAGCATCGTAGCCGACCTCCGCGCAGTCACACCCTTTGCTCCCCTCTACCTCTCCACGCTCTGCCTCTGCCGAAGCCCTGCAGTATGGCGGGATTTGGCTACCTTTGCGCATACTAGACATTTGGACTACAATGAAGCATCCACGGACTATAGCGCGGGCGACGGCTTGCGCCCTTGCACTCTCGTGCCTCACGCCTGCATTCTACTCCTGCGGAGGCGAGCATTCGCCTTTTCCTGCGCTGGTCGTAGAGCAGACATCGCCCAGCGATAGCCTTGCCCTCGTGCGCCTCATCGGTGCAGACGCCAGCACGACGGACACCCTACGCCTCACAGACGATGCCGTCACCCTCTACCCCGACACCAATCGCTACCGCGAGGCATACATTATCACCCTCGGCGACTCGGCGCGCATCGCCTACCTACGCCTCATCGGGGGCGTGTGGACGACGGACGATCCTCAGCACAGGAAGACGGTCGCCCCGACGACACCAGAGTTATTCGAGGGGCGCGATATCGATCAGCGCGAGCAGTCTCTCGCACGCCTCTACAGGCGGGGACGGCTTGCGCTTGTCTTTAGCGACCTAGAGCTAGGCACACTCTCCTCAAGCGAACGCGACAGCCTGCGACGTGCCGCACGCCCCGACAGCCTGCACTTCGTGTACCTTTTCCTCTCTAGCTCAGACAGCGCCGTGCGCCAGCAGGTACGGCAAGACACGCTCCGCGGGACGTTCTTTAGCGACAGCATCGGTCTGGTAAGCCGTGTGCGCCAGCTCTATGGTCTAGAGCGCGTGCCTACACGGGTAGCTTTCGTCCTCGACAGCACAGCACACATCGCCACCCGCTACGACCTCCCGTTCACCCCTTAGCCCCGAGACGACCGCCCACCACACCATCACATCACTCATCATCTACCGCCCGACTACCATGCTCGTCAAGACATTCGCCGCTGCCCTACAGAGCATCAACGCCCGTACCGTGACCATAGAGGTCAATTGCTCACCAGGAGCATACTTCCAGCTCGTAGGGCTACCCGACACCGCCATCAAGGAGAGCCAGGACCGCATCATCTCTGCCATGGAGTCGAGCGGATACCGCTTCCCCGGCAAGCGCATCGTGATCAACATGAGCCCTGCTGACCTGCGCAAAGAGGGCTCTGCCTATGACCTCCCTCTAGCGATCGGCTTGCTCGCCGCTGACGAGCAGATACCCGCCGAGGGGCTGGAGCGGTACATGCTCATGGGCGAACTCATGCTCGATGGCACACTCCGCCCAATACGTGGCGCGCTCCCCATCGCCATTCAGGCACGGAGCGAAGGCTTCGATGCTCTTATCGTCCCCGAGGCGAATGCCACCGAGGCAGCCGTGGTCAATAACCTCAAGGTCTACGGCGCACGCTCGCTCGCCGAGGTCATCGCCCATCTGACAGGGAACAGAGCGCTTGAGGCTACCGTCGTCGATACGCGGGCAGAGTTTGCCTCGCATCAGCACACCCAGCTCCTCGACCTCAGCGAGGTCAAGGGACAGGAGAGCGTCAAGCGTGCGCTCGAGGTCGCTGCCGCAGGCGGGCACAACCTCCTCATGATCGGCGCCCCAGGCAGTGGCAAGAGCATGATGGCAAAGCGCATCGGAGGCATCCTCCCGCCCTTCACCCTAGGCGAAGCACTCGAGACGACCAAGATCTATTCCGTGGCGGGCAAGCTCGGGCGCGACGTTACGCTCATGACCGCGCGCCCTTTTCGCGCTCCGCATCACTCCATCTCGCCCGTCGCCCTCGTCGGTGGCGGGAGCAATCCTCAGCCTGGAGAGATCAGCCTGGCGCACAACGGGGTGCTGTTTCTCGACGAATTGCCCGAGTTCAACCGCAACGTCCTAGAGGTCATGCGCCAACCTCTCGAGGAGCGCATGGTCACCGTTGCCCGCGCCCGTTTCTCGGTCGATTATCCTGCCAGCTTCATGCTCATCGCAGCGATGAATCCCTGCCCCTGCGGATACTACAATCATCCCACACGCCCCTGCGAATGCACACCTCAGCAGGTACAGCGTTACCTCGGGCGCATCTCGGGTCCCCTGCTCGACCGCATAGACCTTCAGATAGAGATCATTCCCGTCCCCTTCGACAAGCTCTCTGACACCACACCCGCCGAGAGCAGTCTCGCCATCCGTGAGCGCGTCGTGCGCGCCCGAGAGATACAGAACGCCCGCTTCGCAGACTACCCCGACGTCCACTGCAACGCCCAGATGACCCCTGCCCTCATGCAGCGGTACGCACGCCCCGACGAGGCAGGGCTGGCACGCCTGCGCACTGCCATGGATCGCCTTCATCTCTCCGCCCGAGCCTACGACCGCATCCTCAAGGTCGCCCGCACCATCGCAGACCTCGCTGGCTCGGAGACGATCACCGCCACCCATATCGCTGAGGCGATCCAGTATCGGAGCCTCGACCGAGGCTCCT
>JBHACZ010000044.1:0-4681 GCA_041854825.1 Porphyromonas sp. | reverse complement strand
GGTTACCATGCTTCGCCCAATCACTTTTGGCAGTTTGGGGTCGTACCAGTCCCTTTCGGTGTAGATGGTGGTACGAGTAACAACTTCTATATGAATCTCGACTATTACCTCGGGCTGGAAGATGATTCGGATATAGGGATCAAATACACGTACCTGACGAAGGGGTGGCAGCTCTCGGCAGCATTCTACAAGAATGATGAACTTCCTGGCAATACACCCGCCTCGGTCTCGCGCTATGGGTATGATCTCGGAGGACTGTATCGCGAAGAGAATCAATTCAACCTTCGCGCTCAGCATCAGTGGGGTAGCAAGCTCGTGCATCAGCTTGGTATCTCGGGCATGATCGGGGGTGTGCGTCATATCGAGACACGAGAGCGAGGGATGCGCTACGCGGGGGCTGTGCATTACACGGCACGATACGAAGGTTGGCATCTACGTACCCAGCTCTCATATTATGATATACATGCCTATGAGTATGGCGTGCGAGTGCCTCAGCTCGAGGTGTCGGCATTCGGTGGTTCGCACGAGATCGCTGCTAGAAGCTATGTGGCGACTGCTAGTCTAAGCTATCGCTTGCCCGTCCGTGGGAGCTTCGTCGATGAATTGCTCCTATACAATGATCTCTCCTCTGTACACAAGGACTATCATGACGCACGCTCCAGCATTCAGGATATCCTAGGGCTTCGTCTGACGACAGGTCCTGTCATCACCTATCTCGACTGTATGCTCACGCGCGCTCATCCCTATGTAGGTGCGACGGATCATACATCTCTCGGTCTCGGGACGAATGACAGAGGCTGGTCAGGACTTGTGATGGTGAATATAGGCTACTATTTCTAGCGGTCTGTCCCATCTTCATCGCTCCCTGCTGTGTGGGGAGTAAGTTTTATCGCCGAGGTGACTTACAGTAAGTCGCCTCGGCGAGTTACTGTAAGTCCCATCCGTGAGTTACTGTAACTCACTTTCGAGATCATACGAAGCCTCACCTCTGCTGATCATCGAGCAGAGATAAAACCTAAAGGTGGGCTATCAAGACCTTGGCTTGAACGCCTCATCCGATTAACTCGGGGGATTGCTGGTGGATAGCAAATTGGGGGTGTCTTGGGCTAAAGCTTTCTCCTGCAGGATTTGCGGGGAACACCAAAAGTACTACCTTTGACGTTGAATAGGTACTAACTCATAATAAGACTTAGACATTATGAACAAGAAAATAGTATTGGCTCTCGGTGCCACCCTAGCCCTTGCGTCCTGCGGAGAAAATGCCGCTTACAAGACTCTACAGGCTCAGTATGACTCACTCGCTCGCGTGAACCAGTCATACGAGGCAGATCTTAGCGAAACAGACTCTCTCGTGGCAAGTGTCCTGACCAACTTCCAGGATATCGCTTCTGTCGAGACGATGATCAACGTCAATCGTGCAGGTGAGATCAAGGCTAGTGAGAAGGAGCGTATCAAGGACAATGTCACGCTCATCTCGGACAAGCTCCGTGCAAGTAGCGAAGCACTCGAAGCCCTCACCAAGAAGCTCGACGCTAGTGGCTCTGAGAATAAGCGTCTGCGCCATACCCTCACTGCCCTCAAGCGTGAGATGGAGGCACAGAAGAGCCGTATCCTCACGCTGACGCAGGAGCTCGAGCGTAAGGATCTTGCTATCGGTGCTCTAGATGCGGTCATCACCGACCTCGGTCAGGATATCGATCGCCTCAATGAGACGACGGCACGCCAAGGTGAAGTCCTCGCAGCTCAAGAACGCGAACTCAACTCTGTGCGCTACTGTATCGGTACCTCTCGCGACCTCAAGGATTACAACCTCCTCGTCAAGGGTAAGGTAGCTACTGAGAACGTAGATCCTAGCTACTTCACGACGTCAGACCTGCGTACACTGAGCCAGATTCCTCTCTTTAGTAAGAAGGCTCGACTGCTCACGATTCACCCTGCAGGTAGCTACGAGCTCGTGCCCGATGGTGACAAGCAGCTGACGCTAAGTATCAGGGATGCCAAGGCGTTCTGGTCAAACTCTAAGACGCTGATCATTCAGGTAGACTAGGTTTCATCTACACGCAAGGTATGACGAGACTTGTTCTCATAGACCTCGACGATACGCTCTGGGACACCCAGCGAAATAATAAGGAAAGTCTCAGCGAACTATATACTGCCCTCAACTGGGGGCAGTATTTCGTTTCTTTTGAGGCGTTCTTCGAGGTTTACTTCCCCATCAACATTGCCCTCTGGGAGCAGTATGCTCGTGGCGAGGTCGATGAACGTACTCTGTCGATTGAGCGTCTGCGCAGGCCTCTTGCTCCATTCGAGAAGCATAGTGACACGGAGTGGTTGAGCTACGATGATCAGCTGATGGAGCTGATTCGCAGTAAGCGAGGGCTCTGCCCTGGAGCTCTAGAGACGCTGGAGTACTTGCATGGGCGCTATCCAGTGTGCATGCTCTCTAATGGCTTCGGGCGTGTGCAGTATGCCAAGGTGCAAGACTCTGGGCTTGCTCCCCATGTCGATGCTATTGTGCTCTCGGAGGAGGTTGGCTTTCGTAAGCCAGATCCGAGGATCTTTGCGCATGCGCTTGACCTCATGAAGGTCTCTCCCAGTGAGAGCATTATGATCGGAGATAGCTGGAGTGCTGATATTGTAGGGGCTTCGCGCTCTGGTGTGCCAAGCGTTTGGTACAATCCTCATGGCTTCCCTGCACCCTCTATCCCAGAGGGTGAGAGCTTCACGCCTCCACAGCATATCATCACCCACCTCTCGGAGCTGCGCGAGATACTTTAAGGTCGTGTCTACCCTTCTCAAGACGCCTGCGGTAGTCCTACATCGTACGCCATACAATGATCGGCACAGTATCGTCCATCTCTATACGCGAGAGTATGGACGTCTAGGGCTTCTCGTCCCAGCGACGACCAAGCGGAGCAAGCAGCATCTCCTACTGACTCCACTAAGTGAGGTCGAGATCACTGCCGAACTGATGCCACGGCGTTCGCTGGCATCTCTGCGTGAGGTGCGGATGTTGGCTCATCATCATCGAATGCAGCAGGAGAGCGTGCGACGTAGTCAAGGCATATTCATTGCTGAGCTACTCTATCGTGTGCTTACTCATTCGGAGGCTGACGCAGACCTGTATGACTTCGTGAGCGAATCACTCACTGTACTGGAGTACGTCGAGCGTGGCGTGGCGAACTTCTACCTCTGCTTCACGTATCAATTGCTTCGCCCCTTAGCTATTGCTCCGACGCTAGAGCGAGGAGGCTATGCCGGTAGGGTGCAGTGGTTTGACCTCGCAGAGGCAAGGCTGGTAGATCTGCCGACCTCTATCCGTAGGGCGCTAGCTCCAGAGGAGGTAAAGCATCTCTTGGTCTTTGATCGGATGCATTATGGCAATCTAGGAGCCTTTCGTTACTCTCGGGAGCAGAGGGGATACATTATTGATCGCCTTCTAGAGTACTATCGCCTGCATCTGCCTCCCTTTCCAGAGATCCGCTGCTTAGAGGTCTTGCGTAGCACTGCGCGCTAGCGGTCTGGTATGCGTATACAAAGGTCTAGCCCCTTCATCCCAATCGAGGATGAAGGGGCTAGACCTTTGTAGCGAAGGAATGGCTCCGTCTAGAATGTGTAAGATAGACCTAGACCAAATACCTGGCGGAGCTGGATCTTAGCACCGCGTACAGCACCGGTATCGTCCGTCGTCTTGATGTCGTCATCATAGACGAGGTTCACGGTAGCATTCGCTGTAATGTACTTGTTCAGCTTGAAGTTGAGCATCGTGTCCCAGTTTACATCGATATTGCCGAAGTTGTTATTGTACGCTGAGAAGAGGGTCAGCTTCGTGATGAGGTTGATGTTCTCGGTAATGTCGGTTTTATAGTTTGCTACAAGTAGGCTACCAAGCTCTGCGAGTACCTTGTTGCCTGGCTTGACACCGTAGGCTCCAGCGTTGGAGAGGTCAGTGTCGAGGACGAAAGTCATCTTGCCTGTGATAGGAGAGAGCAGGAGCGAGAAGTTGTCAGATGGCTTGTAGTCAGCACCGAGAGAGAGCGTCAGATAGCCAGGTGCCATGAATCGTGAGATAGGGGGCAGGTTGTTGTTGCGGTCAGCTGCAGAGGCATACCCGTTGTCAAACTGCGTGAGGAAGTCTCCGAGGAGTGCCACATTCCAGTGCTTGGCAAGACCGTAGCCTACCTTGGTCGTGAGGTTGAGTTTGTCGAGACTCTTCTGCCACTTGTTGGATGATGTGTAGGTTTGACCAAAATCAGTCACAAGGGCATTGTCCCAGCTCCAGCGATCCTTCTTATAGTTGGCGCTACCATTGAAGTAGATGTGCCAGGCTACAGAGTTCTCACCACCAGCAGCCCAGTTGGTCAGAGATGTCTGCGAGAGATTGATACCACCGACGTTCTTGAGCGTCCAGTGAGAAGCATTGCCTTCCTGGGCAGTTGCAGTGAGTGCGACGGCACCTGCCAGAGCAATAGAAGCGAAAAGTTTCTTCATTCTAATGGTTGTATTCGTTATTATTCTTGTCTTATATATTGCAAAAGTAATAAAAAGGTCTTGAATAGTGATAATCCTCAACCTAGGTTAATAGACATCATCTATGGCTCTGCTCTTGGTCTCCTTGTGCGAGAAATTACGTACTTTTGTCTAGAAGCATTCTCATGGGTAGAAGCCCTACAAGATTAGC
>JBHACZ010000043.1:0-14466 GCA_041854825.1 Porphyromonas sp. | reverse complement strand
TATCTGCCCAGGTGCCTTATGAGGCGGCACTGGTAGAGCGTGCGCGCGAGATCACGCACGACCGCGGAGACAAGCTCAAGGCGTGGCGCATTTCGCCCACAGGTCAGCCCATCCGCATAGATATCCCCGACACCTTGACCCGCGGGACGCATAGCTTCGTGGCTCCCGAGCACCGAAGCCTAGGGGTCGCCTATGCTGGGAATGCCAATATGCCCTGGCAGAGCAAGATATTTTTTGACCGCTCGCCCCTGCAGACGGACTTCGTCTACCTCACGGGTTATCAAGGGATGATGTACACGCCCGACAATGTAGCGTTCTATGACACGCGCACGCCGTTTACTTTCGTCCACTACCGCAAGAATTTCTCCGACGCTACCCTAGAGGAAGTACTCAATGGCACGATGTCGCTCAACCTCGGCAAGGCTCTCAACCTTGGGATCTCCGCCGAGCATACGGGCGCACTCGGATATTACAACTCCAGCCGTAGCCGAAACATTGACTACCGCATCTTCGGGAGCTACCGATCAGACCGCTACGACCTCTGGGCATATATCGCCAATGACTACTACCGACAGGCTGAGAATGGCGGAATCAGTAACCCAGACTATATCCTCAATCCCGACAACTACAGCTCTGGGCGCGTCCGTATTACCTCGCTAGACGTACCCGTTCAGCTACCAGGTAGCGTGCTCTACAACCGCATTCGCAACGGGCATGGCTTCCTCTCCCACCGCTACAAGCTCGGGCATAGCCGTACGATCCAGATCACGGACACGATTAGCCCCCGCCCGCAGGGTGCACTCGGAGCCAATATCGGAGCTTTGCCCACAGACGAGGCGAAGATGACCCGCACACGCGATTCGGTGATCTTCGTTCCCGTGGGTAGTCTTGCCCATCAGATACATTATAATAAGGGGAGCCGTCGCATGGTGTCGCGCGTGCAGGACGAGAAATGGATGACCATGTTTGGCACGCCCGTCGCCAATCGTGTCTACACGACCGACGACACAGGCGTCAAGACCCTCACGGGCATCCTTCCCAATGACACGGCAGAGCTAACGAGCCTACACAATACACTATCCCTATCGCTGATGGAGGGCTTCCGCCCCTGGGTCAAGGCAGGACTTACCGCCTACGTTCGTCTAGAGAACTATTGGGTTTCGTCGCCCGACTCCATCACGCATGCCTATCGCGACACAGACAAATTCTTTTCTACCTTCGTCGGAGGTGAGCTGTCTAGGCAGACGGGAACGGGACTAAACTTCAACTTCCGTGGCGAACTTGGGGTACTCGGGCGCGACCTTGGCGCCCTACGCGTGGAGGGAGATCTGCGCACGCGTTTTAGCCTCGCAGGATATGACTTTGGTCTTCGTGCCGATGCACGACTGCTCAATAGTCGCCCGTCCTATTTCACCGCTCACCATCATGGCACGTGGGGCTGGTGGGACGAAGATTTTGACTTCGTCCGTAGGGTCGAGGTCGGCGGACGCGTAGACCTCGACAGCTGGGGCACGTGGGCAGAGCTACGTACAGCTAGTATCCACGGACATCTCTACTGGGAGCGTTCGGGCAAGCCTCGGCAGTATAGCGATCTCCTACAGATGTCTATGCTTCGCTTCGGGCATAGCTCTCGTCTCGGTGTGCTAGGCTGGGAGATCGAGGGAGCCTATCAGCTCTCCAGCAATAGTGATATCGTCGCCGTGCCCGATCTTACGGCTCGGGGTGATCTCTACCTAGATTTCTATATCGCACGGGTACTGCGCGTCCAGCTCGGTGCAGAGGCTTATTGGCATACCAGCTACTATGCGCCCTATTATACGCCTACGGTGATGCAGTTTGTCAATCAAGCCGAGAGCCGTGTAGGAGGTAGCGCACCCCTCGTCAATGCGTATGCCAACTTCCGCCACAAGAATACGCGCTTCTATGCCCGCATGTTCAACGTCGGTGAGGCTCTAATGAAGGGCGATCGCCTATCTATGCATTCGTACGCCTACAACCCTATGCACCTAGAGGTGGGTATCGTCGTAGACCTTAAGCAATAAATATATCTGCTATGTTACCCAAGCTTTCCCCCGCTGGTCGCCTGCGTCTCTATGGCATCCTACTCATCGTCACGCTGGCGACGATGGCTTATCTCTATCGCCGTGCGCAATTAGCCGAGACACCCGCAGAGTCTGCCATCACCCTTCCCCGAGACCTTGCCGAGATCTCTGCCGAAGGTCGCCTGCGCATCCTAGCTCCCTACGAAGCTTTCGCCTCGGGCGACAGCACGGGCAGAGCTTATGCCCTGGCACGCTATATCGGAGCGCACACTCCCCTAGAGGTCGAGGTGCTGCTCGAGGATAATACCGAGCGTGCTCTAGAGATGCTTCGCCTCGGAGCGGTGGATCTCATCGCTCACCCCTTCGTGCGTACTGCCGACATTGACACCACTCAGTACACGTGGATACAGGGCACGACCTCGGGACCGCTCTACCTCGTCCAGCGAGCTGACACGGCTCATCTCATCACACGCCAGCTCGATCTGGCAGATCTTACCATCACGCTCCCTGAGGGTAGCCCGCTCTCGCTCTTCGTTCATCATCTTGCCGAGGAGATAGGTGACAGCATTCATATCAATGAAAACGAGCTGTACAACGCCGAGCAACTCATCATCCAAGTCGCCTCTGGGGACATCGACTACACGATCTGCTCCGAAGACCAGCGAGACACCTATCGCGCGCTCCATCCTAATCTAGACTTTTCGCTCCCGTTGAGTTATTCGCTCCGCAGAGGCTGGCTCGTACGCCGAGCTTCGCTCGCACTGCGCGACTCGATCATCATCTGGGACGGCAAGCTCCGCCCCTAACTTCTCCCCTTTGAGGGTACGACACAGCGAAGCCCCTAGACCTCTCTGCCTACTGCGCTAGAGGTCTAGGGGCTTCGTCATGGATCGGGCGACCCTAAATGATGACTATACTGAAAGCATTTCTCCTAGGCGAAGAAGAGATAGGTAACTCCGACAGCCGAGACAGCTCCCGCAAGATCTGCCAGAAGCGAATATCCCACAATATACGAAGCACGACGAATCCCGACCGATCCTAGATAAAGAGCAATGACGTAGAACGTCGTATCGCTCGCCCCCTGCACCGTACACGCCAGTCGTCCCACGAAGCTATCCGCTCCGTGCGCCTGCATCGCATCGACCATGAGACCACGTGCGCCACTTCCGCTCAGTGGCTTCATCAGCATCGTGGGCAAAGCCTCGACCCACTGCGTATCAAACCCCAGTGTCCCGACCATCCATATCAGCCCATCGGAGATATAATCCATAGCACCCGACGCACGAAACACACCAATACCCACCAGCATCGCGATCAGATAGGGGATAATGGTGACAGCCGTCGTAAAGCCTTCCTTTGCCCCTTCGATGAAGACGTCATACACATTGAGCTTGCGCCTGAGTCCGCTTAGTAGGATGGTAAGCATAATGCCGACTAGGAGCGTCGCCGACACGCCTGTACTCACCTGCCCGAAAGTCTCACTCGGCATCGTACGCGAGGCATAGATAATCCCCAAGAAGAGCAATGTGATCGAGGCAAGGGCAGACAGAATGGGTGCCTGCAGAAGGTTGATCCGCTGACGCAGTGCCACGAGTAGCACCGCCACGAGGGTAGACACTGTCGTCGCCAGCAGAATAGGAATAAATACGTCGGCAGGATTGGCAGCACCCGCCTGCATCCTAAAGGCAATAATAGAGGTCGGTATGATCGTCAGACCGCTAGCATTGATCGCGATGAACATCATCATAGCATCACTCGGGCGGTCGGGATGTGGATTGAGCTCCTGCAGAGAGCTCATCGTCTTGAGCCCCAGCGGAGTGGCAGCATTATCTAGACCAAGAATATTGGCAGAGATATTCATAAAGATGTTGCCCATCGCGGGGTGTTCCCTCGGCACGCTAGGGAAAAGCGTCCCGAGCAGTGGCGAGGCAAGACGTGCTAGTCGCTCGATGAAGCCACTGCGCTCGGCAACCTTGAGGAAGCCAAGCCACAGGCTAAGCACTCCTGTCAGGAATAGCGCAATCTCGAAGCCCGTACGTGACTGGTCAAAGGTAGCCTTCATCACCCCCTCCATCACGGAGAAATCTCCACCGAGAGCGATCGGGATCACCGCCAGCACCACCGCGACGACGAAGAAACCGACGAAAAGATAGGTTAGGATCATACCTAGTCGTAATGAGAGAAAACGAAGAGAAGCTATAAAGCCATCGGCTCTACAGCTTCTCTCTATTCATATTCGTAGACCCGAGGGGTTACTTCTGAGCCTTGAGCTGCTCACGGCCGAGGGCATATGCTGCCATCGCGTCCACGCTCATAGCCATAGAGCTGAATCCTCCGTCGTTGAAAAGATTCTGCATCGTGATCTTGCGCGTGAGATCGCTAAAGAGCGTGATACAGTAGTCTGCGCAGTCATCAGCATCGGCATTGCCCAGAGGAGAGATATCTTCGGCAAAGTCGAGCAGGTCGGTCATACCCTTGACACCATTACCTGCCGTCGTCATCGTAGGAGACTGAGACACGGTGTTGATACGTACACCCTTCTCACGACCATAGTAGTAACCGAAGCTACGTGCGATAGACTCGAGGAGGCTCTTGGCATCTGCCATATCGCCATAGCCGAGGAACGTACGCTGTGCAGCGATATACGTCAGAGCTACTACCGAACCGCCCTGAGCAATAGCGTCGAGACGCTTAGCCGTCTGGAGCATCTTGTGGAATGATACAGCAGAGATATCAAGCGTAGTCTGGAGCATCTTGTAGTCGAGGTTGTCATACTCACGACCCTTACGCACGTTGGGGCTCATACCGATAGAGTGAAGGACGAAGTCCACCTGACCACCGAGGTGCTTCATTGCTTCGGTGAATACGGTCTCCAGGTCTGCTTCGCTCGTAGCATCGGCAGGGATGATGTGTGCGCCTAGCTTCTCGCCTAGCTCATTGAGGCTGCCCATACGCACTGCCACAGCAGTATTCGTCAGGACGATCTGTGCGCCTTCCTCTACGGCACGCTCTGCCACGCGCCAAGCGATCGACTGTTCGTTGAGAGCACCGAAGATGATACCCTTCTTGCCAGCTAATAAGTTATAGCCCATAGTTGTCTTTTCTTATTGTTGTTATATAATCAAAGCACAAAGATAATCATTTTGTGCAGACGAAGTGCTATCATTCCCCGCGGATTTATCTTGAGAATGACACTGAAGCCCGTGACTTCCTACACCGAATCACCTTCCCACCTCATCCCGTTAGCAGGCAGAGCCGAATAACTCGATCTCGACAACCGAGGCAATATAAGCCAACCTACCCATACACTCTAGCAAAGACCTCGAATACTATAGCGTGAGTTCCAATCCATGGTTTGGATTGTATAATCCATTGTTTGGATTCGCCGATCCATTGTTTGGATTGTACAATCCAAACAATGGATCCAAGCATTACCTCCATAAACCTCAGAGTTCGTCCCCTGCAAACTCCCGCTCACCCCACAGCATTGCCCCCATAGCTCGCTCTAATATCTCTGCACAAGCACTTCTCTAGGCTGTAATACGCTCGTCGAATAAAGAAACCGCCCCCGACCACCTAGTATAAGGTGATCGAGGGCAGTCTGTATCTAGACCTCCTGCGCGAAGCAGGCGGACTGAGAGGCTAGTAAGCGCGGGCGAAGACGACGCGCTGAGCGCTAGGCTTGCCCGTTACCATACATACGCCAGGCGTCTTATCTCCTTCGAGTGGGATACAGCGAATAGTTGCCTTGGTCTCTGCCTTGATGAGTTCCTCGGTTTCGCTCGTACCATCCCAGTGCGCGAGGATGAAGCCACCCTCATCGAGTACCTGCTTAAACTCTTCGTAGGTCTCTACCGTACGGGTATTCGCCGTGCGGAAGTCGAGTGCCTTGCGGTAGATATTCTCCTGGATCTCGTCTAGGAGATTCGCCACATAGGCATCGATACCTTCGAGAGCCACCGTTTCCTTCGTGAGGGTGTCACGGCGTGCTACCTCTACGGTACCATTCTCTAGGTCGCGCGCTCCGAGGGCAAGGCGTACGGGTACACCCTTGAGTTCGTACTCGGAGAACTTCCATCCTGGCTTCTTATTGTCGCTGTCATCGTACTTGACGCTGATGCCACGAGCCTTGAGAGCCTTGACGATATCGTCTGCCACGGCAGACACCTGAGCTAACTGATCAGCCCCCTTGTAGATAGGCACGATCACGACCTGAATAGGCGCGAGCTTGGGAGGAAGCACGAGACCGTTGTCGTCGGAGTGAGACATGATGAGCGCACCCATGAGGCGAGTCGATACACCCCACGAGGTTGCCCACACGTGCTCCTGCTTGCCTTCCTTGTTGCTGAACGTTACGTCGAATGCCTTGGCAAAGTTCTGACCGAGGAAGTGTGAAGTACCGCTCTGTAGCGCCTTGCCATCCTGCATCAGAGCCTCGATCGTGTAGGTGTCTACCGCACCAGCGAAGCGTTCGTTGGCGCTCTTGACCCCAGTCACTACAGGCATTGCCATGAAGTCGCGGGCGAAAGTCTCATACACGTGGAGCATCTTCACGGCTTCCTCCTCTGCCTCCTCACGAGTAGCGTGTGCAGTGTGTCCCTCTTGCCAGAGGAACTCGGCAGTACGCAGGAAGAGACGCGTGCGCATCTCCCAGCGAACGACATTAGCCCACTGATTGCAGAGGATAGGGAGATCACGGTAGCTCTGGATCCAGTTCTTGTACGTATTCCAGATGATCGTCTCACTCGTAGGACGAACGATGAGTTCTTCCTCGAGGCGTGCCTCGGGATCTACTACGACACCGCCGTTCTCCTTATCTGTCTTGAGGCGCTAGTGCGTTACGACGGCACATTCCTTGGCGAAGCCCTCTACGTGATCGGCTTCACGGCTAAGGAAGCTCTTAGGGATGAAGAGCGGGAAATAGGCATTGACATGCCCAGTCTCCTTAAACATATCGTCCAGCACGCGCTGCATCTTCTCCCAAATCGCGTAGCCGTAAGGCTTGATCACCATACAGCCACGTACGGCCGAGCTCTCAGCAAGGTCAGCCTTGAGTACCAGATCCTGATACCACTGTGAATAATCCACGGAGCGTGAAGTCAGCTCCTTGAGTTCTTTTGCCATTTAGCTATTGTCTTGTTTCTTTTCTTCTAGTTTTCGAGGGCTACCCTACTTACCAGCTGCCTCGAATTGGTCGAGGAATCGCTGATCATTCTCGGAGAAATAGCGAAGGTCCTTGACACGATACTTGAGATTCGTGATACGCTCGATACCCATCCCGAGGGCGTAGCCTGAGTATTTGGTGCTGTCGATGCCACAGTTGTCTAGGACATTGGGATCGACCATACCGCACCCGAGGATCTCTACCCAGCCAGTATGCTTGCAGAAGGCACAACCTTCGCCTCCGCAGATATTGCACGAGATGTCCATCTCTGCGCTAGGCTCTGTGAAAGGGAAGTATGATGGACGCAGACGAATCTTCGTCTCTGGACCAAACATCTCCTGTGCGAAATACAGCAGTACCTGCTTGAGGTCTGCGAAGCTCACATTCTTATCTATATATAATGCCTCCATCTGATGGAAGAAGCAATGCGCGCGATACGAAATAGCCTCGTTGCGGTACACACGTCCAGGACAGATGATGCGGATCGGTGGCTGTGAAGCGCTCATCACACGAGCCTGCACACTCGACGTGTGGGTACGCAGAAGGCTCCCCGCTACATTGCCTACGAAGAATGTATCCTGCATATCACGGGCAGGATGGTCGTCGGCGAAGTTAAGCGCGGAGAATACGTGCCAATCGTCCTCCACCTCGGGACCCTCAGCGATAGAGAATCCGAGACGTGCGAAGATCGAGCAGATCTCTTGCTGTACGAGCGTCAGCGGATGGCGTGTACCTAGAGGCGTAGGATAGGCAGTACGGCTCCAGTCGATGTCTGCTTCGGCATCAGCGCTCTGAGCTGAGAGGCTATCGCGTAGCTCATTGATACGGGTCTGCGCGATCTCCTTGAGCTGATTGAGTAGCTGTCCGACGACACGCTTCTCTTCATTAGGGACAGAGCGAAACTCCTCTACGAGCTTCTGCACCTCTCCCTTCTTACTGATATAACGAATGCGTAGCTCCTCTACTTGCTGGAGCGACTCTGCCTTGAGCGCCTGAATCTCTTCGATTAGGCTATTGATCTTGCCCTGCATTATATATTGTACTGTCTTGCCTATTATCCTTATTGTCACTGCGCCACGAGGGAGCCCGATTCAGCGCTAGGTTACTGCCCCTATAGCACGCACGTTAGCTCCCGTGACAGTAGGCAAAGGTACAACTTTGTCCCCAAACTCCCGACGACCTTTCTACCCTCAATACACAGGCATTCCCTCGCCCTCCGAAAAATGATAGAACTTTTTCGGGAAAATGGTGGATGTTTTTCCCAAAAAAGTTCCATCATTTTCCCAAAAAACATCGATGTTTTCCGCTAAAAAGTTCTATCATTTTTTCGAGAATATCTCAGAGGCTCGAAGAAAAGAGCTTTCACTTGAGCAAACGCCCTATACTCTGGGGCTAAGCTCGCTATTTTTTCTTGTCCGTTCTCCCTAGAACGGCACGAAAGTCATCCTGCCATAAAGTCGGATATAAACTCTATGTGGTATGATCTTTGTTATAATACCCAGAGAAAGATCATTATGACGATGTATAATTATACGAATACCTTTCGGACTGCCCTAGAGCTTGCCTACGAGCGAGCCACCGAACTGGGACTCCCTACGGTATCTCCCGACTGCTTAGCCTGGGGGGTACTCAAAGAAGGTACCAGCCAGGCACTCGTCTACCTCCTCGGTGTGGGTATAGACCCTGCACAGACCTTGGTAGACTATGGGCATTTCCTCGCACAGCTCTCCAGCCATGGAGGGCACGAGGGCGAGCGTCCGGAGCTAAGCCCTACTAGTCAGGGCATCATACAGCAGGCGGCTCAGCTATGCGACCTAGTACGCGACACAGCTGTGAGCCCTCTGCATCTCCTTCACGCTATCCTGCTCGACGAGCACGACAGCTACATTAAAAGAATAGTCATGAACCATCATAACGAAACCGATGCCCTACGTCAGCACTACGAAGGGATGGCACAGGCTGCCCAGCAGGCTCCTCATGCCGCTCAAGAAGTAAATGACCAAGACGATGATGAGGACGAAGAGGCAGACAGTGCCTCCGCCTCCAGCCACAAGCAGGGTACTCGGGGCAAGGTCGGTGAGACACCTACCCTCGATCGCTTCGGGCGAGACATCACGCGGATGGCTCGTGCCGGCGAACTAGATCCTGTCATCGGACGATCTGCAGAGATCGAACGTATGGTACAGATCCTCGGACGCCGCAAGAAGAGCAACCCTATCCTCGTCGGCGAAGCTGGTGTGGGCAAAACGAGCCTAGTAGAGGGGCTAGCACAGCGCATAGCTGAACGCAACGTTCCCGCCTACCTCAGAGATGTCCGCCTCGTAGAGGTGGACATGTCCGCCATGGTCGCAGGGACGAAATACCGTGGACAGTTTGAGGAGCGTATCAAGGCACTCCTCGACGAGCTGGAGCAGCACCGAGACATCATTATCTTCATCGACGAGATCCACACGATGGTGGGTGCTGGTGGAGGTGGTAGCTCGATGGACGCTGCCAATATGCTCAAGCCAGCCCTGGCGCGTGGACTCGTGCGGTGCATTGGCGCCACGACGCTGAGCGAATACCGCAAGCATATTGAGAAAGATGGTGCGCTCGATCGACGTTTTCAGCGGATTATCGTAGAGCCTAGTAGCGAAAGCGAGACCCTTGAGATCCTGCGACAGCTTCGTTCGTACTACGAGAATCATCACAGCGTGCAGTACTCCGACGAATCTCTCCAGACGATGGTAGAGCTCTCGAACCGTTATCTCACCGAACGCAGTTTCCCTGACAAAGCGATCGATCTCATGGACGAGGCTGGCGCACGACTAGCTGGACGTGTAGAGCCCATCGATGACACCGTCACCCTCCTCGAGAAGGAGAAAAAGGAATATGAGACGCGCAAGCTCGATGCCATCCGTGAGCAAAAGTTCGAGTTAGCAATGAGCTATCGTACCCGCGAACGCGAACTAGCCGAGCAAATCGCCCGCGCTCTCGAGGCACAGCGTGTACATCACGACGAGAATCGCCCCACCATCCAGCCCGACGACATCGCTGCCATCATCGCGATGATGACAGGGATCGAGGCAGGAAGTATCGCCAGCGGTGAGGCGGAACGCCTCCGAATGCTCGAGGCGAACCTTCGCGCCAGCGTCATCGGTCAAGATCGTGCAGTAGAGCAGCTAGCACGTAGCATCCGTCGTAGTCGCCTTGGGCTCAGAGACAGCCACCGTCCCATCGGCAGTTTCCTATTCCTCGGGCCGACAGGTGTCGGCAAGACGTACCTAGCCAAGCGCCTCAGCCACGAACTCTTCGGCACTGAGGAGGCGATGATACGCGTCGATATGAGCGAATACATGGAGAAGTTCGCCGTCAGCAGGCTTGTCGGCGCGCCTCCAGGCTATGTCGGCTACGAGGAGGGTGGACAGCTTACCGAGCAAGTACGCAGACGTCCCTACTCAGTGGTGCTCTTTGACGAGATAGAGAAGGCACACCCCGACGTATTCAATCTGTTGCTTCAGGTGCTCGACGAGGGCGTTCTGACCGATAGTGAGGGACGACGTGTGGACTTTCGCAATACGATCATCATCATCACGAGCAACGTCGGATCACGCCAGGCGAAAGACTTCGGCCGTGCCATCGGTTATCACGATGCAGATCAGAGCGACGATCGCCGTGCAGATATTATGCGCAAGGCACTGACGAAGGCATTCAGCCCCGAGTTCCTCAATCGTCTTGACGAAACGATAGAATTCACTGCCCTCGATCGTGATGCTCTGCGTCAGATCGTAGACCTTGAGCTACGCCCTGTGATAGAGCGTCTCGGACAGATCGGCTACACCCTCACGGTCGATACAGCCGCTGCCGATGCCCTGGCGAAGGTTGGTTATCACCCAGAGTATGGCGCTCGTCCGCTCAGACGTACCCTCCAGCACGAGATAGAGGACAAGCTTACCGACCTCATCCTATCGGGCGATGTCGCTCCTGGTGCTACGCTCCTTGCCACAGCAGACACCGAAGGCAAGATCACGGTGCAGGTCGCTCCCGAAGAGGTGGAAGAGACTCCGCGCAAGGCTCCACGCCGTCGCAAGACCCAGCCAGCGATCGAGTAGTAGCGACGACACTATTCATCCAGATACAATAAGCCCCGAGGCTGTAGCTCCCACATGGGATGCTACAGCCTCGGGGCTTTATCGTTACAGGGCTAGGGCTAAACCTCTAGTTCACTCATCCGCTCACCGTAGTAGACCCCACCGAGGATCAGCAAAGCACCGAGTGCCGACACCCAAGTAACCGGTTCGCCCAGGAAAATCGCTGCCGAGATCACGGCGATCAGCGGATAGAGATAGATATAATTGGCAGACATCACAGGTCCCAGCTCCCGCACGACACCCGTCCAGAGCCAGAAACTAAGCAGAGATCCTAGCATAGCTAGGAACGACAAACTACCATAGACCTCGACTTGCCCCAGCAACTGGGGATTGAGGTCCTCGGGGAAGATCAGAAAATACGGCAGTACGGTCAATATCCCATAGAAGAACACCTTGCGGGTCATCATCGCCGAAGAGTATTTTCCCGAAAGTCTCTGAATGAGCAGAAGGTACACCGCCCAGATAAAGCCAGCAAAAAGTGCCAGCATATCGCCAAAGAAATTGATCGCGATCTTGTCCTCTCCCTGGAAAACGAGCGTCGCTACCCCAAGCATCGTTACAGCAGCTCCCACGAAGAAGTGCCACGACAGCCCTCGTGTCTGCCCTATCCAGTAGGCGATCAGCACGATGAATATCTGCGTCGTAGACTCAAGTAGTGCCACATTGCCCGAGAGCGTGTACTTGACGGCGGTAATTTCTGACAGGAAGAAGAGTGATCCGCCCGCCAGACCCATAGCGACGAAGAGCAATTCGTCCCTCAGACTCCCAGCGCGAAGCTCTCGCCAGCTCACGAGTAGTAGCCCCACATAAGCCAGGATACTACGATATAGGAAGATCTCTGCAGGCGACAGCCCAGCCGAAATGAGCACTTCGGTGAAGATGAACGTATTGCCCCAGATGAGCGTCACGAGAAGTGCCAGCAGGTGATACTTGAGTTTGCCGATCATTGTCTAGTTATTGATTGAAATTATCCCTCACTCAGCCCTCCGCCCTGCATCCAATGCCGTGCAACGAACCGAATGAAGCGGCAAAAGTACAGATAATCGCCCACATCCGCACCACCCTCCTCCGCACATTCACCCCACTCTCGAGACAGAAGGAGAGTGCTACGCCATAAACGAATAGAGGGAAGTTCGGATAATTGGGGTATCTTTGCGAAGATGGGGCTATCGCAATGCGCCCCAAAGCATTAGAAAAAGATGACATCCACTAGAGAACTCTCGTCTGCGTCCTATGCAGACACCAAACCGCATTATCAGATCCTGGACGGACTACGCGGTACAGCCGCCCTCGTGGTGGTCGTTTATCACATATTCGAGGCATTCGCTACGAGCCATATTGACCAGACGATCAACCACGGATACCTAGCCGTGGACTTCTTCTTCATGCTCTCTGGCTTCGTCCTGAGCTATGCTTATGACGATCGCTGGGGCAAGATGAGCATCCGTGACTTCGTCCTGCGCCGATTCGTCCGCCTGCATCCGATGGTGGTGCTGGGTGCCGTGCTAGGTGGTGCACTCTTTTACCTACAGGGATGCCCCGTGTGGGACGTCTCCGTCGTCACGATCGGCTCACTGCTCATAGCTGTCCTCCTCAATGCACTGATGATCCCAGCCACGATGCAGCACGAGGTGCGCGGGCTCGGTGAGATGTATCCGCTCAATGGACCTACGTGGTCGTTATTTTTCGAATACCTCGGTAGCCTGCTCTACGCCTTCGTCCTGCGCAAGCTATCTACCCGAGCGCTGAAGGTGTTCGTCACGCTTGCAGCCATTGGTCTTACGGTCTTCGCCATCACGGGACCTCTAGGCAATCTCGTGGCGGGCTGGGCAATGGATGTGCCGAACGTTATCGGTGGATCGCTCCGCGTCACCTTCGCCCTCTCTATGGGTTTACTCCTGGCAAGGCTCTTCCGCAAACCCATAGAGGTGCGTGGCGCATTCTGGATCTGTAGCCTAATCATCGTCGTACTGCTATCGATGCCCCACATCGGAGGCGAAGCCTTCGGCTGGGTCAATGGACTGTATGATGCGATCTGCGCCGTGCTGATCTTCCCCGTGCTGGTGTATATGGGCGCATCTGCCCGCGTGCAAGGCGAACGGATGGGACGTGTGTACCGCTGGCTCGGTGATATCTCGTACCCGCTCTACCTCGTTCACTACCCATTCATCTATATCTACTATGCGTGGGTCAAGAACGAAGAACTCACATTCGTGCAATCTCTGCCTGGTGCGCTAGCCCTATTCTTCGGATCTATCCTACTGGCTCAGCTCTGCCTCAAGCTCTACGACATCCCCGTGCGCCGCTATCTCACCAAGCGCTTCATCTCTCGCGCTAAGTAATCCGCCGACGCTCCGCGATCGTCCCGAGAGGCACACTGCCCTCCCCCGACCATCCGCGACACAATACTCCGAAGCCCCGAGCTTAATCCTAGCGCTCGGGGCTTCGTCTATTGGACGACAAAGCTCTGCGCAGTCTTATCGCTTGACCCAGCTCCCCTATCCATTTCACCCAAACCGCCCTGCGGAAACTTCGCAAACTACCTTCTGGAACGGCAAAATCGTCCCTAGACAACCTTCTAAAGATCGTACTTATCTTTCATACAACACCTTATACTATATATTCCTCAACTTAGATTTTATATCCTATGACTTATACTTTATATTTTTCGCCTTGGAACAAATAAACTAAGGCGAGAAATATATAATTCTCCTATATAAAATATATAGTTCAAGCCTTGAAATATAAAATCTAAGGCGAGGTATAAGTAGTACAAGAGTTAGAACAACGAATTGAAAGGATGTTTTGCAGGTTTTCCCTGGATACCTGGGAGATTTTCGGTGGATCCTTTGGAGGTTTATGAGGGAACTATTTAGAGCAAGAGCAGAAAGTGGAGGTTGGAGGATAATTGATTGGGAATGTGTGAGAAGGGAGGTAAATTGCATCGAATTGCTTAGAGGGTAAAAGTGCATAAAATGCGGATTTCAGCAGATTATCCGTTACCAAATCGTTAGCTCAATAAGAGCGAAGAAGACTGAGGTAATGAATGGAAGTTACCTCGATGGTGTCGAATGCTGTTGAACTGATTTTTATGCGCTGAATTACAATGTTTTGCATAGCATAGAACGCT
>JBHACZ010000042.1:0-39723 GCA_041854825.1 Porphyromonas sp. | reverse complement strand
GTTGTCCTCAAGATTAACCTCTTTATCTTGATGCATTTAAGGGAGAAAACAGGGCTATCAATCCCTCGCCTGCAGAAGAAGCTTAGTCGCAGCACCCCCGAGCAAATTACCGTGCTCAGCTTTTAATGCGTCAGCCCTGTGATCTTGCCTGTCACGGCGCTACGAAGTAGAGCAGTCCCCCTCTCCGAATGACAGGTATCAATCTCCCCAAGTTAAGGTGCATGATTTCTGTCCCAAAGCTTGGTCTACGTATCCCAAAGCTTGGTCTATGTATACCAAGCTTTGGGATACGTAGACCAAGCTTTGGGACAGAAATGTCTTCACTTGCCTCGGGGCTTTGGATAACCTTTAGGTTGTGCGATTCATCTAGATGATCGAGGAGCTAAGCAGATGATGAGGCGCGATGCAGGAGGTGAGGTAGCATATGGAGCGTTGCAACATTAAGTCGGAGCTTAAACCTATTCTGATTTTTAATGTCATACTAAAATAGTCGTTCGGTGAGCAAAAGTTCATGAGTTGGCTGTAGATTATGAAAATAATGATATGTACCACAATTAATCTCAGTGCAATTATGAAGTGCTATTACCTCGGAGTAGCCTTGGCTGTGATGCTTGGTAGTGATACGCTCTCGGCTCAATCCCTGATCGTACAGCGAACTGACAACACTACGACAAAGGTCTCTCTAGACAATGCCCGAATCACTTTCGGCACCTCATCTCTCATCCTGTCAGATGGGACGACCTCGACCACATTCCCGATCTCTAGCCTAGCGAAAGTCTACTTTCAGCTAACGACCTCGACAGGCGGTATAGAGACGCTTTCACCTCTATCGCTCTATCCCAACCCTGTGCGTGATCTCGTGCAGATCTCTGGGCTAGAGGATGATACCATACTCTATGTCTATGCCCTAGACGGTAAGCTCGTACTGAAGGCAAGCGTAGAGGCTGGTAATCCTACAGCCAATCTCAGTGTATTGCCTGCTGGCACATACATAGCTCAGCTCAATGGTCAAACCGCTAAGATCCTCAAGCTATGAAGAAGTTTCTGTTTATCCTGCTGACGCTCCTGGCAGGAGTCGCTACATATCTAGTGGCTGAGAATTATCTATTGATCCACAAAAGCGATGGCACCAAAGATGTCCTCGCGACCTCGGCGATCAATGATGTTGCTTTCTCCTCGAGTGCCAAGACGATGACTATCAATAAGACTGATGGCGCCTCTACGAGCTATGACCTCACGGGCATAGATAGTCTCTCGGTGCAGGAAGTGGCAGCAAGTACCGTGAGTATTACCTTCAATGGCACGACTGCTACAGTGATCAATCCCTACGAAAGTGACGGAGTGAGTATCACGACCACGGGTGCCGATGTAGTCATCAACTCCGCGAACACGAGTGCTGTCATAGCCTATCATATCCAGGGCTCGACAAGTGATGGTTCGCTCAAGATATACAGCACGCATCCCTTCGCTCTTACGCTCGATGGCGTGAGTATTGCCAATGCGGATGGACCTGCGATCAATATTCAGTCCACTGAGCTGTGTACGCTGACCCTTGCCGATGGCACGACGAGCACTCTCGCTGATGGAGCGAGCTATGTCACTAGTACAGAAGATCAGAAGGCGACACTATTTAGCGAAGGAGGCCTTGCCTTCCTAGGCTCTGGTACGCTCCGTGTGTCAAGTGCTAGCAAGCATGCTATCTGCTCGGATCAGAGTGTGAATATCTCTAGCGGGGTGATTACAGTTTCCTCGGCTGCGAGTGATGCTATCCATGCGGCAGCATTCTCTCAGACAGGTGGCGCCGTTAGTCTTGTCTCGACCAAGGACGGTATCGACTCCGACGGAGATGTGTCTATATTGGGTGGTACCCTGGCGATCGTGAGTAGCTCCAAGGATGTCAAAGGCATCAAGGCAGGTGCCAATATCTCGATCTCTGGTGGAGAGATCACGATGAACGTATCGGGTGATCAGTCCAAGGGATTCAAGTCCGCGGGCTATATCAATATCTCTGGAGGTGCGACTAAGGTCACGATCTCAGGAGGCGTCGTGCTCGAGGCTCTAGGCTCTGGGTATGACCCTTCGTACTGCACTGCCTTCAAGTCCGATACAGACATGACGATCTCGGGAGGCTCAGTCACTATTACCTCTACGGGTGTAGCGGGTAAAGGCATCTCGTCCGATGGCAACTTCGTCATGACAGGAGGTCAGCTCTCGATCACGACCTCGGGAGGTGGAGCACGATACCTAGATGAGACAGGAGCATACGACTCGTACTCCGCTACGGGGCTCTCGCCTGATGGTGACTGTCATCTCTATGATGGCACGATCTATATCAAGAGTACTGGTGTTGGGGGGAAAGGTATCTCGGCTGATGGGGTACTCATCATCGGAGAGTCTACAGCCTCGGCTGGACCTACGCTCGATGTGCATACTACAGGAGCGAAGTTCCTGGTGTCGGGTTCGGGCAATAGCGCAGACTATGCCAATCCGAAGTGCGTCAAGAGCGATACCAACCTCACAGTCAATAGTGGCACGATCACCATCTCCTCTACGCAGGACGGTGGTGAAGGTCTAGAGAGCAAGGCTATCCTCACGATCAATGGTGGGACGCTCGATATCCAGACCTATGACGATGCCATCAATGCTAGCTCCTCCATTGTCATCAATGGAGGACGGACATACTGCTATGCCTCGGGCAACGATGGTATCGACTCCAATGGTACGATCACCATCACTGGAGGGCTCGTCGTGGCTATAGGTGCAGCAGCTCCAGAGGCAGGCATAGACTGTGACCAGAGCCGATTTGCCATCACGGGTGGCACGATCATTGGTGTCGGTGGCTCGACAAGTACTCCGACGGCAAGTGCCAGCACTCAGCGCTCAGTGATCTACAATGCTGGGTCTGCTACCAGCGGACAGCTTGTGGCTATTCGCAATGCTAGCGGAACGAATGTCGCTACCTTCCTCGTGCCTCGCGCCTACTCCAGCATGGTCATGTTCGTCAGCAATCCTGACCTTGCTACCGGGAGCTACACCATCTACAAAGGTGGTACGATCTCAGCCCCTACAGACAGCTATCATGGCTGGTATAGTGGCGGTACCTATAGTGGCGGTACACAAGCTACCACGTTCAATATTAGTAATACGGTGACGACCGTAGGTACTAGCTCAGGAGGAGGCTGGCGCCCTTAATCCATACAGAGCTATCAGTAAATACAAGACACCCTAGGCAAGCGATTGCCTAGGGTGTCTTGTGTCTTCTCGGTACGATTGCTGGGGTTATTGGCGTGGGTAGCCCTCGATTTATGCGTACCTTTGCACACTCTCCCGAGCAACGGGGGAGGATGACGATTATTCGGATGTGTATGCTTACAGAGAACCCTCTACATAGCTTTCGTTACTGCCCGCAGTGCGGTACGGAGACTTTTGAGGATCACGGTGAACGCGCTAAGCGTTGTACGGGCTGTGGTCTTACTTACTTTCATAATGTTGCTTCGGCTGTGGCTTGCTTCGTGCGAGACGGGTCGGGGCGATACCTATTCGTGCGCAGGGCGAATGACCCTGGACGCGGTACGCTTGATTTACCTGGGGGCTTCGTCGATCCGCTAGAGACGGTAGAGCAGGCGGTAGCCCGTGAGATCCTCGAGGAAACGGGACTGGTGGCAGGGTGCATTGCCTATGTCATCTCACGCCCTAATATCTATCCATTCTCTGGGATCAATATATATACGAGTGATCTCGTCTTCCTCGTGGAGGTAGGTAGCTTCGATGGAGCTGTGGCAGCGGATGATGCTGCCGAGCTGGTCGTGCGCTCCTTAGATGAGGTGCGTGCAGATGAGTTTGGGCTCGTGTCTATACGCGGTATCATGGAGGAGGTAGAGAGGAGGGAACCAGCTTTCGAGGTGCTGTATGGGTAGTGGACGTAGTCAGGGCATGATGCTCGTCCTAGCTATGGCGCTGGGGTGGATGCTTGGCAGTCGTCTGGAGTCTGCTCTGCCATTGATCCCGTATATCATCGCGCTGATGCTCTTCATGACGTTCCTCGGGGTACATCCTCGGGATATGGCTCTGCGTCGGTCGCACTTGCTCCTGCTGACCCTGCAGGTCGTGGGGTCTGCTATCGCCTATGGACTAGGGCGATGGCTCTTCTCCGAGGAAGTCGCTGTGGCAATGATGTACTGCGTGATGACACCTGCCGCCACTGCTGGTCCCGTGATCGTCCGTCTGCTTAGAGGAGACGCAGGCTATACGACGACCTATGTGCTGGTAAGCCATCTGATGCTCATCCTTACGGCACCGATCGTCCTGCCGAGTGTCGCGGGAGGTGGAGAGGATGTGGCATTCTGGACGGAGTCGCTCGCGATACTAGAGCGCGTCTCCTTGCTCATCCTGCCTGCCCTGCTCGGTGCCTGGATACTGAGGGCGCTGATCCCACAGATGGAGCGACTGGCAGAGATGAGACTGGTGAGCTATTGGCTATGGCTGGGGTCACTTGTCTTGCTAATGGCACAGACTGCCATTGGTCTAGAGAGCCAGAGTGATCACCTTGGTCAGGTAGGTGTGATGGCGCTCGTTGCCTTAGGGACATGTGTCACGCAGTTTGCCTTGGGGGATTACCTTGGGCATAAGCTCTCGGGTGAGGCTATTGCCATACGGCATAGCTTCGGGCAGAAGAATACGACGCTGGCGATTTGGCTTGCGACGATGTGGCTTCCCCCGATGGTCGCTCTGGCGAGTGCGACCTATATCCTGTGTCAGAATCTCGCCATCAGCTATCTGCTCGGGCGCTCTGACCGCACTCGAGGGTAGACATTATTATACATAGACATGGATCAAGTTATGATAGAGATAGAGGATAAGGTCGTGAGCATGGATGTCCTGGAGGTGATGTTCGCTTGTGACTATGAGCAGTGCAAAGGGATCTGCTGTGTAGAGGGAGATAGTGGTGCGCCTCTAGAGGCGGGTGAGGCAGATCATCTGCGTCGCCTATTGCCCGAGATACGTCATATGCTTTCGCCCCGTGCCTTGGAGATCATCGATGCGCAGGGCGTGAGTTATCTCGACGAAGATGGAGACGAGGTCACGAGCATTGTCGATGGCAAGGACTGCGTCTTCACGACCTATGACGAGAACGGGAGCTGTCAGTGCGCCTACGAGAAGGCGTATTACGAAGGACGCACGGACTGGATCAAGCCCATCAGCTGTCAGCTCTATCCGATTCGCCTAACGAAGTACAGAGATTTCACGGCTGTCAATTATCACAAGTGGAGCGTCTGCAAGTGCGCGCTCAAGCGTGGACGACGCGAGGGTGTGCGGGTGTATGAGTTCCTGCGAGGTCCGCTCACGCGTGCCTTCGGAGAGGCATGGTACGGCAAGCTCGAAGAGGTGGCTCGAGAGATAGCGTCTGAACAATAATAGCTACTTTTGTAGTTACGAGTACGATAGCTCGCTGGCAAGGAGTCCGCGAGCGTAAGGACAAGGTTTTGACTAAGAAAGAACGATATGCGGGTGTGCTGGGGTGGTTTGCCACCAATGCGCAGAGTGCGGAGACGGAGCTCAACTATGAGACACCGTTCGAGCTACTTGTGGCAGTAGTCCTCTCTGCCCAGTGCACCGATAAGCGCGTCAATATGATTACGCCTCGCCTCTTCATGGAATATCCGACGGCGGAGCGGATGGCGCGTGCCACCGAGGAGGAGATCTTCGCGCTCATCCGTAGCGTGAGCTACCCAAACAATAAGGCCAAGCACCTCGTCGGTCTAGCACGCATGCTGATGTCCGACTATGGAGGTGAGGTGCCAGAGGGACGTGACGAACTGATGCGTCTGCCTGGAGTAGGGCGCAAGACTGCTAACGTCATTAGTGCCGTCATCTATGACGAGCCAACGATGGCAGTCGATACGCATGTCTTCCGCGTGAGCGAACGCATAGGCTTCACCACCCGATCACGCACACCTCTGCAGACAGAGCTAGAGCTGACGCGTCATATTCCAGCAGAGATCATCCCCGACGCTCATCACTGGCTGATCCTGCACGGTCGCTATGTCTGCCTAGCGCGCAAGCCTCGCTGTGGCGAATGTGGACTCACGCCATGGTGCCGTCACTATCAGCGTGAACAACGTGCCGCGACAACTAAGAAGCAAACACTGAAACCAACGAAATAGAAACAGCATTTATGAAAGCTATTCGTCTCATTCTGCTGGCTTGTGTAGCTGGCATCTTCTCGCTTAGCCTGGTCGGCTGTAGCGGTTCGTCCTCATCTTCATCCAAGGAATCTAGCGACTTGTATTCCCTTCGTTTAGGAGTCATGCCCAGTGTGGACTATATCCCCGTGGTCGTGGCAGAGCATCTCGGGATCTATGATAGCCTTGGTCTTGACCTTGACCTGGTGCGGTTTTACTCTCCTATGGAGCGTGATGTCGCACTGCAGACTGGACAGATCGATGGGGCTGTATCGGATGTAACAAGTTTCCTCATCCAGAAGCAGGCAGACATGCCAGTCGAGTTTGCCTTCCATACCTATGGACTGTTTCGCCTCGTGCTACGTCCAGGGCTGACGATCAAGTCGCTTGATGATCTCGTGGGCAAGCGCTTCGCCCTCTCGAGCAATACGGTCATCGACTATGCCACGGATCAACTGATGCGCGGACGTGCCTATGAGCGTGTCGAGGTGCAGAAGATCCCTGTTCGTCTAGAGATGCTTGCTTCGGGTCAGGTAGATGCTGCTATCCTACCCGAGCCATTCGCCTCCGTCGCAGCACAGCAGGGGATGACCCTTGCAGACGAACCAGTAGTGCGCGATGTCGATGTCATGATCCTCGATAAGGATACACCAAACGAAGTGCGTAGGAAGCTACAGGAAGGCTATACCCGAGCCTGCGAATATCTCATGGATAAGAGGCATCGCGATGCCTGGCTTCCGCTCGTGGCGGATCTCTTCGGCATGGAGCAGAGTATGGTGGAGCGCATAGACTTCGGCACGTTCATCTATCAGATCGACAGCAATAGTCTCACATGGCAGGATGCCCGCTCATGGCTGGCAGACCGTGACCTTGTCTCACATCCATAGTTCGCTCTAGGACATTCGCTCGCTGTATGCTAGCCCTCAGTATTCGTGATCTCTCACTCACCTATGTCTCCGACGCGGGGGAGGTGTCTGCTCTAAGCAACCTCTCTCTCTCGGTCGAGGCGGGTGCCATATATGCCCTCTGTGGTCCCTCGGGTGGAGGTAAATCCTCCCTGCTAGGCGCCATAGCGGGCATATTGCCTTATGAGGGTGAGGTACTACTAGGGGGCGAACGCCCTTCGCCACGGGAGCATCATATTGCACTCGTGCCACAGAGCTACGGGCTACTACCGTGGATGACTGCACGGGACAATATTGCCTTGCCTCGCCGTCTCGGCAAACCCATGATGCCCGAGGCGGAGACGCTCGCTGTAGCTCAGACGCTTGGCATCGCTGACCTGCTAGACAAGTACCCGCATCAGCTGAGTGGGGGGCAATGTCAGCGTGTAGCGCTGGCGCGTGCCTTTGGGACGAAGCCCGACCTGCTACTGCTGGACGAGCCGTTCTCTGCCCTTGATGTAGCTACAGCGGAGCGAAGCCGTGAGCTATTCCTAAGCCTCTGGAAGCAATACCCCACGACTACGCTCATCGTCACGCACAGCCCCCATGAAGCGGCTAGCCTTGCCTCGCGCACGATCGTCCTCTCACAGACGATCGTGGCAGATCTAGATAATCCTACGGAGGCGGACATCCTTCAGTACTTACAGGCGTATGACCATGACTAAGCGAATTGTCCAGATAGGTCTAGGCGTCGTGCTGATTCACCTCGTGTGGATCGTCCTAGCTCTGGTGATGGACAGCAAGGTGCTACCGATGCCATGGTCGGTCTATATACATTTGCCCAATGCGTGGAGCCGTAGCACGATGCATGTGCACCTATGGGTAAGCCTGGGGCGTGTGCTTATGGGCATTGCCCTCTCGATAGTGCTGGCGCTCATGCTTGCCCTCGTGATCTACCGCTCGCGGACACTCGGGCGTATCCTCGAGGCATTCATATATCTCAGCTACCCGATCCCGAAGCTTGCCCTCCTGCCCGTAGTGATGCTCCTGGCAGGTCTCGGGGAGGTGACGAAGGTCGTGATGATCATGCTCATCATCCTCTTTCAGCTTGTCGTTAGCCTGCGTGATGGACTGCGGGCAATCCCTCGTGATCGCTTCGTCATCATGCAGTCGCTCGGTGCGAGCCAGTGGCAGACCTTCCGCTATTTGCTGCTACCTGCCATTACGCCCGACCTCCTCTCTGCCCTGCGCATTGCCATCGGCACGGCTATCTCGGTGCTGTTCGTCACCGAGACTTACGGCACATCCCACGGCATGGGCTACTATATCGTCGATGCCTGGATGCGGGTCAATTATCTCGATATGTATGGCGGTATCGTCGTACTAAGCCTTGTGGGCTTTTTCCTCTTCATCGCTATCGATATGGTCGAGTACATCCTCTGCCGTTGGCGTCGCTAGCGAATCCATTCCCCTGCTCTCAAACTCAAACTATACAGTGATACAGAAACTACTCCGAGCCACGCTGATGGCGTTTGCCCTCTTGGTCGCTCTCGTCGGGTGCACTCCACGCGGGGCTAAGACCAGCGATACTGACCGCGTGCACATCGCCACGACCATCGCCCCAGTGGCAGACCTCGTGCAGCGTATCGCAGGCGACGAGATCGAGGTACAGATCCTCCTACCCGAGGGCGCTACCCCCGAGGTCTACGAACCAACTCCGCAGGACATGGCGACGCTTGCCACTTGTCAGGCATACCTCTATGTCGGTGATCTCGGCTTCGAGACCTCATGGGTCAAGCGTATCGCCGAGCTGTACCCCGATGTTCGGCGCTATCGCCTTGATGCTGGAGGCGAAGCACTCGATACCTGCGATGGTGATGACCATGACCATTCTCACGATCCACATTACTGGATGAGCTTCCTCGGGATGCGTATTATGGCGGGGAATGTCCTCGGTGCACTCATTGAGCTTTGTCCCGATCGTGCCGAAGCCTATCGCAGTGCTTATGAGGCATTCATCGCAGAGCTAGATCAGCATGAGCATCGTGGTGCTGAGGTTGCCTCGGCAGACAGCATTACTACGCCTGTGGCACAGTCTGCGGAGCGTGCATTCATCATCTATCACCCTTCGCTGACTTACTATGCTATAGAGCGGGGCATTGCCCAGCTTGTCATCGAGCACGACGGCAAAGACCCTTCGCCCCGACAGCTAGAGAGTATTATCGCTCGTGCTCGGGAGCTGGAGGCACGCTACGTCTTCGTCCAGCAAGAGTTTTCGCCTAGGCTGACGGAGTCCATCGCTCGTGAGCTTGGTGCAGAGACCATCGTGATCAATCCCCTCGACAGGGATTGGCTCTCACAGCTTCTTCTTATAGACTCGCTTCTGCATCGCCCACGCTAGGGGTCGGCAGAAGGCATTATCCCCGACAGACTACAAGCAAATGATGACTACGCCCGAAGCTCCCATACTTCTTGCCCTGCGCTCTGTGCGTCTCGGCTATCCTGGCACTGAAGTTCTCGACGGACTAGACTGGACGGTACGCCGTGGCGAACGCTGGGCAATCGTCGGACCCAATGGTGCCGGCAAGACCACCCTGCTCAAGACCGTCCTAGGTCTGATCCCTCTGCTTGGTGGTTCGCTCAGTTACTTCGCCACCGATGGCGAGGCAACGGCAAGACCGAGCATTGGCTACCTACCTCAGATCAATCAGATAGACCGCTCGTTCCCCATTCGTGTAGAGGAGGTCATTGCCTCGGGTCTGTATGGTAGCGATATCCCTCGTGCCGAGGAAGCGAAGCGCGTAGACGAATTACTCGATCTCATTGGTCTTAGTGCTATGCGACGCAGTCCGCTCGGCGCACTTAGTGGCGGACAGCTCCAGCGCGTATTGCTGGCGCGTGCGCTGGCTTCGCATCCCGAGCTGGTCATCCTCGACGAACCGACAAGCTTCCTCGATCGCGCCTACAAGGCGGAGTTTGACTCACTTCTCGAGCGTCTTATTTCTCCCTCGGCGACGATCATCATGGTGACGCATGATGCCCACCATGATGCCCTCTCTTCGTGGCAAACCCTTCCCCTCGGTCGCTGGTAGCTCATCCGATCGCAACCTAGGACCTGTTAGCCACAGCCACCGAGAGGGGCGTGAATCGTAGAATTTGACTATTCTCGATTCACGCCCCTCTCGGTGGCTGTGGCTGTAGTCTTCGGGTCTTTCCTAGGCGAAAGCTAAGGGGTGCGGAGCAAATCCCGATATCATTGACTTTGAGTGAATGGATGCGCTCCATTCGGTGCAAAGGCACGTGTCTCCTTGGAACAAGTCTTCGCTTACAGCGGAGACTTGTTCGGTTCACGTCGTGGTCTGTACAATTCACGTCGTGGTCTGTATAATTCACGTCGTGAATTGTACAGGTCACGACGTGAATCGAAGAAGTTTGCAGGCAGGAGTATGATTTGCGTTACCTTATAAATGTACAGCGTCCCTACCCACTAGATGGGGTAGGGACGCTGTCTCTCTCGGGGGTATCTATAGGGAGTAGCTGGTGCGCTATTCCCTGCGACGAATCCTTAGTCTGGGAAGAAGATGTCAGGGAGATCTTCTACGGCTGTGCTGTCGGCAGGTATGTCAGCAGAGTAGCCGTTGTCGTAGTATGAGGCGTCGGCACAGGGCTGGAAGTCGCTGGGCAGATCGAAGGGGGTAGAGACTAGGTAGCCCAGCTTAGGATCGGCGTAGACACGCTTGATGAAAATGCCGAAGATAGGCAGTGCAGCCGCTGCACCTTGACCGAATGCCATAGAGGAGAAACGCACTGAAGGGTCTTCACCTCCGACCCAGGCGCCCGCGACGATCTCGGGCGTGAAGCCGATGAACCAAGTATCGCTGTTGCTATTGGTCGTACCAGTCTTGCCACCCAGAGGCATCGTGAGACCATGGCGCGAGCGCAGACGGTTGGCAGTACCTCCACTCACTACATTCTGGAGCATGTACAGCATCTTGTCTGCTGCGCTCTGAGGCAGTACCTCGGTCATGCGTGGCGTGAAGGACGCGATCACATTGCCTGCCTGGTCCTCAATGTGCGTGACGAGGATAGGAGCTACACGTACACCCTTATTGACGAACGTCGTATAGCCAGATACCATCTCACCGATCGTTACCTCTGGAGTACCGAGGGACATGGCTGAGGATTCGTTGATATGCCCTGTCAGCCCGTAGCTACGCAGTAGGCGCAGGAAGGTGCTGGTATTGGTTCGGTTCATTAGCTCGGCAGTCACCCAGTTGTCGGAGTGCTGTAGCCCCCACTGGATGGATACCATCTCGCCAATACGACGACGGTTGGTATTACGCGGTGTCCAGATCTGATTCGTCCCCTCTACGCGAATGTAGGGCTGGACGTGGTGGATCAAGTCGCAAGGCGAATAGCCATCGATCATCGAGAGCGAATAGAGGTAAGGCTTGATGGTCGAACCGACCTGCCTGCGTCCTGTAGAGACCATATCGTACTGGAAGTGGCGGAAGTCAATCCCTCCGACGTATGCCAGCACATAGCCATTGTGTGGGTTCATCGCTACGAAGCCCGTGCGGAGGATACCCTTGACGTATAGGATAGAGTCGCGAGGAGAGAGGATGGTGTCGCGTGTACCACGCCAGCTCCATACCTGCATGGGGATCTTTTCGTCGAAGGAGCGCATGATCTCCTTCTCGCTCATGCCTGCCTCACGTGAGGCGCGCCAGCGCTCGCTCTGCTTGATCGCACGCTCGATGATCTGCTTGCGCTGTTCGCTCGTGATCTTGCTAGAGAAGGGGGCAGTCTTGCTACCACGCTTCTCACGGTCGAAGGCGGGCTGGAGGTTCTGGCTCATGTGCTCACGTACAGCAGCCTCTGCATGCTCCTGCATACGGGCAGAGACGGTGGTGTGGATCTTGAGCCCATCGGCGTAGATGTCGTAGGGATCGCCATTTGGCTTACGATTCTTATTGCACCAGCCATAGAGGGGGTCGTTGATCCAGGCAGTACTGTCCGCGCTGTAGAGGTCGCTCTGCCAGCTAGCGTAGTCACTACGACGTGGCTCCTTCGCCATCATGATGCGACGTAGGTAGTCGCGCATGTAGGGGGCTACGCCCTCTTTGTGGTCAAGCTTGCGAAACTTGGTCTCGATGGGCAGTGCAGAGATAGAGTCTAGCTCCGCCTCGGTGAGCATACCTGCCTTGTGCATCTGCGAGAGGACGACATTGCGACGTGCGAGAGGACGCTCGCTGTCGCGGTGCAGGATGGGATTGAAGTACGAGGGATTCTGACACATGCCGACGAGCATGGCTGCCTCCTGGATGTTGAGCTCACTCGGTGCTTTCGAGAAATAGGTGCTGGCTGCAGAGCGGATACCGACGGCATTGTAGAGGAAGTCAAACTGATTGAGATACATTGTCAGGATCTCCTCCTTGGTGTAGAATCGCTCAAGCTGTACGGCGATGACCCATTCGATGGGCTTCTGCATGATACGCTCACTGCGCGACTGGGCGCGTTCGGTATAGAGAAGCTTGGCGAGCTGCTGGGTGATGGTACTACCACCACCCGCGCCCTTCTGACGTAGGATGCCGGTCTTGACGATCGCACGCCCTAGCCCGCGGTAGTCGATACCCGAGTGCTCATGGTAACGCACGTCCTCGGTAGCAATGAGGGCATTGATCAGGTGTGGGGAGATCTCGTTATAGCCGACGAAGATACGGTTATCTCCGCTACGGGCATAGGACCCGATCACCTCGCCATCGCTGGAGATGACCTGCGAGGCGTACTTGTCGATAGGATTCTGTAGCTGGTCGATGGCAGGCATGTAGCCTATCCACCCCTGTGCTATGGCAATAAAGATAAGCCCAACGCCTAGCACGAGGCAGGCGAAGCCTATCCAGAGCCACTTGATAATGATCCGTTTCATCTAGTAATATCTAGGGAGGGTAATGTTATTCTTTCTCTTTGAGATGACCATGACGGTAGGCAGCGAGGAGTGCCTTGAGGTCATTGACCTGATCGATGAGTAGTTTGCCCTTGTCTGTATCCATCACGAGCATGCGGTGGGAGCTAAACTCCTTGACCACGGACACGCTCTCGATGTCCTCCATGTGGTCGATCGCCTCACGGGTCGAGCTGAATGGGTCGTGCTTGACGAGGTGTAGCCCATGCGAGTTGAAGATCAGCGTGTAGCCAGCGATACCTGTGCTAGACTGGTAGGCACGGCTAAATCCGCCATCGATGAGCATGAGCTTACCGCCCGACTGTAGGGGATTCTCTCCCTTGCTTGCTTTGACAGGCACATGGCCGTTGATGATGTGCGTGTCGGGTCCCTCGAGTCCAAACTCTGCCAGGATGCGTTCGCAGACTTCCTGCTCGAGACGGTAGATGTAGTAATAGCCCTTGGGCTCGTGATGGGTCTCCTTGTCGGCTATGAAGTAACGCTCGAAGGTCGTCATAGCACCCTTGTCGAAGAGAGGCGAGTCGGGACCACACCATAGATACCACATGTAGTCAATGGCATCGGTATGCTCGGGGCTGTCGCATGCCGAGGGATGAGCTAGACGCACATATTCGTCTACACGATCCATGAGTGCCTTGCCTGAGTAGAGGTGTTTACCTACGCGTACCTTCTTGAAGTCTCTGTCCTCTGTCAGTGGGATGGAGGCATGGAAGAGGAGGTTCTGATTGTAGGCTAGGTACATACTTCCCTTGCGGTAGAGGAAGTCGAGGTGGCTACGGAGCTTCTCGCTGTGTGCGAAGGAATGCGCAAGTCGCTCTACCACATCCGCCTCATCGGGCGTGAGGGCATAGGGATCGGCTGGGTCTACGGTGGGGATATTGTTGTCGAGGGTGGGGTAGCTCTTGCCATTGGGCAGGGTGATGATGCCCTCCTCTTGGTTCCATAGGTGCAGGAGGTTGCGATCACTCATGCCGTACTCGGGGTGGCGAGCGATGATCTGCGCCTCAAGCTTGAACTGTATGATGGCGATCGCCTTGTGCATCTGGCTGATGAGGTAGATGCTCTTGTCGTCGTAGGAATGCTCGTTGTCTCCGATCTTGGGCTGGAAGCGTGCGCAGGGGTCGTCTGCATAGACTTCCATAGCTAGGCGTGCGAGGGGAAGGAGGTTGATCCCGTAGCCACTCTCGATGGTCTCGAGGTTGGCATAGCGCAGAGCAATACGGATAACGTTGGCAATGCTGGCGGGGTTGCCTACAGCGGCACCCATCCAGAGAATGTCGTGATTGCCCCACTGGATGTCCACGTTGTGATAGTCGAGGAGTCGATCCATAATGACATGGGCACCAGGACCTCGGTCGTAGACGTCGCCCACTACATGGAGATGGTCGATGGCTAAGCGCTGGATCGTCTCAGAGAGGGCAATGATGAAGTCCTCGGCGTGTCCTGTCTCGATGATCGAGTGCATGATGCCATTGAGGTAAGCGGACTTCTTGCTGTTCATGCTGTCCTCGTGCAGGAGCTCCTGTATGATATAGCTATACTGCTGGGGGAGTGCCTTGCGCACCTTGCTTCGGGTGTACTTCTCACTCACACGCTGGCAGACGCGGATAAGCTTATTGAGGACGACGAGATACCAATCCTCCATCGAGCGTTCACGTAGCTTGATGCGGTCGAGGCTCTCGCGCGGATAATAGATGAGCGTGCAGAGCTCTCGAAGCTCTTGCTCGCGGACGTGTCCGCCGAAAAGGTCATTGACCTTGACACGGATCGTGCCAGAGGCGTTCTTGAGGACGTGGATGAACGCCTCGTATTCTCCGTGTATATCTGCCAGGAAGTGCTCCGTGCCCTTGGGCAGATTGAGAATAGCCTGGAGGTTCATTATTTCGCTGGCGACACTTGCTGCCGTGGGGAACTGCTTGGACAGTAGGCTCAGATACTTGAACTCTCTAGCATTCGGTTCCATAATAGGAGTCATAATAAGTAGGTGGATCTATTTATATGCTGGCGGTGGATGCAGGAGGGTTAGCTAAGCTTATTGACTTGCTTGACCCCGACAGCCCCGCGGATCTTCTTGATGAGATTCGTCATGCTACCACGTCCTCGGATGTAGAGCATGAACGTGCCACGGAATAGACCATCGCCCGAGTCTATCGAATAGCTTCGGAGCTGGCAGTCCTTTTCCTTCTTGATGAGAGAGATAATGTGAGTCACTACGGCTATATCGTCGCGACCGACGACCTCCATCTGTACGAGCTGAGCAGCGTCCGAGTCACTGCCACTCCATTTGGCAGCGAGGACGCGGTGTCCAGTGCGCTCGATCATGTCGGGAGCATTGGGGCAGTCGGTGCGGTGGATCTTGATCCCTCGCGAGGACACGAAGCCGAAGACCTGATCTCCGTATACAGGCTGACAACACTTGGCGAAGCTGTACTCGACCCCAGTGAGACCAGTATCGATGACTAGCACGTCAGAGGTGTGTACCCTCGTCTCCTCGCCGAGATCCTCGGGAGAGGCGACGTACTCCTCTGCACTGCGTAGGGGAGTGCCTTGAGTGCTGGCTTCGCGCTGAGCCGTCTCGATGCGCTGAAGCTCCTGCTCGTAGGTGTCGATGAAGCCCTGAGCGTCTATGCGCTCTAGGGTGATATCGCGGTAGAAGTCGCCCAGTGCCTTGTAGCCACGCTTGATCGTCAGACGAATAAAGAGTGCCTCGTTGTAGGGGAGCTTGCGGTTCTTGAGGCGACGCTGTACCATCTCCTTGGCTACGGCGATGCCTGCCTCCTCCTCGGCGCGCAGGATCTGACGAATGCGGGCTTTGGCACGATTGCTCACGACGATCGAGAGCCAGTCTTGCTTAGGACTCTGCTGGGGGCTGGTGATGATCTCCACAGCATCCCCATTGTGTAGCTGGTACTTGAGCGAGACGTTCTTGCCATTGACCTTGCCCGATATAGCGTGGGCACCCACACGGCTGTGGATACTGAAGGCAAAGTCTAGCACTGTCGCCCCCTTGGGGAGCTTCATCACTTCGCCTCGTGGTGTGAAGACATAGATCTCGGGCGTGCTGAGCGTCATCATCGACGACTCGAGGATGCTACGCTTGTCGCTTGTCTCACGGACAGCCTCCAGCGTCTCACGCACCGAGGTGAGGAACTCATCTAGTCCGCTCTCACTCTTGATCCCCTTGTACTTCCAGTGCGCTGCTACGCCTTGCTCGGCGATGGCATCCATTCGGCGGGTACGTATCTGCACCTCGACCCAGCGGCTCTCTGCACCCATCACCGTGGTGTGCAGGCTCTCGTAGCCGTTGCTCTTGGGGATGGAGATCCAGTCCTTGAGGCGCTCGGGGTTGGGGCGGTACATGTCTGTGACGATGGAGTACGCCTGCCAGCATGCCTGGCGCTCACGCTCTAGGGGGACGTCCAAGATAATGCGGATGGCGAAGAGGTCATAGATGTCCTCGAAGGTCGTCTGCTTGCGGAGCTTATTGTGAATCGAGCTGATGCTCTTGACGCGTCCCTTGATCTCGTAGCTACAGCCAAGTTGGGTATCGAGGACACGGTGCAGAGGCGCTATGAAGCCATCAATGTAGGCATCACGTGTCTCCTTGGTCTCGCCGAGCTTGCGCACGATGTAGTCGAAGGTCTTGCGGTCACGCCACTTGAGGCAGAGGTCTTCCATCTCGCCCTTGATCGTATAGAGACCGAGGCGGTGGGCGATGGGAGCATAGAGGAAAGATACCTCTACGGCTAGAGCCAGACCCTCCTCGTCCGAATAGAGCCTGCGGGCATTCCTTAGACGATAGAGCCGGTCAGCAATGATAAGAAGAACCACACGGATGTCCTCTGCCATAGAGAGGAGCAGGTTGTGAAAGTTCTCACTGCTTAGCGACTCCCTGCGTAGGAAGAGTACGGACGTGCGATGCAGGAGCTGAAGGAGACGCAGGCACTGACTGCCTAGGGTCTGCTCCACCTCGCGCTCGGTAAGCACTCCATCGACTACAGGGCGTATATATAGGAGCGCGAGCAGGCTGTCAGCATCCAGATGCAATTCCTCGGCGGCGACCACTGCCACCTCGAGGAGCTGAATGAGTGGGGCTACAGACCCCTCCTCTGTGAGCGAACCGCCCTCGACCGCCCTACGTAGTAACGAGTAGGCGCGACGACGCTCCCCATAGCCTAGCTGTGAGGAGAGCGAACCGAGAAGTATCCGCCCAGCACGATAGATGCGCTTGCTTTCGTCTAGAGTTATCTCCATAAGTAGGGGTAAAAGTAGTTAAATATCGTGACCTTAGCAAGACTTGCCCTCTAGCACAGCTTGGACAAACTCCTTAGCTGGCTTGCTCTCCCACTTACCATATCTAACGTCCATTCGGGAAGAAGGGATATAAGGCAGAGCAGAAGCCCGTTGCCTTATATCCCTTCCTGTACAGAAGTGCTACCCAATGGAGGCTAGAACTCCAGCGTCGTGAGGGAACCGAAGTCTGGGATGGTGGCGAAGGCTTCGTTGAGCTGAACCTCACCTGCCATCACGCGGACACAGTTGATCGTCCCACCGTGGCAGAAGACGAGGATGCTCTTGTGACCCTCAGCCTTCTTCTCGAGGATGAACTCGCGGACGCGTTCGTACTGATCGCACTGGCTCTCACCCTCGGGGGTGCGGTTGTGAATATAGCGATCGAAGAAGACGTGCGTCTCTTCGTTGATGATGATCTCTGACCATGGTCGTCCCTCCCAGGTGCCGAAGTTCATCTCCTTGAGCCTATCGTCACGCTCTGCATCGGGATACCCGCAGAAGTCGCACAGCACAGCGGCACGGCTCAGAGGGCTGGTATATACGGCATCGGGCTGGATGCCCTGTAGTCTCTTTAGTGTCTCACGTGCTTCCTGCTCGAAGGTGTCACGGACGGCGACATCGGTATTGCCGTAGCAAATGATGCTCCCGTCCCATACGACGGAGGTATGGCGTACGAGGTGTACTTTCATAAATCTTCTTTGGTGGTGAATGCTAGTCTTCGTCTCTCTGTCTCGTTCTGCCACGACGACCAGCAGAGGGCTCACGGCGTGCAGGGCGAGGGGCGCGTTCGTCTAGGGCGAATGTCTCCTCCTCTAGCTCAGCCTCTAGGCGTGCACGGCGCTTATTGATGGGGTTGTTCTTGCTCGTCTTGCGCAGGGCAGCACTCTTGGAGGCGTGCTGGATACGCTGGCTCTCTGCCCGTTCGGCAGCGCGCCCCTTGGTCTTGGGCTTTGCCTCGGCAGCACGCTCGCGCGCTAGTTGCTTCTCTAGGGCCACGTGTTCGCGGATGAGGTCCTTGACGGGGAGATCGACATCGTCGAGGAGGACAACGTCATGCTCGGAGACCATATCGCTGAGGTCGGCTCTGCGCCCATTGATCTTCACTCGACCACGGCGGATGAAGTCCTCCACTTCTCGGCGAGAGCCAAGACCTGCGTCGCTGATGAGCTTGTTTATTCTAAGTTTCATATACTGTCTGTATCTATGCTTCGTTCGTTGGTCTCGTGTGGTGATGCGCGAGATGGTGATCCACGTGCTCGATGATGCGCTCTGGGGCGATACCCCTACGGCAAGGCATGTCACCGAGCTTGCACTTGTCGAGCTTGCCGAAGATCGTGCAGGGGCGGCAGGGCAACGACTCATCCCCGAGGCAGTCCTCTAGGCTCTGCCCCATAGCGAGGAAACCCGCCGAGGGATCGGTGGCGCACCACAGGGTAATGGTAGGTGTGCCTACCAGAGAGGCAAAGTGCGCATTGGCACTGTCCATCGAGACGACGCATGCCATATGGCTAATGAGCGCCAGCTCTTCATACAACTCCAATGTGCCAGCGAAAGTTCGGGTATGTGGGTAGCGGTCAGCCCATTTGCCTAACGTCTCAGCCTCAGTGCCACGCCCTCCGAGTAGGCAGATGTCGCAGTCGCCACGTCGCGAGAGCTGGTCAAGGCATTGCTCCATGAGGGAGAGGTCGTAGGTCTTGCTCTCTGTCGAGGCGAAGGGAGCTATACCCACGACAGGCTTCGCGGGCAGATCACCCCAGAGTCTCCTTACGATCCCCCCTGCGTGTGGTACCGTGATCGGCACGATGGGCTCCGAGAGCCGTAGCCCTGCACGCTCGAGTGTCTCGGCGTAGAGGCTGTGCATGGAAGGGACTGTGACCTGTCCACGCCCTAGGCTAAGCAGGCGTTTGCGTTCACGGCGTGGCTTGCGCAGGTGCTTCGTCGGCACTCCCCATAGGCGTAGACCCCAGCGGAGTACTCGCGTACGTAGCACGTCATGCAGGTCGACAAAGCCGTCAAATCGCTCTCTGCGTAGTCTGCTAAGATAGCGAAGCAATCCCCAGATACGTCGCTCCTCACGGCGAATGTCGATGACCATCGCCTCAAGGTTCGGCGGTGGTTCTACGAGTAGCCCTGTGAGATGTGGCTGTGTCAGCAGGGTGAACTCATGCTTGGGATATGTACGCGCGAGGGCATAGGCTACGGGGATCACCATAGCTACATCGCCCATAGCGGAGAGGCGTGAGATGAGGTACTTGCTCACTGGATGAGGTGGGGGCTGTGACGTCGTCGGCCGCGGAGCCTAGACTGCGTGAGTTAGAGAGTTTGCCCCTTGAGCATGGGGTTGAGCTGGGGGTCGTTGTACATCTTCATCTGCTTGTAGACCTTCATGTACTTAATCCCTGCTGCGATGTCTGCAAGTAGCTCGTCGATAGCGGTGGAGAGGTCTTCGCGCTGGATGAGTAGGATGCGCAGTTTCTCTTCCGTCTTGGCTCGGAGCTCTTCGTCTGTGGCAGTGGCTACCGCCTGGCTCATGTAGTGAATCTTGAGCATGAGGATGGAGAGGCGGTCGATCGCCCATGCAGGGCTCTCGGTGTTGATCCTCGCCTCGGGCAGTGGCTTGACATCAGCGTAATGCTCGAGGAAGAAGCTGTCGATAAGCTCGACAAGGTCTGTCCGCTCTTGGTTGCTTCGATCGATGCGACGCTTGATGCGTAGTGCCTCTGCTGGCTCTATGTCTGGATCGCGAATAATATCTTCTAGCCCCCACTGCGCATGATCTATCCAGTTCTTGCGGTACAGGTCATGCTCTATCGTACGCTCGGGGTAGGGGTTGGGTGCAGGGATGTCTACACCCCCTCGCTGTGCGTATGTCTGTACGGCTTGGTCGAAGACTTGCCGAGCAAGTAAACTAAAGTTGGTCATGCCTAATAGTATAAAGTGTACTGCCTATTTGTTTAACTAGCCAAAGGTACAGAAATTATCTGCACCCATCAAAGCCCGCTCTACCAACCCCTCTCTAGACCGAATAATATATGCGCACGTGCGCGCGTATGCTCGCGCGCGTACGTGTAGGTGAGACTAACACCTTGATACTCTCCCGACACTCAAGGTGTGTCTCCTCGGACACTCAAGTAGGGAGTCCCCCGAGTCCCTACTTGAGTGTCCGAGGAGACATCACCGAAGTGTCAGGAGAGATATCACTGAAGTGTCTGAGGAGAGATCACCGAAGTGTCGGGGGAGACATCACTGAAGTGTCTGAGGAGCTGTCGGGGAATAGATGCGTGGCTGATCGGACGACTTCCAGTTTGGTCAATGCTGGCGAGCCTTCCCGCTTCGTGGGTTTATGATACCCCAGTGCCGAAATGCTTGCCTGTCGACGACAAGCGATAAAAGGAGTTTTCTTACCTTTGTGATCAAATAAAAGTACGAGATAGCAAAACAGACTATTTGTATGAAGACAAAGAAGATGACAGCTGGGGAGTATCGCCCTATCCCTGAACCTACACTGCGGAGGCTACCCTGGTATCTGTCTCACGTCAAGATGGAATACGCTGCAGGCAAGAAGCAGGTATCCTCTACAAGTATAGCCCGAGGGGTAGGTGTAGAGCCTTCCCTTGTGGCGAAGGATCTGTCGTATGTCCAGCTAGAGGGGCGTACGCGCGTAGGCTATCAGTCACAGACAGTCATCACGGTGCTGGAGGAGTTCCTCGGGTTCACTCAGACGCATCGGGCATTCATCATCGGTGTGGGTAGCCTCGGCGGAGCGTTGCTCGCCGATAGAGGTCTTCGGCAGTTTGGACTGGAGATCGTGGCAGGCTTCGATGTAGACGATAGTGTCGTGGGAACTAATGTCGGGGAGATCCCCATTTATCATATGGACGAACTGCAGGAACGTATGCAGGCAGAGAGCGTGCAGATCGCTATCCTCACCGTCCCCATTCGGCACGCACAGACGGTAGCCGATCAGCTGGCAGAGATGGGCTTCCGTGCGATATGGAATTTTACCCCCGTGCGCATCCGCGTCCCCGAGCAGGTCGTCGTGCAGAATACGTCGATGTATGCCCACCTAGCCCTTATTTTCACCCGCATGCAGGAGCGTGAGCGGGCAGAGGCAGCAGGGCGTTCGCCACGTCGTGCGCGCCGTGCTGGTTCCCCCGTCACAGGGGCAGAGGACTAATCGACGAGTACCCGTACGATGAAGATACTCGCCGTAGGATTCAACTATCCTAGCCATCAGACAGAAGCCCCCGACCTCCTCGGTAGCCTCCCACAGTCGGAGAAGTCCCATGAACCCATGATCATACACAAGGGGGACTCCCTCCTGCGTCCTCATATGCCGTTTTTTCTCCCCGACTGGTGTGAGCAAATGGACTATGAGGGTGAGATCGTCGTGCAGATCGATCGCGTGGGGAAGTATATCAGTGAGCGGTTTGCTCATCGCTACTATAGCAAGGTCAGTGTGGGGATAGACTTCACCGCTCGCGACCTCCAGCGTAGGGCTATCGCCACAGGAGCTCCCTGGACGATGAGCAAAGCCTTCGACAGCTCCGCCGCTGTAGGCGAGTGGGTAGACAAGAGGGAGCTCGGCTACCCCGAGACACCTCTAGAGATGCGTCTCGAGGTCGATGGCGAGGTGCGCCAGCGCGCCCTAAGCAGTGAGATGCTACACAGCATCGATCAGATCATTGCCTTCGTGAGCCAGCAGCATACGCTCAAGATGGGCGACATCATCTTCACCGGCACGCCCAGCGGTGTCGGTCCCTGCCGAGTAGGGCAGAGCCTCGACGGATATCTGGGCGATAGACACCTGCTCCACGTGGATATCCGCTAGGGAGTAGGCATTACTCATCTCAAAGAAATTAGATTTATGGCAATAGGCTTCGGGCAACAGAGTATTCCGCCCATAACCAAGAACCTCCTCATCATCAACGCCCTCGTCTGGATAGCCCAGATGGCTCTGCCTCGCATAGGCATAGACCTCGTGGCGATACTGGGGATGCACTATTGGGAAGCGGAGACCTTCGCTCCGTATCAGCTCCTGACGTATATGTTCCTGCATAGCGAGGGGTCGATATCACACCTTTTCTTCAACATGTTCTCCGTGTGGATGTTTGGCTCCACGGTCGAGCGGTACTGGGGCGCACAGCGTTACCTGTTCTTCTATCTCGCTACGGGGCTCACGGCAGCCCTGGCACAGCAGGTCGTGTGGTACTTTAGCTTCCACGAACTGATGAGTGTGTGGGGGCAGGTCATCGCGCAGAATGCCATTACCATCGGGGCGTCTGGGGCGGTCTTCGGTTTGCTCCTTGCCTTCGGCATGCTCTTCCCCAATGCTCCTCTGTACTTGATGTTCATCCCGATACCCATCAAGGCGAAGTACTTCGTCATAGGCTACGGACTTATCGAGCTCTTCCTAGGCGTGCAGAGCCAGGGTGATGGTATCGCTCACTTCGCGCATCTAGGGGGTATGATCGGAGGGATCATCCTCATCCTCATGTGGAGACGCAAGGGGGAGATCGGTGGACCCTTCTATTAGTCTTACCCTGCCTCCGACCCCTGTCTGTGCTTGAGACACTGAGACGTCACCTCCGTGATGAGGCGACAGCCGTAGAGCGGCTCGTCTATGCGATCATGGCTATCACCCTCACCGTGTGGGGCGTGGGGGAGGTGTGCTTTGCCCTTGGGCTGATGTCGCGATCTCTAGAGACAGCCCTAGGGGCTTACCCTGGAGGCTATCTGCTGGCGCGCCAGCCCTGGGGGCTGCTAACTTATCCATGGGTACATCGAGACCTCGCCCATCTGATGATCAATATGGTGGTGCTCTACTATGTAGGGCATCTCTATGAGCGTCGGTATGGAGGTGGTAGTCTCGTCGCGCTCTTCCTAATGGGGACGCTTGCAGGGGCTTTCCTTTATAGCTTTGGCTACCAAGTGCTGTGGGCAATGCGGGTGTATATATCACCACTGGCGCTTATAGGTAGTTCGGCTGGGATCTATGCTCTTGCCTGGGGTGTGGCTTTCGCACGTCCTGAGGCCAGCGTGGGGCGTGCCTTCGGGCTTCGTGTGCGTCTGACGTGGCTCGTGGCTCTACTGCTCGCGGTGGATGTCCTCCTATCGATGCGCAATCTCGGCGGACAGCTGGCACACGTCGGCGGAGCTCTGCTCGGGCTGTGGTGGGGTTATCAGATGCGTCGCCATGGCAGAGATATTACCGAGTGGGTGCGACAGACCGCTACCCGCTGGCGTGCCAAGCTGATGTGTAAAGCCTCTACCTCGCGGAGCGAGGTGCGTGTACCTCTGGCAGAGACCCCTGCCTCTGATGCCGAGTATCTCGCCGTCCTACGCAAGCTCCGTGAGAGTGGCTATGCCAGCCTTACCAGTGCAGAGCGTAAGCGACTGCACGATACCTCTACTGCCTCGGATCATGATGCCGAGGATGACCATCCCCTAGACTGATCTAGCTCAATGACTCTCCGTTCCTTCCTCTCCCATATGTGGCACTATGTACGTGTCCTCCTGCGTAGCGTGGTCTATCTGACTACGGCGCTATGCTGTGGGCTCTTCCTAGTGGCAGCACTCTCGCCCTACATCTCGCCGATACGGATGGTGACACCAGCCTTTATGGGGCTGGCTTTCCCCTTCTTCTTACTGATCATGGTGCTGGTGACGCTCTACTGGGTGGTGCTACGTCGTAGATGGAAGATCGCTCTCGTGCTGGCAGTCGTCTGGGCGATTGGCTGGCAGAGCGTCAGCAACTATTTCCCGATCAACCGCTCCTCGATCCCTAAGGAGGACAGCGATGTGCCTCGCCTCAAGGTGATGAGCTACAATGTCGCGGCCTTTGGCTTCGTGGCACATTCGCCCAACGAGCCCAATCCGATCTTCCAGTACATACGGAGCAGTGACGCAGACATCGTATGCCTACAGGAGGCGATGATCTCGGCGCATATCTCCTGGGCAGCGATCTCGGGTCAGCAGGTCAAGCGTTATTTCCGAGACATCTACCCCTATATCCATATCGGTCAGGGGCAACGCTCTGGTACTACACTTATCCTACTCTCACGTTATCCCATAGTCTCGGCAGAGACGATCCCGATGCAGTCTCGCACCAATGGTGCGGTGCGCTACACGCTGACCATCGAGGATCGACAGGTTCAGGTCATCAATGCTCACCTAGAGAGCTTTCACCTGCAGCCTCACGATGGCGAACGCTATGTAGAGCTCGCTCGCTCGGGCAATGCGTTTGGGCTTCAGCAGGCACTGAGTACTCAGCTTGGTCCCGCCTTCCGCAGTCGTAGCTTACAGGCGAACGTCCTGCATCGGTTGATTGCAGAGAGCAGTATGCCCACCATCGTCTGCGGAGACTTCAACGATACGCCAGTGTCCTATGCGCACCGCAAGATAGGGGAGGGACTGCTGGATGCCTTCGCAGAGAGTGGGAGTGGCTTTGGCTTCACTTATACGTCTGGAGTTTTTGTCGTGCGCATTGATCATATTCTCGTAAGTAAGGATTTCGTGCCTGAGGGGACGACGATAGACAATACAATTAAGACGAGTGACCATTATCCGATCACGACGTATCTGCGCTGGAGCGAATAAGTTGCGTGCGTAGGGCGTTCGAGGAAGAAAAATATTTACTCTAAGGGTTTGGTCAATTCAGATATTCGTTTTACCTTTGCAGTCGAAAAGGAGAGAGCTCCACTACTCCAGTAGTAAGTAATCTTCGGTACAAGCGGAAGTAGCTCAGTTGGTAGAGCATAACCTTGCCAAGGTTAGGGTCGCGGGTTCGAGTCCCGTCTTCCGCTCACTAGATCGGGTCAGCATCATCAAGGTGCTGACCCGATCTTCTCGTATGCAGTCGGTAAGCCTCTCGCTGGTATGGAGCTTCGCATGATGCTCTGGAGGACTAGCCTTCGCTCCCTTGATATGTCGATCGCTCCCCTCGCCTTAGGGGAGGTAGCGCCCGTAGGGAGACCGAGGAGCTACTTGGTAGGGTGCAAGTTCACTTTTGCTCTCAGGGCGGGCTGGCAGTCCGCGATACAATGCTTACCTTTGCAGGGCTTTTCGTGTTTGTCAAGACAATGAAGATTATTCCTAGCAAGATAGAGTTTCGCCCCAGAGTCCTCGATGCATTCGCAGGATACACATCCTCGGCTTTTGCCTCGGATGCTATGGCGGGCATCATCGTAGCCATCGTAGCAGCGTTACCTCTCGCACTAGCCTTCGCTATCGCTAGTGGTGTGTCTCCCGAGGTCGGACTCATATCCGCCATCGTCGGGGGCTTGCTTATTTCCGTGCTGAGCGGATGCAAGGTGCAGATCGGAGGGCCGACAGGCTCGTTCATCATCATCGCCTACAGCGTGGTGCAGATGTACGGGATGCCGGGGCTGGTCATGGCGACCGTGCTGGCGGGACTGATGCTACTCGTCGGTGGTCTGCTGGGGCTTGGAGGTTTGATCAAGTATATCCCTTATCCTGTGGTCATGGGCTTCACGGCGGGGATGGCAGTGATCATCTTCTCCACGCAGGTCAATGAGCTGCTTGGGCTCGGGCTGACGGATGTCCCTGCCGACTTCATTAGTAAGTGGGAGCTGTACCTCGGGAATATCGGGTATCTAGATCTGTCCACGCTAGCCCTTGGACTGGGGACGATCGCCACGATCGAGCTAGCTCCACGTATTACGAAGGCGATCCCTGGCTCGCTGATCGCGCTGATCCTCGGTACTGTGGTAGCTTATCTCCTACGTCAGCATATGGGGGTAGATACGATAGCGACGATAGGAGACCGCTTCGAGATCTCGGGAGGGATGCCTACGCCTGCACTACCAGGTTTCGACTTCTCGATGCTCTCGGCAGTGGCACAGCCAGCCTTCTCCATCGCCATACTGGCGGCTATCGAGAGCCTACTGACGGCACGTATCGTCGATGGGCTAATCTCGGACAAGCACTATTCCAATACAGAGCTCATCGGTCTCGGTGTGGCAAATATCCTTACGCCTCTCGTGGGTGGTATGCCCGTCACAGGTGCGACAGCCCGCACGATGACCAATATCAATAACGGCGGGCGAACGCCTATGGCGGGGATCGTACATGCGATCATTCTCTTGCTGTGCTTCCTCTTCCTCATGCCCTTCGTCTCGTATATCCCGATGGCAAGCCTAGCGGGCGTGCTGGTCATCGTCTCGTATAATATGAGTGGCTGGCGCACGATCCGCAACCTCATGCGTGGTCCACGCACGGATGTGATCGTGCTGTGGACGACGTTCGCCTTCACTCTGCTTTTCGACATCACGTTCGCTATACAGACGGGGCTGATGCTCGCGATGATCTTCTTCATCAAGCGTATGATCGACGCTGCCAATATCAACGTCTCTCGACGCAAGCTCGACCTCGTGCATAGCGATGACGATACGCTCCACGTCGATACCGATATCCTTGATCTGCCCGAGGGTGTCGAGGTGTATGAGATCGAGGGACCCTTTTTCTTTGGTATGGCGAATCACTTCGAGGAGATCATGTCTAGCGTAGGTGCTGGGCGCATTCCTCCCGTGAGAGTCATCCGTATGCGCTTCGTGCCATTCATGGATACCACGGCAGTGCACAACCTCGAGGAGCTATGTCTCAACAGCAGCCGCCAAGGCTCGCGGATCATCCTCAGCGGGGTCAATGACCAGGTGCGTGCTACTCTACACAGCACCCGAGTCGAGCATATTATCGGAGCTGAATATATCTGCTCCGACATTCACAAGGCACTAGGCAAGGCACGTGAGTATCTCGCTGCCAGTCGTGCCACTACTACAGTTCATTAATGAAGATAGGAAATATAGATCTAGGCGAGCGCCCATTGCTACTCGCCCCCATGGAGGACGTTACGGACGTAGCGTTTCGCCTGCTGTGCCGTCGCTTCGGTGCAGATATGGTGTACACGGAGTTCGTCAGTAGCGATGCCCTCATTCGCGGGGTGGCAGGCACGACGCGCAAGCTAACGATTGATCCCGAGGAACGCCCAGCAGCGATCCAGATCTACGGGCGCGAAGTCGAGCCGATGGTAGAGGCTGCGCGGATATGTGAAGAGGCACAGCCCAATGTGCTGGACCTTAACTTCGGTTGTCCCGTCAAGCGTGTCGCTGGCAAGGGGGCAGGGAGTGGTATGCTCCGCTGTCCCGATCTGATGGTAGAGATCGTACGGGAGATCGTCCGCGCGGTCAATATCCCCGTGACGGTCAAGACCCGCCTCGGCTGGGATCACGACAGCCGTATCATCGTCGAGCTAGCAGAGCAGCTACAGGACTGTGGGATCTCTGCACTGACGATCCACGGGCGTACCCGTGCTCAGATGTACACGGGAGAGGCAGACTGGACGCTCATCGGAGCAGTCAAGAACAATCCCCGAATGTATATCCCCATCATCGGCAATGGCGACATCACCACGGGCGAGCAGGCACGTCGTGCCTTCGATACCTATGGTGTCGATGGCGTGATGGTAGGGCGTGGTTCGATCGGTCAGCCATGGATCTTCGAGCAGATGAAGCACTATGTCCAGACGGGGCAGGAACTGCCTGCGCGTGAGCCTTCATTCTACATCGACATCCTCCGCCAGCAGGTGGATAACAATATCGCCAAGCTCGACGAGCGTCGCGGTATCCTGCATAGCCGTCGCCATATCGCAGCTAGCCCGATCTTCAAGGGCATAGATCACTTCAAGCCCATTCGCATAGCGATGCTTCGTGCCACGACCCGAGCCGAACTCATGGAGTGGGTCGCTCAGGCTGAGGAGATGGTGCTGGCACACCACGCAGGTCTGCCCGCTGAGGGCTAACCCGCTCCATAGGGGATGCAATTTCTGCACGACTAGGGCGTTTCTCTGTATGAACTAGAACTAGATTAACATCACTATAAGCAAACCAATGATCAATAAGTCAGCAACAGCACTAGCCCTCTCATTCGGGCTAATGACCTTCGTCGGATGCTCGGGCAGTCAGCGTGAGTTCGTCGCCGAGGGACACGTCCTCGATGCCGAGGGTCAGATGCTCTACCTCGAGGAGGTAGGCACGGGCAATGTCATGAGCCTAGACTCTGTACGTCTCGGGCGTGATGGCGCTTTTGCCTTCAGGCATGACGGCACACGTTATCCCATGTTCTTCCGTCTAAGGCTGGGGGATCAGTCGATCCCTTTCGCAGCGGATTCACTTACGCGTCTCGTGGTCAAGACGAGTGCGCGTGACTACTTCGCAGGCTACGAACTAGAGGATGCTGACCCATACAATCATCAGATACGTGAGATTGCCTTGATGCGCTATGCCACCGACCGTAGTATCGACAGTGTGCTGGCACGCTATACGGCAGGTCAGCTGGATCTCGAGGCTGCACGTGAGCAGGTACTCTCTATTGCCGATGGGCTCAAGCGTACATTGATCACCCGCTTTATCTTCCCCGACCCCAAGAGCCCCGCGGCATACTTCGCCCTCTTCCAGCGCAAGGGCGACGGGGCGTACTTCTCTACCGAGGAGGATGGTGATGATCGTGCTTTCGGGGCAGTGGCGACTGCCTACGACACGCATTTCAAGGATGCCCCCTATACCCCCTTCCTCAAGGATATGGCACTGCAGGCCGTAGCACGGGCTCGTGTGCGCCGCTCATGGGAGACGTCTCCTGCGACGAACGAACCTGTGGAGGTCGAGACGATAGCTTTCCCCGAGATCTCTCTGAGGGATAATAAGGGTCAGCTCCAGACGCTCAGTGCCCTTGCCGAGCGTGGCCCTGTACTCCTAAGCTTCACGGCTTACCAGGCTCAGTGGTCGCCTCTGCTCGTCGGCACGCTTCGTGATATGAAGACGAAGCGTCCAGACCTGACCATCTACGAGGTCTCACTCGATGGCGACGATTACTACTGGCAGAATGCTGCCCGCACTCTGCCCTGGATCTGCGTCAATGACCCCGAGGGGCAGACTCTCCAGCACTACAATGTGCAGTCGCTTCCCGCCTTCTTCTACATCTCTGGCGGTGAGCTCCATCGCCTTAATACCCCCGAGGACGCTCTCCGCCGATAAAGAATTCGTTTGGCTGTCGGCATTTACCTAGCGTTCTAACCAATCTTATAACGAATCGCTCCCGCCTAGACCTCTCAGAGATCTAGGCGGGAGCGATTCGTTATAGGTGCTACGGCTGATTTATTGGCGTGGTTAGTGGTTTAGGAGGGAGCGGTAGCGGTCGTAGCGGTGGATGACCTCCCGGACATAGTTGAAGGTTTCGCGCCCACGCAGATAGCCGTAGCGGACTACAGGGTCGGTGTAGTAGCGCCGTTCGCTCTTGAGTAGGATGTAATGCTCGACGTTGTCGTCCCAGACCTCGGGGTTGTGTCCGTACTTGAGGGCAAGGCGCTGGGCATCCTGGATGTGAGCGACGCCGGCATTGTAGCCTCCGAGGGTAAACTTGAGTCGCTGCAGGGGATCGGCGATCGAGCGAAAGGACTTTTCGGTCGAGAGAAGGCAGTCTACCGAGACACGCACGGAGATGGCAGGATCGAGGAGCTCGGGCTTGGACGCTCCGAAGCTGGCACCCGTGCGGGGCATGATGCCCATAAGTCCACGCGCCCCTGACCAGCCGATGACATCGGCGCGGAAGTTTGACTCTTGGTAGGCAATGGAGGCAAGTATCTGCCAGGGGCGACCGAGACGCTGAGCCTCGTGGCGGAATAGATTGTCGTAGGGTGAGATGGCACCATCGGTGAGCTTGTAGACTTCGGAGAAGGCACGGCTGGGCAGTGCCGTAGGTAGCTCGACCTTGAGGCTCTCGAAGTACTTGCGATAAATAGTTTTGGCTCCCTCGACGGTAGGTACCTCTGCCATCCAGTGGTCAATGGAGTCGGCGAGAATGCGATGCTTGGGCGAGGTGATCCACTTGAGGCGCTGGGCAAAGCCGATCTCTGTGCGGATGTCGATGTCAGGATAATAAGTGCGGGCAAGCCTACCGAGGTCACTATCTACGACCGTGTAGTCGATGCTGTCGCTCGCTACCAAGGCGATCAATCCCTCGGTGTCCACCGTGTCGCCCTGTAGCTCGATGATGTCGATGTTGCCACCGAGCTGTTGCTCGAGGTTGGAGAGGCGACGGGCATAGTTTGAGCCTGCCAGGATATAGATACTCTTGCCGAGTAGCTGAGTGACGTCGGCGATGTAGGTGCTGTCGGGCTTGCCTTGGGGCTTGCGCTGGACGAGTACCATCCCGCTCTCTTCCTCGGGACCTGTGTAGAGGAATTGTCTCTTGCCCGACTGACTCACAGCCTCGGGCGTAATGCTAAGGTCTGCCAGACCTGCCGTGATCATCCGATGGATACTATCTACGTCGGGAGCCGTCGTGAGCGTGAAGGGGATACCGCTATGCTCCGAGAAGAGGCGGAGCAGCTCATACTGATACCCCATCTCCTCATCACGGTACTGGAAGTAGATCGTCGAACCCGAGAGGGTGACGACGCGCAGGGTATCGGGCAGAGGGAGCGAAGTGTCTTGCGCGCTCTGTGGCTGAGTACAGCTCCAGAGAAGGCATAGGGAGAGCAAGGTGAGTAAAGCGTTTCGCATAACGTGGTGTAGGTTATAGGAAAGAAACCGCCCCGCGCATGGATAGGAAGCCATGCGCGGGGCGGTAAGTCTTAGCGGATGATAGCAGCAGCGACCTTGTCTGCCACACCTCTGTCGAGCAGGGCGGTAATGATCGCCTCGGCGAAGTCGAAGGTAACGCCAGCACTGCGTGCCGTAATAACGTTGCCCGACGTGACTACAGCCTGCGTGGTGGGGATATAGCCTGTCAGCGCGCCCTCGAAGCTGGGGTAACACGTCGCCTCCTTGCCCTCGAGGAGGCCAAGTCCGCCGAGGATAGAGGGCGCGGCGCATATCGCAGCGATGAGCTTGCCTGCGCTGTATGCCTCGGAGACGATAGAGCGTAGACGCTCGGAGGCATTGAGGTTGGTCACGCCAGGGAGTCCACCTGGCAGTACGATGGCGTCGGCCTCTGCGGCTACATAGCCCTCGAGGCTAGTGTCTGCCAGCACGGCTACGTGGTGCGCTCCGCTTACCTCGGTAGAGGGCGTGCCGACGGCTACGGTGCGGACGCTCAGCCCTGCACGGCGCAGGAGGTCGATGGTCGCGATGGCTTCGATCTCCTCGAAACCTTCGGCTAGGAATACAAATACGTTCTTTGCCATAGGAGAGAATGAATGCTAGAGATTACTGGATGTCAAAGAGGTAGGTGATGACGCCTCGCTGGTCATCTGCCCCCTCGACTACGTTGAAGGACGTCGAGCGTGCAGCCTGTACTGCTGCTCTGCGGATAGCTTCGTCGCCGATGTCTGTACCCTGAGGCTGTACTTGGGCATCGATGACTTTGCCCTGCCCATTTACAGTGATGCGGACGGAGACGCGACCGCGGACGGCACGGCTCGATACGGGAGGCGTGAGGCGTCCGCCATTGCTGACGATGGTACGCCCTGCAAGGCTAAATGTCCCGCCGAGCGATCCTTGCGGATTGCCTTGATTGCCTGTGCCAGAGCTGGCATTGCCTTGGCTAGTGCCTTGGGTCTTGCCTGCACCGAATGCGCCCGCTACAGCACTGCCTGCTTGTCTGCGCTGTGCTTCACGTCGAGCCTCGGCTTCGGCACGTGCCTTGGCCTCTGCCTCTGCGCGGGCTTGTGCTTCCGCACGCTGGCGTGCCTCTGCCTCCGCTCGTTCGCGGGCGGCACGTTCAGCAGCCGCGATGCGTAGACTCTCCTCATGTCGCTGTGTCTGCACAGGGTCAGGGCGAGGGGTTGTAGGCTGTGGGCGTGGGGTAGGACGAGGCTGTGGCGTGGGCTGAGGCACAGGGCGAGGGGTGGGAGCAGGTACGGGCTCGGGGATGTCCTCACCCTCGAGCTGCTGACCTGCTGGCTCCTCGCTTCCCGATGCGGACTCTACGTTGCCAATGTCGATGAGTAGTAGCTGGGTCTGCATGGGTGGCGTACGTCGCCCCTCTAGATGGATGAAGTAGAGGAGGACGCCTAGGGCAATATGCACTAGGAGTGCCAGGGCGATGGCGAGAAGTCTATGCTTAGAGTTACGCGTCATTGGTCTGTAAGGTGGGGGCTAGGGAGCCGTCTGCGTGTCGGGGGCTACCTTGGTCGCTAGGACGATGCGTAGCCCTGCCTTGCTCCCTGCGTTGATACATGCCACGACGGAGCGATAGGGGACAGACTCATCGGCATGGATGGCGATATACGCCTCGGGATTGTCCACTGCCCACACGGCAAGCTGTGTCTCTACGTCTACGAGGGAAAGATTGACCTCGGGGGCTTTGCCTAGACCTAGGTAGTACTCGCCCTCGGGGGTAATGGTGATGCGTGCCGAGGTCTGCTCAGAGGCGGGCTGTGCCGAGGCGGTGGGCAGGCTCACCTTGATGGCGTTCGGCACGATGATCGTGCTGGTGACGAGGAAGAAGATCAGCAGGAGGAAGATGACGTCCGTCATCGATGCCATGCTGAAGTTCTCTACGACTGAGATACGACGCTTGAGGCTCATAGCGAATCGTTGAGCAGGTCCATAAACTCGACCGTCTTGGTCTCAAGGATGTTGGCGACCTTCGCCAGCTGAGCCGCTAGATAGTTGTAGGCGAAGAGGGTCACGATCCCCACGACAAGCCCGCCGACAGTCGTCACGAGAGCCTCGTAGATACCTCCCGAGAGGAGGGCAACGTCTACGCCTGCTGTACCAGCGTTCGCCATGTCAAAGAAAGCACGCACCATACCGGTCACCGTGCCGAGGAAGCCGATCATAGGCGCTCCTGCGGAGATGGTGGCGAGGATGGCAAGCCCTTTCTCTAGGCGTCCGATCTCGATGTTGCCGACATTCTCGACCATGACGAGGACATCATTCATCGGGCGACCGAGGCGGCTGATACCCTTAAGTACCATGCGTGCTGCGGGCGTATTGGTTTCTTCGCAGAGCTTGATGGCGCTGGCGGTCTTGCCCTCGGCGATGTAGTCGCGGATGCGTGCCATGAAGTGCTTGTCCTGTCGTGCCGCAGCGCGGAGCTGGAGATACTTGACGACAAATATATACAGCGCAAGGAGTGATAGCACGAGGAGGACGATCATGATCCAGCCCCCCTTGGTCGCGAGGTCGAGGACAGATAGGGTGGGGGCTGCGACGTCGGTCGTTGCCATGGTGCTAGCGGCAGCATTGCCGAGCGTGTCTAGCATCGTTTCTTCCATTGGATTGTCTTGAAATCTATTAGTGGTAATACTTATTCTAAACGGGGTGGGCAGGTCTATCTATTGCCCAATAGGCGCTGATAGCGTGTGACGGTCTCCTCTAGCCCGAGGTAGAGCGCCTCACTGATGAGGGCGTGTCCGATCGACACCTCCGCCAGGGTAGGGATGCGCTCTGTGAGGAAAGCGATATTGTCTAGGCTAAGGTCGTGCCCTGCATTGATGCCTAGCCCAAGGCGATGAGCTAGCTGTGCCGCCTCAGCGAAGGGAGCGACAGCGCGCTCTGGGTCTCTGGGATACAGCTCTGCATAAGGCTCTGTGTACAGCTCGATGCGGTCGGTACCGGTCTCGGCTGCCTTGCCGATATTCTCTAGGTCTGTTCCGACGAAGATCGAGGAGCGGATGCCCCACGCGCGGAGCTGAGCCACCGTGTCGCAGAGAAAGGAAAAATGGCGTGCCACATCCCAGCCGGCATTGCTCGTAAGCTGATCAGGACCATCGGGCACGAGTGTCACCTGATGGGGACGAACTTCCTCGACGAGTGCCATGAAGCTGTCGATGGGATTGCCTTCGATATTGAACTCTGTAGTGAGGCGTGGTGCCAGCGCACGCACATCGGAGTAGCGGATATGCCGTTCGTCTGGGCGAGGGTGCACGGTGATGCCGTGGGCGCCATAGCGCTCGATGTCGAGTGCCACCTGCAGCACGTCGGGGACGTTGCCCCCACGGGCGTTGCGGATGGTGGCGACCTTATTTATATTGACACTTAGCTTGGTCATTCTCTTTTTAACTATATTTGCGGTACGACAAAAATAAGATTTTATTCTCGAACGAGAGCCAACGGATTAGCGTAGTATGTACAGAATAGCCGTCTTCGGCACGAGCCATAAGCAGCAGCACACCGAGCAGTTGCGTCAGCTCTTCGACGAACTAGAGCGTAGAGAGGTAGAGCTATACTTCGACTCCGCATTCTATCAGATCCTCACAGGAGAGTACGATCTCCATCCTAGAGCCTCGGGCTTCGTCGAGGAAGATCAAGCCCTGGCGGTAGACTATGCCATTAGCCTCGGGGGGGATGGGACTTTCTTGCGTACGGCTCGCAGGGTGGGCGCTCAGGGAGTGCCGATCCTAGGGATCAACCTCGGTAGGCTGGGTTTCTTAACGGATATGAATGTCGCCGAAGCCGCCTCACTCATAGACAACCTATTCACCGGAGCGTGCTACATAGAGGAGCGTATGCAGCTCCGCATCACGGTCGATGGCAAGGTCTATGGGGATGTGCTCAACGAAGTCGCACTGCTCAAGCGAGAGACGGGCTCTATGATCACCATCCACACGCATCTCGATGACGTGTATCTGGCGGACTACGACTGCGACGGGCTGGTAGTCTCGACACCTACAGGGTCTACTGCCTATTCGCTGAGCGTCCACGGACCTATCATTATGCCCGAGAGTGCGTGCATCCTGCTCGCCCCTATTGCCCCACATTCGCTGACGATGCGCCCGCTGGTCGTCTCGTCCGATACGGTAACGACGATGAGCGTCTCTGCGCGCAATAATAGTTTTCTCCTCGTCCTAGACGGGCAGTCACGCATTGTCTCCTGCGGGGCAACCATCAAGGTGGAGCGCAGTCCCCACACCATCCGAATGCTCCACCTACGCAAGATCTCGTATGCCGAGGTACTACGGCGCAAGCTCCTCTGGGGTGCGCCCGTGCGAGAGTAGACTATTCAGGCAAGACAACTTCCGCTTATCACTGGGCAGAGACCATGCGTGGTCTCTGCCTCTTTTTATGCTCTCAAGGGGAAAGAAGTTAAGTTCACGTCGTGATCCGTACAGTTCACGACGTGGTCTGTACAAACCACGACGTGATCCGTACAGACCACGTCGTGAACTCAAGAATTTCTCCCCGATCTCTCCGAGAATATTCGCCGTAGGCACGGGCATAGTGTACCACGGTAGAGCGAATAAGTCTCGCCTGCATACATACCAGTCTCACAGGATAGAGTATCTTTGTGCGTCAAACGCAATAGACAAACCAACTTGCAAGATATGAAACGATATATCACCCTAGGGGCGACAGCCCTCATCAGCATACTGACTGCTTGCCAAGGATCGCAGGCAGGTAAGTCTACTCAGCAGGCAGATACCACCGCTTCGCAGGCGGTGCAGAGCGAGGTGCCCCGTGCGACGCTCGACGTAGACAGCGTCTACAGCTACATAGAGATTCAGGTCGGCTATGGCTCTAGAGTACCAGGCACGGCAGGGCATCGGGCTACGGGCGACTGGATCGTAAGCAAACTGCGTGGCTGGGGCTATGATGTGGTGGAGCAACCTGTGCAGGGGAAGGATTACTATGGCAAGCCCGTCTCTGGGCGCAATCTTATCGCCACACGCGACGCCTCTCGCACGCCACGCCTTCTGCTGATGGCACACTGGGATACTCGTCCCGTGGCGGATATGGATGGTGACCCTGCCCGTCGCAGTCAGCCTATCCTCGGCGCTGATGATGGAGGTAGCGGCGTGGCACTCCTGCTCGAGATGGCGCGCCAGTGGCGTGACAGACCGCTCGGGGTAGGGGTGGACTTCGTCTTCTTCGACCTCGAGGACGGCGGAAGTTCGGGCGATGATGAGAGCTGGTGTCAGGGCTCACAGCACTGGGCGCGTACGCCTCATATCCCAGGCTATAGGGCGCAGTATGGCATCTTGCTCGATATGGTGGGAGCTAGAGGAGCGCGATTCTACTGGGAGCATCATTCGCTCAGATATGCCGCTCCACTGCTGAAGGAGCTGTGGAGCGTCGGGCGTGAACTGGGCTGGGGGCATTACTTCGTCAATAGCAAGGGGTCTGCCATCCTCGACGATCACGTGCCAGTGATCGAGCATAGAGGCATCCCGTCGGTGGATATTGTCAATTATAGCCCAGAGGGGGCTTTCGGAGCGCATTGGCATACGCACGGGGATGATCTAGACAATATTGACCGTGAGACCCTGCGTGCTGTCGGCGAGACAGTGATGACGACCATCGAGCGCAAGTACCCACAGCCATAGGTCTCCGTGGGCTAGAGCCGACGCAGAGGCTAGGTGGCGTCTCGGTCGGCTGGAATGTGTATATTTGTGAGTGCAATAGCTGAATCAAACAATAGATGAGCAAGAAGAATAGCGTAGCCCGCTACCAGAGACTCAATCGCCCCCAGTATGGTCGCGGTCGCGCCCGTAAGCGGGGAGGGAGAGGTGTGTGGCGGTGGATCCTTCTCGTGAGCCTCGTGGGCATACTCTCGTGGGCAGGCTGGCGTGCCTGGACGATATACCAGGCACCCGTAGGTCGCCATACCGAGACGGTGTATATCCTCGTAAGCAAGAATACTACTCTCGACAATGTGCGGGAGCAGATACAGACCAAGGTGTGGCCACAGTACCCCCACCTCGTGGAGTATCTCATCGATTACTACGACCTCGGGGACAATCTGCGCCCAGGACGCTACGCCGTCACGCCAGAGATGACGACGCTCGATATGGTGCGTACGCTCCTGAGCGGAGCGCAGACACCAGTGCTGGTGCCACTCTCTGGCATCCGCACCGAAGCCGAACTGCTAGACCGCTTCTCTAGCTATATGCTCATCTCACGAGACGAACTGCAAGCTACCTTCGACGATAGTACCCACCTAGCTCAGCTAGGGGTGACGCGGGAGGAATTGCCCAGCATCTTCCTGGCAGGAAGCTACGAACTGCTGTGGGATACCTCTGCCGCGGGCATCCTAGACACTATGGCGCGCTACCACGATCGCTACTGGACACCCGAGCGCAAAGCTAAGGCGACAGGGCTGGGACTCTCTCCTGCCCAGGTCTCTACGCTTGCCTCTATCGTCGAGAGCGAGAGTGCCAAGACGGACGAATACAGTCGTATCGCAGGGCTCTATCTCAATCGCCTGCGCAAGGGGATGAAGCTACAGAGTGACCCGACTGTCATCTACGCGCTCGGGGACTATAGCATCCGCCGTGTGCTGAGCGGACATCTACAGGTCGCCTCGCCTTACAATACCTATCAGGTCGTTGGGCTACCTCCTGGTCCTATTCGTCTTGTTGGACCTCGGACGCTGGACCTCGTCCTTGATGCCGAGCCACACGACTATATATATATGTGTGCGCGCGACACCTTCGATGGCTATCACGCCTTCGCTGCGGACTATGCGACGCACCTTCGCAATGCGCGTCTCTATCAGCGTGCGCTGACAGCACGTCAGAACGCTACTGCCGAGGCTAATACGCCCGCATCTGCCGTGCGCCCTGCACCTGTAGCGACAGTCCCCGCGACCTCATCCGCTCCGCGTACTGCTACCCGTGTGGACAGTACTGCTACTCCAGCGTCTACAGCAGGCTAGTCCGCTGTATGGCTGGGCGTATGTCGCCTGCCCCTAGTGGGCATTGATTCTCTGACTTGATACTTAGACAGTATATATCCCTCCGTGCTCAAGATACTTGACCGCTACATCCTTCGGGGCTTCTTGCCCATCCTGTTGATGACCTTCTTGATTAGCTGGTTCATCGTGCTGATGCAATTCTTGTGGAAGTACGTAGATGAGCTGGTGGGTAAGGGACTTAGTATGCTGGTAGTAGCGGAGGTGGTCTTCTATGCCGCTATGTCGCTCATCCCTCTGGCGCTGTCGCTGGGGGTGCTGTTTGCCTCGCTGATGTTCTTTGGCAATCTAGGCGAACGTCTAGAGCTGCTCGCCATGAAGGCATCGGGCGTTTCCCTCTATCGCATTATGCGTCCCGTCTTCGTGACGGTCGTACTGCTAGCCATCGGGCTGTTCGTCTTTCAGAATACCTACATGATCACCTCACAGGTGCGCATGTGGACGATCATCCTCTCTGCGCGTCAAGCTTCGCCCGAGCTGGAGATCCCGGAGGGGACGTTCTACAATGGTATCCCTGGCTATAGTATCTACGTCAGTCAGCGCGACCCGATACATACCGGGCGAATGCACGACATCATGATCTATGACCATCAAGCAGGGAATAATGGCGTGCGCATCGTCCGTGCAGACTCAGGGCGCATCGTGATGGACGCTGGACAGACCTTCCTCACCTGGAGACTCTATGACGGGCAGAGCTTCGAGAATCTAAGCACTCCAGCCTATACCCTGGATGAGCGTCCGACGACCTATGCCAAGGAACGCTTTGGGTATAAAGAGATCCTCATTCAGTTCGATGCGAACTTCCACGAGGCAGACGAGAACGAGATGCGCGGACGATTCGTCGGGAAGAACCTCACCGAGCTAAACTATGCTATCGATACCGCCACTCACCTCATCGACAGCATTCGAGGCGAGACCGCCCGTACTATCCTCTATGCCCACGAGCGCGAACGCTATAGCTATCAGATGCCTTCGCTCCTAGACACTACTCAGTGGGCAAATGATCAGCGTAGAGCCCTGCTAGGGACGACGACCGCTGTGGCACCCCTCTCGGTGGATAGCCTCATGCGGGGGATGTCGCTTGTCGATAGTCTGAGCATCGTCGGACGTGCACGGCAGAAGCTCGAGACCCAGCGTGCTGAGACGGAGATCCGCCGTGAGGTGGATAAGTCTGCCTACTACGAGTTTCGCACCAATAGGCAGGAGTGGCATCGCAAGTTCACGTTCCCTGCGGCGTGTATCGTCTTCTTCTTCATCGGGGCACCGATGGGAGCGATTATTCGTAAGGGGGGGCTGGGAATGCCTGTGGTCTTCTCAGTGCTGTTCTTCATCATCTACTATATCATCGACACCTTCGGGCACAATATGATCTTGAGCCAGAAGATGTCTGTGGAGCTGGGGATGTGGATTAGCACGATCGTCCTCCTGCCTGTCGGCTTCTTGCTGACCTATCAGGCTACGCGTGACTCTGCGACGCTCAACGTCGAGGCGTACGTCCTCTTCTTCCGTAAGCTCCTGCACCTAGACCGTGTGCGTAAGCTGGAGTTTCGTCAGATCGTCTTCGAGACGGTAGACTATGCAGGTGCAGGCGAACGTGTCGAAGCCCTGCGCAGGGACATAAAGCGTGCCGAGGAGAGTGGTGCCTTCGGTGGTTCGCTCCTGTCCTGGGTACGCCTGCAGGAGGCGGTAGCTCTGCCTCGATTAAGTAAGAAACTCGATGCCATCGTCTCCGAACTCAATAACTCGC
>JBHACZ010000041.1:0-9211 GCA_041854825.1 Porphyromonas sp. | reverse complement strand
GAGGATGTGATGGTCGGTGGTCGCTACCACAATGGGAATATGTCACAGCTCGATCGCTACAACGGTGCCACCATCAGTATGAAGGGAAGTGAGATCGCCACAGGCTATGTCTTCCTCTCCAATCCCCGCAAGATCGCCTTCTCTGACTCTGAGAACGTGATTATGCCAGACGACTGGCACGATGAGTTCGTTCCCTTCCTGACCTTTTGGAACTATCCTGCCGAGAGCACGCAGTTTGGGTTTGGCTTCGAGTTTGATCCTCGCTATGCCAAGAGCTTCTATATCCTGCGAGGTGACCAGTACAGCGACGAGCGCAAGATCCTCTGGAAGACCGTAGACGATGGCGATAGCTTCGTGCGTATCAATGAGTTCCCTCACGGGATCACGGGGCTGTCTGTCTCTCGCTCCAATCCTGACAAGATCGTCGTAGGGACCTACACCCATATCTATTATTCGATGGACGGGGGCAAGAGCTTCGAGGAGTACAAGAATCTCCCTTATGCTCTCGCCAATAGCGCTACCTACAAGATCGTCATTCACCCTCGCGACGAGAATGAGATCTGGGTCGCAGCTCACGAGCCAGGCGAGCTATACCGCACTCGCGATGGCGGTGCTACCTGGGAGAAACTCGATCAAGGACTCAAGCTCGCTGATACGAATGAGAGCTACATCCCCACACGCTTCTTCCTAACGGGCAATGACAAGAATGCAGCCTATGCCATCGGTATCGTGTCGCGCAAGCTCAACGAGACCTACAATGTCTTTCGTGGTCGCATCCTCTATCGCGACAATACTACGGGCGGATGGATCGACTACTCTGAGGGGCTTCCTCCTGTGATGACGATCAATCGAATGCTTCCCTTCTATAAGGACGGGGTTGTCCGTATCGCGACGATGAATGGTATCTGGCAGCGCCCACTTGTGGACAGCGAGTTCCGTCCCGTGGCTCAACCTCTAATCCTCAACGTCGGTACAGGTAAGAACACGGGCGAGGCAGACCTGCAATTCGATAGCTACTCCATCGTCAATCAGAAGAACGCGACCTGGGAATGGACATTCAGTCCCGAACCGCTCTCTGTGTCTAGTCGCACGGTGCGCAATCCTGTCGTACGCATTGCCAAGGATCAGAGCTATGACGTTACTCTCAAGGTGACAACCCCTGGAGGGACGGATACCAAGACCATCAAGAAGATGATTGTCGGTTCGAAGGAAGTCCCCACCTCCGCCATTGGATACGAGTACCTAGAGCGTGATGTCGTCCTCTCATCCTCTGTGTTGAGGGTAGGCGAGACCCTTCACTTAGTGCCTCACGGGCTCAGCACTGATCTGCGTCTGCGCCTCTATGATGGCTCGGGCAGAGTGGTGACCTCCGAGATGATCGCACCTACAGGCGAACACACGCTCTCGACCTCAGCGCTTACCCCTGGTCTGTACTTCTATCATATCGAGGGTGGAGACTTTGCCAAGACTGGTAAGCTCGTCATTCGCTAGTGTGGTATCTAGATTGATAAGATGAAATCCAGAGCCCTAATTTCTATGTCGCTCCTCGCGTTAGCATTGCCTACGGGCGTGCTAGCCGAGGAGCTTCCTCTTGATAGTACTGCTATCCGTCTCGATGCCGTGATGGTCTCCGCCAAGCGCTGGGGACAGTACGCCACGCATCTTCCGCATCGCATCTCGACGATTACCCCTCGGGAGACCGAGCTCGCACAGCCTCAGACGACGGCAGACCTCTTAGCCGCCTCGGGGCAAGTCTTCGTGCAGAAGAGCCAGCTGGGCGGTGGTAGCCCGATGATCCGAGGCTTTGCGACCAATCGCCTGCTCTATGTCGTCGATGGTGTGCGTATGAATACTGCCATCTTTCGCTCTGGCAATATTCAGAATGTTATTTCTCTCGATCCCTATGCTCTAGAGCGTACTGAAGTGCTGATGGGAGCGCACTCTACTATATATGGTAGTGACGCTATAGGCGGGGTCATGAGCTTCACCACGCTCTCTCCCCGCTTCTCAGATACCGAAGGAATCAAGCTGACAGGTAGCCTTGCCTCGCGCTATAGCTCTGCCAGCGACGAACGGACAGGACACGCCCATCTAGGCGTAGGTGGAGCGCGCTGGGCGTCTATGACGAGCGTGAGCAGCTTCGGATTCGGTGATCTGCGCCAGGGTAGCCATGGACCTAGTGAGTATCTCAAGCCCTATATCGTCGATCGTGTCGATGGGAAGGATGTCGTCCGAGACAACCCCGATCCCCTTCGTCAGTCTCCCTCGGGCTACAATCAACTCAACCTCATGCAGAAGCTCGCCTTTCGCCCCAGCGATGCCTGGACTCTAGAATATGCTCTGCATTACTCCCGTACCTCATCCTATGCCCGCTACGATAGGCACACCCGTCTGCGCAAGGGGGTGCCACGCTATGGCGAGTGGGACTATGGTCCTCAGCTCTGGGTGATGAATCATCTCACCGCCTCACATCGCAGTGGGGGTGTGCTCTATGATCGCATGGAGGTGCGCGGAGCGATACAGCGCTTCGAGGAGAGTCGTATTGATCGCGCTCTAGGCAAGGACATCCGTACTACGCAGGTGGAGGTGGTCGATGCCTATTCAGTCAATGCGGACTTTACCAAAGGCTTCGCTCATGGGCTCAATCTATTCTACGGAGCCGAGTGGGTGCATAATCATGTACGCTCGACTGGCGAAGAACTGAACATCGTGACCTCTGAGCATGCTCCCACGGCAAGCCGTTACCCACAGAGCCATTGGCAGACGCTAGCGGTCTATGCCGACGGGTCATACGACCTCTCATCTCGTTTGACACTCGATGGTGGTGTACGCTATACGCATTTCGCCCTCGATGCAGACTTTGCCAATCATGGCTTCACTCTGCCCTATGATCCCAAGGTCTCCTCTCGCTCTGGTTCGTTCTCGGGCAGTGCAGGGCTGACCTATCGCCCTCTAGATAATTGGCTCCTGACGCTCAATCTCTCCCGAGGCTTCCGCTATCCCAATGTCGATGATATGGGCAAGCTCTTCGACTCGGTCGATGGGGCTGTCGTGGTGCCCAATCCAGCCCTTCGTCCTGAGTACGCTCACGGCATAGAGCTTGGGCTAGGTACTTATCAGGGGACTTGGCTACAGGCTGATCTAGCGACTTACTACACCCACCTTAGTGGTGCGCTCGTGCGTCGTCCCTTTACTTATGGAGGAGCGAGTGAGATCGAGTACCGAGGTGAGATGAGCCGTGTGCTGGCGATGCAGAATGCCGCCTCAGCTGAGGTCTATGGTATCCAGGCTTCGGCACGTGTGCGCTTGCCTCTCGGCTTTTCCCTAAGCGCTCAGGCGAATATTCAGCACGGCACAGAGGAACTAGAAGACGGCTCACGTAGTACGCTCCGCCATGCTTCGCCTTTCTTCGGACGAGCGAGGCTCTCCTATCAATGGCACAGGCTGAGAGCTGAATTGTCCTCGACCTTCCAGGCGACACGCCACCACTCGGATATGCCCGAGGAGGAGAAGACCAAGCGTGAGATCTACGCGCTCGACACCGATGGCAATGCCTATGCCCCTGGCTGGGTATGCTACGATCTCCGTGCAAGCTATGAGTTTCCTCATCGCATACGCCTAACCCTCGCCCTAGAGAATCTCACCGACCTACGTTACCGCACCTATAGCTCGGGCATCTCTGCTCCCGGGCGCAATCTCGTGATCGCTGCCTCGTGGCACTTCTAGCGGTAATATGATCGCGAGCTTTTGATCTGTAAGGCAATAGGTCAAAAGGGATCAGAAGGGCTAGCATCTCCTCGGATTACTCCGCGAGGAGAAAACCCAAGGAAATTTGATAAAACCATTCTCCCCTCTGCTGAATAACCTTCAGCAGAGGGGAGAATGGTTTACTGATAGTGAGATAGGTAGGCTATGGGAGACGATCCCAGTAGGCACTGTTGGTCACCTTCTCGATAGTCACCTTGCGGTCTCCGAGTCTAGCATCGTTTGGCTCATGGTAGCCCATTGCCGCAGTACGCTTACCTACGCCACGATACTTAAGCATCGAGCTGGCGACTCCTCTCTGAATGAGAGCATCCGTCACTCGGCGTGCACGACGCATAGATAGATCCATATTATAGGCGTCGCTACCTCGTGTGTCCGTGAAGCCCGTAATTAAGAAGCTCCCTTCGTCTTTCTGCTTGAGAATAGAAGCCACGAGATCTACTACAGACTCTGCCTCTGGAGTAAGGACATCCTTGTCAAACTCGAAGTTGATATTGTTGAAGAGTTCGCAGAGTGTAGGGTCTGCCTGTGCCAGCTGGGGCTCTGCAGGCACATAGACGATCTTCTCGACGATACGATCGACAGGGCGATCTACCTCGACGTACTCAATCTTCACAGGACGCTTGTCACGTCCTCCAATGCGATACATGAGGCGCAGAGTCCCCTGCACATAACGTGGCTGGCTACTCTCTAAAGGCAGCAGATATTCTCCTTGTAGTCCGATACCCCAGTGGTTGTCGAGCCAAGCATGTACTCCTGCTCCGAAGGACAGGGGGATGAATGACTGATCAGTTGCGCGCGTCACATTGGGATTCCATGTATTGGTTGTGTTCCAATGTGCAAATCCAGAGGCGTCATCTGCAAATCGTCCCTCAGCGAGAGTGCTGAAGTTGCGATGAGCATAATTGATCCCCACGCGCAGGAATGGCTCTACATAGTGGGAGCGGGTGAAGGGGCGGAGCTGTAGACCGAGTCCACCCATCCACAGAAGATCTGTCTGTGACAGCCCCTTGCCTATGCCTACAGAGCCCTGTAAGTCAGCATAGAGCCAAGGTGCTAGTTCACGTGCGAGGTAGAGGTGTCCGCCACCGAGGAGGTGGTAGACCTTGAGGTTGTACAGGTTGTAGTCTGGTGCGGTGTGCGTCCCAGCTACGGTGACACGATCTAGATTGGCGAGTGTACCACCGAGACCTATTTCCCATGCTTTGCGCGGAGCTTGGGGCTCTGAGCTGCCCGCCTGAGGCGCCTGAGCTGCCTGTGAGGGCAGACTCAGGAGACTCAGCGTCAGCAGAGCATATATCTTATTTCTGATCTTCATATTCTTGTGTATATGATGCTGTTAGTAGTGGTGTTACTCTACCCATCCAGTGGGGGAGAGAGCCTGTGTGAGGACCATGTCGGGCTTATGACCGTAGAAATCCTTGAACACATAGCTTGCTCCATTCTTGACGAGGAAGTAGTGGGCTGTAGGGCGATATACCGTATAGCCCGGAGAGTAGATACGATCATCATCTACCGTACCGCCCCCATGCGTATAGCGACCCTTGGGGTCATCCATGTAGTAGATAGAGCAGTAGAGGTTGTTCTCGAACGTTGAGTAGAGCTTATACTGAGGAGCCGAGGCCGCACTCCACCGGCGACTAGAGGTCGTAGATCCAGAGGTGGCACCTTGATACTTGGTCATGTAGAGATTCGTTCTCATGCGAGCCTTGTACGCAGACGTGAGCAAGACAGAGCCAGCTTCCTTCTGGATCTTCCATGGAGCGGTGTCACTCGCAGGGGTGTCGTACTTGAGGTAGACAGGAGGTAGATTCGTCATGTCATACTCACCCCAGAGGTTCGTTTCGCCAGTCTTCACCTCGATCGTCGCGCTGGTGAAGGCAGGAGCAGGATAGATCTCTGGGATATGGACTGCCTGGGTCATTAGAGCCTCTTCACCATAAGTGTTGCCTATGCCGAGGAGCGTATAGTACTCATCGACATTGCTCCACTCGAGCTGTTTGTACGAGCTATAGCGTGTGCGATAGCCAGCGAAGATAGAGGAAGCGGCAGAGGTCACGGCTACACCATTTTTCTCACTTTCAGTTAGCACAAGTGGACGAGTGATGTAGTACATGTTCTTCGGAGAAGCTGTCATCTCAGCGCTGGCGAAGAAGAAGCCACGAGCCTTATGATTGGGGCTGCGTAGGATATTGCTTGGTGAGATGGGCTGTGTATGGTCGAGGACGAATACAGACTCAAGCTCGGGCGTTGGGAATGTCTCAGGGTAGGTCGTCCATACTCCATCGATCTGACGCTCGATGAGGAAGAGGATGGCGATGAAGTTGCGGTTGTACCCATTAGGAAGCAGAGCATCCGAGATATTTGTGCCTAGTGATGTCTGGCGTGGATATACGAACTGTGCTTTGATGCGGACATGCACTCGGTTGGGGACAACGGTATTGGCAGCAGAGGCTTCAGTTACACCTCCGATGGTCACGGATGTCGTCGCGCCGTAGCGTCCTGCGATAGGTAGACCGTCGGGAAGATCTGACGCAGGCACCTTAATGCGACCCTCGCTATCGGTGATATAGCTGAGAGCAGGATCCATACCAGGAAGACCCTTTACAGTCACGCCTGCACCTACGGGAGCCCCTGCCTTGTCGAAGACAGCGAAGGTTACACTGCCATCAACAGGATTAACAAACTCGCGCAGTGCGCCATTGTAATAGGTCAATAGGACGTTAGGCTTACCGAGGATGATAGGATCGGCGGGAGCTCCATCAGCAGGTGCGGTAGCATCAGAGCCGTCGGCACCACGGAGGAACTGCCAGAAGTCTGCCTTCGTTGCCTTATTACAATCCCATGGAAGACCAGTCTTGCCATCAAGGAGTGCATCGGCTGTGCCGCAGTTATTGGCAAGCTCTGCTACCCATAGGTCGTAAGCACTCTTCCCATCAGTACCATTCGTGCCATTGGTACCATTCGTGCCGAAGGCAGGTCTACCAGTATCTATGCCGTTGATGTACCAGTTGCCATTAGCACCGATCGTGATCACAGGCGACGTGCCATCAATACCGTTGGCACCCGTTGCACCGCGTGCTGGCTGTCCTGTGTCTACACCATTGACGTACCAGTTGCCATTGGCGCCGATCGTAACGACAGGGCTAGTACCGTTGGTGCCGTTCGCTCCACGCGAGGGCATGCCAGTGTCTACTCCATTGATGTACCAGTTGCCATTTGTGCCGATGGCTATGACAGGCGTTGAGCCATTTGTACCGTTAGCACCACGAGAGGGTCTACCTGTATCTACACCATCGATGTACCAGTTGCCATTCAGACCAATGGTGACGACGGGGCTGTGACCTCGAGAGGGTCTACCAGTGTCTACTCCATCGACATACCAGTTGCCGTTCGTGCCGATGGTTACGATAGGTGTAGCACCGTCTGCTCCACGTGCGGGAAGGCCTGTATCCTGATTGTCGACAAACCAGTTGCCGTTTGGTCCGATATAGGGGGTCTTGCCGTTCTCTCCGGATGCTCCAGTGAGGTAGTACCAGAAGTGCTGTACTGTGTTGTGCGTGGGATCCCATGCTTGACCAGGGTTGTGTGGGTCTGGCGCTGTGCCTTGGCTGATAAATTCGACCCAGGTTTCATAGGCGCTTTTGCCATTGAGGCCATCTTCACCCTTTTCACCCTTGAGATACTTGAAGAAGTCCACGATCTCGACCTGGTCTACAGACCAGGCGATAGAGCCGTTCAGAACGGACTCTTTCCATACTTCATAGGCGGAGAGCCCGCGCTCTCCTTGTGGCCCCTTCGGAGCCATGATGTCGATGTCGGTACACGAACCGAGCATCCCTACTATCACTGTCAATAGCAGTGATAGCCACATAGTTTGTTTCATTCTCATTGTAACTCGCGTTTTAAGTTCATACTAATCTATAAGCTGTAATCTTTTCGAATATGTGCTAGAGAAACTTTGATGGAATAACCAAACCTATGCTGCAGGTATATCGTGAAGCTGACTGGGTTACTCTACTTTGTAGGAGCTCACCAATGCATATGTGAATGAGGAAAGCAAATTTTCTCTCCCAGGGAAGCTCTAGGGTGCTCTCACGCTAGAGAGCAGTGTGGATGCTGTGTAAACTAAGCGTACGATTGTTTGCAAAGATATACATTGTATTTGATGTGAGCAAACGTTTGGTTGCGGGTTGAATATTTTGTTTAAAATTCGCCCTATGCTAGATGTCTTCTTGCTGTTGATATTGTCTGTTTTTATACCCTTCCTTCGCATGAGACCGCATTGAAGATCGTGAGCGCGTGGGTGTGTACGTGCGGAGGGTTTCACCTTAAGTCGCCGAGACGACTTACAGTAAGTCGTCCTCGGGACTTACAGTAAGTCCCCTTCGCGATAAAACTTAAGTACCGATCCTCGCCGATCCTCTAGTGCGCCCCTCGAGGTATCGCATCTCTCGGATACGCCACAGGGGCATAGACCATCGTCGGTCTATGCCCCTGTGGCTTGTGCTTGGGAGTAGAACTTCGCTACTTCAGCTCTTTGATCACGACGCTGAAGTCATGCTCTAGTACCTGCCCATTGGAGAGGATCACGGTGAGCTTCATCGTCTGTGCGGGCTGATCGGGTGCTTCGGTGAGGGTGATGTGAAATGCCTCATGAAGCCATTTGCCATTAGGTGGATTGCTGGCTGGGAAGTCGGAGAAGATGGCGATTTTCTCTAGAGGTAGGGCTTGCTCGAGGGGTTAGGGTGAGAGAGTGCGGAACGCTCTAGCCCTACGACAGTGACCTTCTGCTCTCGGACGAGAGAGGCGAGATAGTAGGGGGTAGTGATCGGGGTCGTGCCGAGATTGGGCTCGATAGGCTCGAGCGGTGTGGTGGATTTACTATCGCAAGCGGAGAGTCCTAATAGGGTGACGCTTGCGAGATATAGGGCAGGCTTGATGAGTAGGCTAGAGAGAAGCCTACGGGAAACCCTGTGTACTGTGCCATAGGGATGAGAGTGGCTGTATGATCGCTTCATATCGCTGGCTAAATTGTTTGCGTTCGGTGCGTGTGATCTATCTAATCGAAAATGTAGGGATTTGTCGGTAGCTGTACAATCCTTTTGTGCGGGGTAGTATCTTGGGATCTAAACACTGGGCGCTGGATGGTGTTCCTTAGAGGAAAGGTTTGAAGGTTGGTAGTCAAGGAGATTGCGTACCTTTGGCTAAGGAAAAGAATAGAAATAAAGCAGAATAAGAGATATGGAGCAAGTACAGCTACGGGTTAGCCCCGAGACGGCGAGCAATGACGCGAGCATTAGGCGCGAGGCAGCTCGGGCATTAGGCATTGCACAGGAGGGTATTAGTTCGGTACAGATACGTCGGCATACCATCGACGCACGTCAGAGACGTGTGGCGATCAACCTTAATGTAGATGTGTACATGCAGGGGGAGAGTCCTATCG
>JBHACZ010000040.1:0-32308 GCA_041854825.1 Porphyromonas sp. | reverse complement strand
GGATCTACGGGATCGTTGTTAGGCTTCTCGGGTTCCTTGGGATCTGCGGGATCGTTGTTAGGCTTCTCGGGTTCCTTGGGATCTGCGGGATCGTTGTTAGGCTTCTCGGGTTCCTTGGGATCTGCGGGATCATTGTTAGGCTTCTCGGGATCCTTGGGATCTGCGGGATCATTGTTAGGCTTCTCGGGATCCTTGGGTTCCTCGGGATTTTGAGGGTCCTTTGGCTCTCCAGGATTCTGTGGATCTTTAGGCTCTTCGGGGGTCTTAGGCTCTTCCGAATCCTTGGGGTCGCTTGTAGGCTTCTCTGGTTCGTCAGCCTTTTTCTCCTCCTTTTTCTCAGGGGTTGGCTCCTGACGTGGCGCGTCATCCTTACATCCGAGGACAAGCAGACCGCAGAGCGTCAGCACGAGCAATTTGCGAATTGACATAGATGATAATCTGTATTTGAAGTTCAATGTAGCTTGATAGTGGATATTGCTAGAAGCGCTGGACTGCTGCGCTGATCATCCCCGAGCCGTAGCCGATAAGCTGGACGAAGCTCGCTGGAATAGCCAGCAGTGCTGCCTCAATATCCTGGGTCTTCGCCAGTGCACCGAAGAAGATGAGGAGGGCATACAGAATGAGCAGTGCGCTGCCGACGACGGAGATCAAGGCCAGCACGCAATAGATCGTGAAGACGGCAGGGAGATAATGCACCAGGCGGGTACTGCCGGGATGTCTGCGCTCTAGCTCTATGCGCGCCTGTCCCGAGTGATATACCTGGCGGAAGAAAGCCCTGAAGGTAACGCGTCGCTTGTGGTAGACCGTCGCCCGAGGGAAAAGGAGCACTCTCGCCCCTGCCTGCTCCATACGTAGGCTAAAATCAATGTCTTCGCCATAGCGCATGTCTTCGGCGAAGCCTCCGAGGCGTTCGAATAGGCTACGGCGTACGCCCATATTGTACGTTCGGGGCTTGAATCGCTCCATCCCATTAGCCCTTCCGCCTCGGATGCCTCCCGTGGTCAGCATGCTCGTCATGGCATAGCTGATCGCTTTCTGCATCGGGGTGAAGTCTGGCGCTGCCTCATCTGCTCCGCCGAAAGCATCTGCCCCCGTCTGGCGAATGCTCTCCTCGACAGCCGTGAGGTAGCCTTCGGGCAATACCACGTCCGAATCGAGGATAAGCAAATATTCTCCGCTGGCATGACGTGCCCCGAGATTGCGCGCTCGGCTAGGACCGCCATTGGGCGTCGTAATGTATTGCACGGCAGGGAGAGCTGTGCGGTAGCGGTCGATGATATGTGTGCTGGGGCGGGTAGACCCATCCTCGACGACGATGAGCTCGTAGTCATACATCGACTGGCGCACGAGGCTAGCGATAAGCTCGTCCAGCTCCTCGGGTCTGTCGTAGACGGGGATAATAATACTTAGTAGCATAGTCTAAAATGAGAGTCTATAGACTCCACTCGGCGCCGTCTTTCGTGTCTTTGATCGTGAAGCCTAGGGCGGTAAGTGCGTCGCGGATCTGGTCGCTGGTAGCCCAGTCTTTGTTTGCTTTGGCTTGGGCGCGGACGGAGAGGAGCAGGTCTACTGCTCCCGCGAAGGCTTGATGAGAGGCAGAGTCGCTAGCGCGGTCGTCTGACAGCCCAAGGATGTCAAAGAGGAACAGGCGATACACCCTGCGTAGCTCCTCCAGGTCCTCAGCCGTGATCGTAGCCAGCCCGTTATGAATGCTGTTGATCATACGCGAAGCCTCGAAGAGCTCGGCGATCACCGTAGGACTGCCCAGGTCATCATCCATAGCCGCATAGCAACGCTCAGCGATACCGCCGACCTCTACGCTAGACGTCTCACCCGCACGTAGCCCATCGAGCAGGGCGGCGGCATCGAGCAGTCGGAGCAGACCCTTCTCACTGGCTTGCAGAGCCTCGTTAGAGAAGTCGACCGTACTGCGGTAGTGTGCCCCGAGGATGAAGAAGCGGATGACCATAGGGCTATAGGCGCGCTCGAGCTTAGGATGACTTCCTGTGAAGAATTCGTCCAGCGTGATGAAGTTGCCGAGGCTCTTGCCCATCTTCTTTCCCTCGATGGTGATCATATTGTTGTGCATCCAGTAGCGCACCATCGACTGACCATCCTGCGAAGCGACCGCTTGCGCGATCTCGCACTCGTGGTGTGGGAAGACGAGGTCCATCCCCCCGCCGTGGATGTCGAAGCTCTCGCCGAGATACTTCCTACCCATAGCCGTGCATTCGCAGTGCCACCCAGGGAAACCTTCTCCCCAGGGACTACGCCAGCGCATAATGTGTTCGGGCGAAGCCTTCTTCCACAGGGCGAAGTCCAGCGGAAAACGCTTCTCGCCTACACCATCGAGGTCGCGCGTCGTGTGCTGCATATCTTCGATATTGCGCCCACTGAGCTTGCCATAGCCATAGACTTCGTCGAAGCGACGTACGTCGAAATATACCGACCCCTCGCTCTCGTAGGCAAAGCCCGCCTTGAGGATCTGCTCCGTCAGCTCGATCTGTTCGATGATATGCCCCGATGCCATAGGCTCAATGCTGGGAGGCAATACCCCGAGTCGCTCCATCGCGTGGCGGTAGCGGGTGAGATAATGCTGTACGACCTCCATCGGCTCGACTTGGTCGAGGCGTGCTTTCTTGGCGATCTTGTCCTCGCCTTCGTCAGCATCATTCTCTAGATGCCCCACGTCGGTGATATTGCGGACGTAGCGCACCTTGTAGCCTATGTGCGTGAGGTAGCGAAAGAGCAGGTCGAAAGTAATAGCAGGCCTCGCGTGTCCCAGATGGGCATCGCCATAGACCGTAGGACCGCAGACATATAGCCCGACATTGGGGGCGTGCTGTGGGACGAAAAGCTCTTTGCTACGCGTCAGCGTATTGTGTATATATAATTGTCTATCCATCATTGCTATATTTCTATGGGCAAAGGTAGGAAAAACGACCCACCCGCAAAAGGATTTTTCTCCTCAATACTCCTTCCCGTCCCGCCTCTGCGTCCGCTCCGCTCTGTCCAATGCTCTCCTTCCCGTCTCCCGATTCTCTTGCCTCTCTCTCCTGGATCCTCCCTCCCTTCCCTCCAATCCTAATGCACTCTTTCCCAGACCATTCTACACCTCGAAAAAATGATAGAACTTTTTGTCCAAAAACATCGATGTTTTTCCCGAAAAAGTACCATCATTTTGCCCAAAAATATCCACCATTTTGCCTAAAAACATCTATCATTTTTCGAAAGGCTCCGATCGCTTGCGAAAGAACCACGGGAACTATGGTAAGGAGGCTAGAGTGCCAGATGGATAACTTAATAAAATACTGAGATTTGTGAGGGAGAATAGAGGTTGTTGGGCTTTTGCTTAATTTTGCCTTGAATCAATATTTGGAGAGTTATGGAGCCTAATACATCGCCCAAAAAGAAAACGCAAGAACCCAGCACACAAGCTGGAGGACAAGCTAGGAGTATCTCCGCTCTTCGGAGGTTCAGAGCATTTCTAGAGCGAAATCGAATATTCGTAGATGCATTCGGATTGGTCATAGTTGGACTGATAGGTCTCGTGCTGACCTATAGGACTGTGCAGGTGATGCAGAATCAAACAGAGCTAATGCAGAGGCAGAATGAGCTTAATGCCCAAATCGTGGAGTTGACTATGAAAGACCGAAAAGCAAATTTCATAGCTTATCCCGAGTGGAGAGATGATGGTCTGTATATGATCTACAAGAATATAGGTCGCCCCTTCAAGCGGATAGAGGTGGAGTATGAGATATATCAAGAAGTAGCAATAGCAGAGAGATGGGGTGATACTCTTAAGACTTTCTACACCTTGCCCTTTGAGGATGATACTCGCGAAGTTATCTTGCCTAGAAAGGGAGGGCAAGAGGTCGCTGTGCCGACCCATCATCGCTTCTGGGAAGGTAGGGCTTGGCTGCTTGACTGGGTAAGGTTGAGGATGAATAAGTTGCTATGTGCCTATGAGTATGTGCAAGACTCAAGTAGAGTGAATCTACAAGCTCTGAGGAGAGCAGAGAAAGTATTGCTAAGGAATCCATTAGATAAGATCTCTTCTCGTTACGATTTGGATTTCTCTGAATTTGAGCTTTTAGTCAAGTTGCATTATATTGATGCGGATGATGTGAGGTCTTGCTCATATTTTTATCGGACGATACCGATAGATGAGGAGAAATATCGAGCACAGCTAAAGATAATGCTGGGGGCGCGACTCGATAGCACGTTCAAGCTCTCCTATTCAGAGTATCCGAATGATAATAAGGAAGAAGGTCTGGCTCTGTTCGCAAGGGATTTGATTAGAACTGTCGAGCTTGATTCTATCAGGCGTGCGACAGGGACAGCGCGTTACGAATCTATAGAGCCTTGAGCGAAGAAGGTAGATAAATGAAACGCCTCGTGGGCGTGCTGAGAGTCGGATGACTTTCGGCACGCCCACGAGGCATTTTATTGGTGTGCGTAGCTCCTGGGCGGGAGCATTGCGCAGGGGGATTAGTAGCGTGAGGCTACTACATTCCAGTCAATGATATTCCACACGTCCTTGACGTGGTCAGCACGGCGGTTCTGATAGCTGAGGTAGTAGGCATGTTCCCACACGTCGATACCCATGAGAGGCTTGAGACCCTGTACTACGGGGTTGCTACCATTGGGCTCCTTGGTGATGACGAGCTTGCCATCTGCATCGGCAGCTAGCCAAGCCCAGCCCGAACCGAAGAGCGTCGTGCAGGCAGTGAGGAACTCAGCCTGGAAAGCTTCGAAGCTTCCCCACTTCGCTTCGATAGCTGCGAGGAGCTTACCCGTAGGAGCACCGCCAGCGTTGGGGGCGAACTGCGTGAAGTAGAGGTTGTGGTTGAGAGTCTGACCAGCATTGTTGAAGAGAGGCCCTTCGCTGTTCTTGACGATTTCTTCTAGGCTAGCATTCTCGAAGGGCGTGCCTTCGATGAGCTGATTGAGAGTATTCACGTAGCCAGCGAGGTGCTTGCCGTGGTGGAATGAGATAGTCTCTGCGCTGATAGCTGGCTCCAGTGCGTTGGGAGCGTAGGGGAGAGCAACGAGTTCGTGCTTCATAATTTTGTAATATTGAATTGTTTGTAATCTTGTCTTGACTCGCTTTACGGTGGACAATCGTCCATAGCTCCTGAGGGTGCGAGCGTTTATGACCCTGCGAGGAGATCGCCGTTTGACCTATTAACCAGCATCCCCCTCGGAATGTTTTCGGGTCGGCTGTTTATGATGGTTTTTGATGGGAAGAGGGTCTGCCGAGGGGGCGTGTCTCCTGGATCTAGAGAGTATGACAGAGGGGGACACTCTGCTAAAAGAGTGTCCCCCTCGTGTGGGCTTGGCGTTAGCGTCTGCCGTTTGTCTCGCTGACGGGCGATTAGCGACGGATGCCTAGCTCCTTGATGATAGCACGGTAACGCTCGATGTCGTTCTTGATGAGGTAATCGAGGAGGCTACGACGCTTACCGATGATCTTCATGAGCGCGCGCTGCGTGCTGAAGTCCTTACGGTTCTTCTTCAGATGCTCCGTGAGGTGCTGGATGCGCATCGTGAAGAGTGCGATCTGACTCTCGGGGCTACCAGTGTCGGTAGTACCCTTACCATACTTTGCGAAGATTTCTGTCTTCTGTTCCTTAGATAGATGCATTGTCTATTCTTTATTGAGTGATACTTAATATCAGAGCCGCCGTACCCGAGGCGAACCATCGTCCATCCTCTCTAGGCGAGCACACCGCTCTGAATCGTCCCGCAAAGGTAGGCATTTCTCCCGAGCTGTACAAATAGACTGCCACGTGCCTCGTCTCTAGAGGTATTCATCCACAGGGATAAAAAGAAACAGTCCGCGACTCTCGTAGAGAGAAGCGGACTGCCGTACCTGGTGAGCCTCTTGTCGGATTCGAACCAACGACCCCGAGATTACAAATCACGTGCTCTGGCCAACTGAGCTAAAGAGGCAGGCGGGTAAGCGATCCATATCGCACCGCTACGACCTAATACCCTTGCTGCGATCAAACCCTGGGGGAGTCAAAGGGAGCTGGTCGTATGGGACTTACCCAGTGCAAAAGTACTGCTTTTTCTCTAATCTCCAAATTCTGTCCTGTGACTTCTCCGCTCTAGGATCTCTATCTACCATCTAGATATCTGTGATGTAATGGCTTAGCAGATGAGGGCTGATGCTGAATATTTAGTATAGGATGGGCTGATGAGGAGAACGTTTCGTCCCACAAGCCCAATCTCCCTAAAGACCCTAGGGCGGTTTCTGCGGGTCTCTCTAGCCTATCTGACTGGATCGGTTTGCTCGATAGCTTAGTGGCGAAAGCGATCAAGGGAGCTCCTGCCGAGTCGATGGCAGAGGCTCCCTTGACGAAGAGGTAAGCGTGGCGTGCGCTCTAGAAGCGGTAGCTCAGCGTCGCGGCAATCGTGTTGCGCGTCTGCGCGTCCTTGATCGCAGCGATGGGCTTGACGTGGATATTCGCTGCTAGATCGTAGATGTAAGGGAAGGCATGCACGCGATCGGTCTGAGCCGTGTGCGTGTAGGCGAGATCCAGCGTCCACGAAGGCGTGAAGCGATAGCCGAGACCGAGCGAGAAGCTATTGATAGCTCCAGGCAGGCGGTAGTGTACTGCTGTGCCAGCTACGGCTGCCCCTTCGGTAGCGACGTCACCCTGGAGTCCGGAGATAAGCTCGGGGGCTGTGCTGTGGCGGTAGCCTGCGCGTAGGGCAAGGCGGTTGGTCGCGTTAAGCTCTAGCCCGAGACGGAGGGTATGCTTGCCGTTGTACTGCTTCTTGAGGAGGTCGTTGTCCCATTTGTAGAGGTCGCTCTCCTGATAATAGCCGTCGTCCGTGGACGAAGTACGTAGGCGTGTGCCTCCGAGGTCGGCATATTCGTAGTCGGCGCTCACGATGGCAGTGCGTCCGATGATATACGCTCCGCTGAGACCGAAGCGCCAAGGCGTATGCAGACCGAAAGCGTTAGCCGCCGAGGAGGGGGCAGTCGTTCGTACGCTCTTGTCTGCTGCTATCTTGCCCAAGGCAATGTCTGGATCCATCGCAGGCGTCACGCCTGTCGCTACGGCGGGCGCGAGGTCAAGCGTCATCGTGTACATCGTGGGGGTATAGATCGACGCTCCGAGGCGAAGACCTTCGACAGGCTCTACGAGGAGTCCGAGGCTAAAGCGCATGCCGAAGCCACTGAGGCTATAGCCATTGTCTAGGCTTAGCCCGTAGTAGTCGCCCTGTGGCTGACGAGGACGGAAGCCCTCGGTGTAGAACGAACGATAGCTGTACTCGAGGTTGGACGCCGTGATGCCCCCACCGAGGTAGAAGCTGGAGCTTAGCTGTGCGCCGAGCGCAAAGTCATAGCTCGTCACAGAGCCCTCTTCGTTCGTCATCAGCGAAGCCGAGCGAGGACCCTCGTTGAGGGTTTGCCCGCCTTCGGTGAAGGCAAAAGCCGACTGATAGGCATGGTCAGCAGAGTGGTAGTCGAGCCAATAGCTATTGTACCCGAGGATGCCCAGCCAGGGTGCGCCCGACGTGCCGAAGGGGTTAGATCCCGTCATGTCTCCAGGTAGGGGAATGTTGCGCTGAGCGTTGAGCAGTCCTGCTGTATAGTCTGCCAGTGAGAAGCCACCTAGTCCGCTGAGCGTCGTGGCTGCATCCATCGAGCGCGCTACGCGACCGTTATTGAGGATGCCAAAGCCGAAGGTCAGCGTCTTGCCCGAAGATGTCTGCCAGCTGGTCATGAAGGAGAGGTCGTCGAACTTGAATGCATTCGTGCTCTCCTGTATCTTGTCCGTTCCCCAGTCGCTCGTGGCGCTGTTCATGTTGTACGCGCCTGTGAGGCTAACCTTCGTCCCTGAGCGGAAGAGGGCGATACCTGCAGGATTGTTGTGCACGGAGCTGAAGTCTGCTCCTACGGCACCCATAGCTCCCGAGAGCGCTTGGTAGCGTGCCGAACCTGTGGGCGACTGTAGGGATGCTAGCTCGAATGCCATCTGCGCGCTCTGCGCCTGTGCCTCGGTCATACCGAGGGGAGAGAGTGCCACTAGAGAGGCGCCGAGGATAATAGCTATCTTGTTCATTGTCTTAATCGTCACTATTGAATATTCGTGTCTAGGAGAGACGCTGTGGGGCGTGCCTAGCGACGTCCGCGCATAGACGAACCGCCACCGCCTGAGCTACGTCCTCCACCCGAGCTGCTAGAGCCACCCGAGTAACTGCTTGAGCTGCTGGAGCTACTGCGAGGCGAAGACTCGTAAGAACTGGATGAGCTACCACGCGCTCCGCTCGTATAGCCTCGCGTGCTACTACCTCCGCCGTAGCTGGCTTCGCCCGTGTAGGTGCTACGTCCGCGTCCGCGGTAGTCGCTACCTGCAGAGCTAGAGCCTGAGTAACGGCTTCCACCGCTGAAGATACCCGTACCGCCTGCCTCTATATCACGGCGTGCCGACTGGAACGAGCCGTAGGCTGTAGACTGTGATGGACGGCCATAGCTCGCAGGACCTGCCGTAGAGCGCGCACCGTGACGGTAGTCGTTGTAGTAGTAATGGTTGCTATAGCTTCGTGCGCTAGAGTAGTAGCCAGGGTAGTACCCGCCATAATAGCCCCCGTAGTAGCCACCATAATAGTAGGGGTACGAGTAATAGCCATAGTATGACGAGGGATACCATGGGTCGTACCATGGGTCATAGAAGCCATACGTCCCATAGCCAGGGTAGGACGAATAGAACCCATAGCGATAATGCCATGATGAGTAGTAGGGATGAATGCCCCACGTGCGGTAGCGATAGCTGGGATAACCCCACGCGCTGTCGTACCAGGGGTAGAAGCTCGATCCGCCACGATAGTTGATGTAGACATTGGTGTCGCCATAGGGGTTACCCTTCTCGATATACACCTGGTCTGCGTCGGCGATGATGACCTGCCCATCGCTGTGGAATCTCTGTAGGCGTGATGAGTAGGGACCATAGACGGTTACATTGCCCGACTGCGCACGGCTACGACGGTCTAGAGCGGCGAGATCCTGCTGTAGTGATAGATCTACGGCAGAGTCTTCGGCGCTGAGATGCCCGTTGTAAGCGTCGATCTCGCGATCACGGATACGCTTCTTGTATGCCTCGAGGACGCGCTGACGCTCCTCGGCGATAGCCTTTTCTTCAGCGAGGCGTGCCTGGTAGCGAGCCTCTGCCTTGGCTTGTGCCTCTGCCTTGGCGGCAGCATTACGCTTCTCTATCTGGGAGCGGGTCAGGTACGCATCGTCGAGATAGCGATCATCGCTCTGAGCGTAAGCCACGCCAGCTGAGGCGCAGAGGCCTGCCAGTAGTAGGAGATGCTTGATCAGTTTCATACCTGTATAAAGTTTAGAAGTTTGAGTACTTAGTTTGCTGGGGGCGAAGTTACGCAATTTTTCTTTTGTTTGCTATTAGCCTTATAGATTTTGACTATTATAGTTGTAAAGAATAGCTTGGCTTGTACCCTTTCACCATTTAGAGAACGTATGAAGTCTGGGGTTTAGTTCGGTGTGTCTGAATGCGATACCTTAGCGCGCAGGGCATGGGGTACTACTCGGGACGACGCTGTGACGATCATTCACATCTGTAAAGGGATTCAGCGGTGTCGAAGCCTCCGCGTCTCCATACGCGAAGTTTCCCCGATACCTTGACCCATCTGTAGACCAAACTTTGGTTTATGTATCCCAAGCCTTGGGATACATAAACCAAGCCTTGGGATACATAAACCAAAGTTTGGTCTACAGATCGATTATGCGTAGTCGGAGGCTTCTGCTTCCTTTAGTTTGGGTTTTGCGTTCGATTGGGTTCTGTACAGGCATATAATATAAAAGGCGACACCCGCCCCCCTCGCATCGGAGGGGACGGGTGTCGTGCTTGCCCTAGACGCGGGCAAGAGGGATGAGGATGGGCTTAGAACGTGTACTTGATACCCACCTGAGCCTTCCAGCGTGAAGCGATGTCGTTGATCGTCCACATCTCACGATCTGTGTAAGGCGTGAAGGTGTACACACCACCGCTGTAGCGCATAGGCGTCTGGCTGTAGCCAGCAGTGCGCTGGATACCCCAACCACGGTTGATGAGGTTGCCTACGTTCATCACGTCAGCGATGAGCTGGAAGGTGTGACGACGCTGGCCGATCTTGAGGTAGAAGTCCTGAGCGAAGTGCAGGTCAAACTGGTGTACGAAAGGAGACACGAGACCATTGCGAGGAGCGTAAGTACCACGATAGGCAGCTACCTGATCTTCACCAGCGATGAATGCCTTGAAGGCAGCGCGCTGGCTAGCAGCCTTAGCGGCATCCGTACCGAAGTTCATCGCGTCGATCTCTGAGTCCGTAGGGATGTACATGAGGTCGTTGAGAGACTCGCCATCACCGTTGATGTCACCGTTGTAAGCGAGTGAGAAGCGTGAGCCGCTCTGACCAGAGTAAGTCAGACCGATCGTCGTAGCCATGAAGCCAAGGTACTCTACACGATAGCTGAGTGAACCTACGAGGCGGTGACGTACGTCGAAGGAAGAGAATGCGAGGTCGAGGTTGCGGTCGCCACCGAAGGTGTAGTTGTATTTCCAGTTCGAGCTGGCGATAGAGCTAGTACCATCGATAGGAGCCGTACTTTCGCCGAAGGTGTAGGCGAGCGAAGCCGAGAGACCGAAGTTGAAGTCCTTAGACAGCTGAGTCGTGAAGCTGTAGCTATGACCTTCGCTGGTGTTGTCGAGGACGAGGAGGTAGGTGTACTTGTTGTCTACCTTGCTGTAGAGAGGACGCTGTACGCCACCGTGGTCAATCACACTACCTGTAGGAGCCTGGTTGATGTTGCGGTAGTAGATGTTGTTGAGCGTCTTGTTGTACATAGCCTCGAGGGTGAGCTTGAAGTCGCCAGGAAGCATAGACTCGAAGGCAAGGTTGGCGCGCATGGTCTGAGGCATCTTGAAGTTGCTCGTTACCATGTCCACCTCGGTCGTGCCTGGAGAGATGTACTGATTGTTTGGGTCAAGGCTGAACGCGAAGCCATTGGCAATAGCGTTGTTGAATGCCCTAGTACCACTCAGGAGCGTTTCAGAGAATTCAACCCCAGTCTTGGCGAAGCTGTTGGCGATCCACACGAATGGAACACGACCCGTGAAGATACCAGCACCACCTCGGATAAGGTTGCGACGCGACTCGTCCGTGTGCCAGCGGAAGCCGATACGTGGCGAGAAGAGAGGCTTGCTAGAGGGCATTACGTCGTTGCGTACGCCATTGGCGAGTGCTACAGCAGAGCTGTTGAACGCATCGTTCGTGCGAGGCTTATCGAAGTAGAGAGGCAGATCCACGCGCAGACCATAGGTGAGGCGGAAGAGATCCGTCATCTTCCATTCGTCCTGCACATAGAGACCGAGCTGGCCAGCACCGAATGAAGGCGCATAGCGCTTGCTACCCGTCACGCTCTCGATGGCAGTCGTGTACTGATAGCTGTTAGGTCTTGCAGGCGTAGCAGTGCCCTGTGAGAGGAAGTCCTCGAGCGTAGAGAAGACGTAGCTACCATTGTACTGGGGGATGAAGAGGTTCTTCATCTGGTAGAACTCATTGTGAGTACCCACTACGAGCGTGTGGTCACCGAGGCTGAACGTGAGGTTGTCCGTGAAGGTGAAGCTATCCTGATCGAGCGAGTTCGCTGCAGAGTAAGGGTCGTTGCCGAGGTAAGCACGGTTGCTACCCATACGTACTTCGATGTGGGGGTATGCAGGAGCGTCGATCTGACGGTTGTCGCGAACGCTGTTGAAGCTAGCGCGGAACTCGTTTGAGATCTTATCGCTGAAGCGAGAGTTCAGTTCTCCTACGATAGAGTGCGTGCGGTTGGTGAAGGTATAGCCCTGGCTGAGGAAGTAGAGGCGGTTGGCGGAGTTGCCAAACGCGAGCTTCGTAGCATCGAGGAAGCTATAGCGGAGTGAGAGGCGGTGTGCCTGGCTGATGTTCCAGTCGAGGCGAGCGAGTGCCTTGTAGCTACGACGGGGAACGTCACGCTGAGCGAAGCCACCAGAGTTGTAACCACCTGTCAGATCCATGAACTTCTGCTGCATCTGATTTGCCTGATCTAGCGTGATCTTCTGCAGAGGGTCACCTGGGAGGTAGCGTGTGGGGTAAGTTTCGTCGTTGTACTCACCATTGACGAAGAGGAAGAGCTTGTCCTTGACGAGCGCACCACCGAGCGTGAAGCCCGCAGTGTACTCATGCTGAGTGCCGAGCTTCTCACGGTTCTCGACGTCCTTGCCTGGAGTCGTGCCGAAGAAGTTCTGGTCCTTGTAGAATCCGTAGGCAGATCCTGAGAAGGTGTTCGTACCGCTCTTAGTAATGGCGTTGATACCACCACCCGTGAAGCCGCTCTGACGTACGTCATAGGGAGCGATCACGACCTGGAGCGCATCGATAGCCTCGATAGAGATAGGCGTCGTGCCAGACTGACCACCATTGGTACCCGTGCTAGAGAGACCGAATACGTCGTTGCTGACAGCACCGTCGATCTGGAAGCTGTTGTAGCGGTTGTTGCTACCAGCGAAAGACACAGCACCATTGCTGGCGATACCAGCCTGAGGCGTGAGCTTGGCGATGTCGAAGAGGCTACGGTCTACAGAGGCGGTACGTTCGATAGCCGTGCGGTTGAAGCTAGAGCCTGCACCGGTACGCGTAGCATTGAACTGCGCGCTGCGGTTCTGACCCGTCACCACTACCTGCTGGAGTGCCTGCGTATCGTCCTGAAGGTTGACGTTGAACGTCTCCGTCTCACCGAGACTAAGCATTACCTTCTCGATCGTCGTCGTACGATAACCGATATACGAGATCTCGATGGTGTAAGGACCACCGGGGCGAAGACCCTGGATGAGGAAGTTTCCCTTGGCATTGGTAGCAGCGCCATAGACCGTACCAGTGGGCAGGTGCTTGGCAACTACCGATGCTCCGATGAGTTCCTCCTTGGTCAGAGCATCGTTGATAGTACCGTTGATGCTCGAGGTCGTTACCTGCGCTTCGGCTGCGAGACCGAATGCGAAGATCGCGACGAGGATACGAAGTAGAAATTGCTTCATAAGAATTAATAGTTGAAATGAAAACCGTCTTCGTGCTGGGTGAGGGTGTGTGTCTTACCCTCTGGTAATGACAAAGACGGACACGCTCCATCCTCCCTCATCGGGACTAGGTGGCGTATCCGTCTCCTTGTCTTTACTGCATAACACAGCGAGATTTGTAGTTCGTGACTGGCGTGTGACCTGTGCGCGACGCTATTATATTACTCTGCTGATGCTTCTTCAGTTGCCTGCTCAGCTTCGGGAGCTTCTGCAGCGGCTTCTGCTTCGGCGGCTGCCTTACGCTTAGCTGCTACGGCTTCTGCCTTAGCCTTGTTGGCTGCCTTCTCAGCCTCTGCGACTGCCTTGGCTGCGTTGAGCTTGGTCTGCTTGAGTCCTTCACGAACGCCATTGAGACCTTCCTCACGCTTCTTGCTCCATGCTTCGAACTTTGCCTGTGCAGTCGCCTCGTCGAATGCTCCCTTCTTGATACCACCCTGGAGGTGCTTCATCAGAAGTACGCCTTCGCCCGAGAGAATGTTGCGAGCTGTGTCCGTAGGCTGAGCACCTACGCTGAGCCAATGAAGAGCGCGCTCGAAATTCAGGTCTACTGTGGCAGGATTGGTGTTGGGGTTGTACGTACCAATCTTCTCAATAAACTTGCCATCTCGTGGCGCTCTACTGTCTGCGACTACGATCTTGTAGAAGGCATAAGCCTTGCGACCGTGACGCTGCAATCTAATCTTAGTTGCCATTAGTCTTTAACTTGATTTACTTGATGCACGCTTCATTGCTTGCGGGGGCAAAGGTACGCATCTTTTTCGGCTTTCACAAGGCAAACTGCAATCCTTTAGGGCTTATTAGCCTAGATTCTGACTATTTATCAGCACACCTTCCTGTGGCGGGTGATGAATGGAGCTGTGACTGCTGCTCGAAGGGGATATTGCGCAGGGTAATGTATGGTGGTGTAGAGATTGTTTTTATAACTTTGTGTCGTGATATGTGTGCTGCTCATATTCATAAATAAACTAAATAACTTATGAAACGAACAAACGCAAAAGCGTGGGGACAGTTTGTAGTGGCTGTTCTCCTCGGTTTGGCTCTTTTTTCCTGTGAAAAGGAAGAGCCTGTCACTGTGTCTTCTCCTCTCGGGCTGTCTCAAGATCGTGAAACCGCGTCCGAATTCTCTAGGCTTCTAACAGCCTCTGAAGCATCTAAGCAAGCTGTGTCTGACGATGTCATGATGTTCAGCGATGGACTTAGAGCCCTCACTCCTCCTAAGGTGGCAAGTGTTGAAGTTCTCGACCGTTCCTCTCTTCGCTCTGTAGGGGATACTACCAATCACAATAATGCACATCGCTTGTTTGATACTACGCGTGAGCATATTCCGTTTCAGCCTGAAGGTCTCTTGCGTGCAACTGTAGTCTCGGGTAAAGAAGGATATTATCAATATTGTTTATCTACCATAATGGATATAAAGCCATGGAATCAAAACTAATCAAAATGCTGTCAGCGCTTCTTCTCCTCCTTAGCGTCTATGCTTGTGATAAGAGAAGTAGTGATATCACCCGTCCTAACGGAAATGTCGTAGAGGAACCTATCGGGATGGGCACGATCTCGACCCCCTATTATACTGCCTCGCTCATCCGAGAGCGGGAGATCGTAGTGCGAGAGATAGAGGGATCTTTCTTCGCTTGTGATGGACCCAGCTTTAAGGCAGAGCGTACGATGCTCTGTGTCCTCTTCGGGGGAGAGACAGTTTCGGGGCGCGAAAACCCCCAGTTTCGACGCCTAGCAGACTCTGTCGGGGATGGGCACAATACTGAACGTCTAGGGTCGGGCGTCCTTCCTCAGATGCTTGTGTCTAATGTCAAAGCAATGTCTCTAGAGAGTCTGAGCGGATATAATGCGTCGCATCCTGCAGGTAGTAGCCTCAATGATCTCGTGCGCGTCTCTTACAGTACTTATAAGTATCGGCTTGTGGAGGAGGCCGCTCCTGCAGAGTACTTCAGCTCCCTGGTCGGTTCGCCTGTCATTAAGCTCAAGACGCTGGAGCAAGTACTGCCTCTAGAGAAAATCGCGGTCTTTGGCAATGTCCCCGCGAGCGATTCGCCCCATGCAGAGCATCTCTACCCAGCGTTCCATTTGACTTTCGTAGAAGCTCCCGACAAGCCTGCGCAAGAGATGAAGCTCACGGTAACGCTCTCCAATGGGCAGATTCTAGAGCGCACATTCAGTGTCGGGATCAAGGAACTCAAATAATCCAGCTCGTCTCAAGGTGTGTAGCTTCAAAATTATAACGGGAATAGAGCGATGAGGACGTTACTAACTAGACTATGGGCGTTGCCCCTAGTGCTGGGCTTGCTTGGTTGTGGAGAGACCACCAGCACAACGATTGAGGAACCTCTCGGCAAGGGGCTGATCTCCACGCCTTACTATACCTCTATGCTACTTCGTGAGCGGGGGCTTGTAGTACTAGGCTCGTCCGAGACCGAGTATCCTAATGCTGAATATACGCCTCTGCGCGTTTGCTTCCTAGGGCAAGTGATCTCTGGGCGAGATAATCCTAAGTTTCAGCGTCTAGCGGACTCTGTAGGAGATGGGCACAATACCCAGCTACTGTCCTATGCCTTCCACCCTGCCATGAGTGTGTCTCGCGTGGATGGCATCACGCTGACCAGTGTCTCGGGGTATAATGCGACTCATCCTGTGGGCAGTAGCCTCAATGACATCGTCCGAGTATCCTACCATACCTACAAGTTTCGCCTCCTTGAGCAAGAAGTCTCTGGCGATTATCTGCAGACCAGTCCCTACGAGGGTGCTTTCGCTTCTTCTAGAGCTTTAGCTCAGGTGCTCCCTCTCGAGAAGATTCAGATTCGAGCCTCTATCCCCTTGGGGACATCGTCACAGCCTTATGCGTATCAGGTGTTCGAGATGGTCTTGACCGAAGCACCAGACAAGCCGATGCAGGAGATGAAGCTCTCGATAACTCTCTCTAATGGAGAGGTACTCGAGCATACGTTCAGCGCCAATATTTGGGCCCCCAAGAAGTAGTCGTAATAATATCGCTACTAGGAGTAGGCGATTTTTCTGTGTAGACGAATCGCCCGACGAGCAGAGCTAACAGGAAACGACTGCTAGGAGATCGATCCCTCGCTGGCGATGCAAGGGTGTGATTTGGTCGGCTCCTAGATCGCTTATTCAGAGTGTACTACGAGGGGCGAAAAAATGGTAGAACTTTTTCGGGAAAATGGTGGATGTTTTTGCCGAAAAAGTTCTATCATTTTGGGCAAAAACATCCACCATTTTCCCGAAAAAGATAGACCTTTTTTCGGGCAAGGGTCTAGCGACCCCAAACAACCTAAATATCGCGGGCTGCGAAAGTGTCGCCCTGACGAATATCTCCTGTGGTGTAGCCTAGGCGAAACCAGCGGGCGCGCTGGGCTGAGGTGCCGTGTGTGAACGAGTCCGGTACCGTGTATCCCTGTGCCGCACGCTGGATAGCATCGTCACCGATGGCTTCGGCTGCGCGCAGAGCTTCGTCGAGGTCGCCGATCTCTAGGGCGATGATGCCCATCTTGGCAGCTTGGTGCGCCCAGAGCCCAGCATAGAAGTCCGCTTGTAGCTCGAGGCGAACGCTCAGCTTATTGTACTCTGCCTGACTAATGCGTCCCTGCATGCCATGGACGCGATCGGTAATGCCGAGGAGATGCTGGACGTGATGCCCCACCTCGTGGGCAGTGACGTACGCCATAGCTAGATCACCAGGAGCGCGGAAACGCTCTGCCAGCTCGCGGAAGAACGACAAGTCTATATATACCTTCGTATCCGCAGGGCAGTAGAAAGGTCCCATGGCGCTCGATGCACCACCACAGCCCGAGACGGTCTGGTCGGTGAAGGCGACGAGGGTGGGCTTGCTGTACTGCTGACCTAGCTGGTTTCGGAAAATATCTGCCCACACGTCGTTGCAACTATTGAATACTCCGAGGGTAAAGTCTTTCCATTCCTCGTGAGCAGTAGCCTTGGCGGGGTCTACGACCTCCGTCTGTCCTCCCCCTACAGTGCCTCCGAGACCCTCTGCCATCTGAAGCATTTGGCTGGGATCTTTGCCTAGGAAGAGCGCGATGACGATGACGATGATGCCACCGATACCACCGAGGGCGAATTTGCTACCCCCGCCCGAGGAGCGACCACGGCGGTCTTCGAAGTTTGACCGGTCGTCGTTTCTATTAAGCCATTTCATAATCTCGTATTTAATCTAGTGAAGTCTCTGAAGGGATCTCCAGGCTGAAGCCTAAAGGTAGGAAGTCGGTGACGTCGCCACCGAAGTTGAGTAGCTCACGCACCACTGTCGAACTGATATGCGATAGCTGCTGCTGAGCGGGAAGCAGGACGGTCTCCATGCGTGCGATGTGACGATTGAGGTCGGCGAGCGTCCGTTCGTACTCCATATCAGTGCTGGAGCGCACGCCACGTAGGAGGAAGCCGACGCCCATCTCCTGGGCGAAGCTGACGGTCAGCCCATCGTAGGTCAGCACCTCGACGCGGGGATTGTCCGCATAGTAGCGACGAATCTGAAAGAGCCTTTCGTCGCTGGTGAAGCGACAGCGCTTGCTTTCGTTGATCCCGATGGCGATGATGACCTTGTCGAATAGCCCAAGTCCGCGCTCGACTATGTCCGCGTGTCCGCGAGTGAAGGGGTCGAATGACCCCGCATACATTGCTGTAGTTTTCATCGTGTGCATTGGTTAGGCGGTGAGGTCGATGATCTCATCAGCAAGGGGCGTGAGATTCTCTACGCCTGTCTCGGTGATGAGGTAAGTATTCTCCACGCCGACAGCGCCCACGTGGGGCAAGACGAACTTCGGCTCGAAAGCAATCACCATCCCAGGCGTAAGGACATCGCGACTGCGTCCCGTCAGTACGGGCAGTTCATTGATCTGAAGCCCGAGACCATGCCCGACGAATTGCGCCTGCTGACCGAGTCCCATGAAATTCGCTCCTGCGCCCTCTGCCTCGGCAAGCTCCAGACTGCGCGTATATAGCTCTGCGCAGGTCGTGCCAGGGGTAGCAGTCTGCATGATCTCGCGATGCATGCGACGGCTGAGCTCGTGCAGGCGGTAGGCTTCGTCCGAGAGGCGACCGATGGAGAAGGTGCGCGTCATGTCTGTGAGGTAGGGACCATAGTTGCCTGCCATATCGATCATCACGCTCATTCCCTCGACTAGGGGTGTACCATTGCTCCCGAGGGGCAAAGCGTCGCTACCTGCCCCCCCCATGGCGAAGTCGTATGGCGAGGCTGCGCTAGCATTGTCGCCCGCGATTAGGCTCCCCATGTGGATCTCCATCGCTGAGCCGAAGGTGCGGAATACACCGACCGAACCCGAGAGGCGCATCACACGCTCGATCTCGACCTGAAGCTCTACGTCGGTCATCCCAGCGCGGTACAGCCCAGCTACCTCACGATAGACCGCCATGTGGCGCTCTGCACCTGTGCGGATGGCAGAGATCTCTGTGGGGGTCTTGAGCATTCGGGCAGAGCGTAGGAGGCTCGTGCCATTGGCTAGGGTGGCAGAGGGGAATATCTTGTGCTGACGTTGTATATCGGCGTAGCTCTGCTCGTCAAGCTCTAGAGCGATCGTGCCGATGCTAGAGGTGTCGATGAGCGAAGCGAGATCCTCGATCTTGCGGATATAATGCACGCCCTCCATCGTGCCGTAGCTCTGTGGACGGCGTATGAGGTAGAGCGGTGCACCCGAGCTAGGTACGAGCGCCACGCCCGAGTAGATCTGACCGAAGAGGTAGTATAGATTGACATTGGACGATGCTAGGAGTGCATCGACACCTTGCTGGCGCATTAGCTCCTGAAGGCGGGCTATGCGGAGGTGATGGTCGGGATGAAACATTGGATAGGGAGTCTGATGGAGTCGAGACTGCTATGATACATGAGTGATGTGAGCCGTAGCACGGGGAATGCCTATGCTACGGCTCGCACATTTAATTCGCGAAAGGGGGCTTGTCGAAGTGCCCAGAGAGCGGATCGGGTCCAGGGTTGTCAAAGTCTGGCATGGCGGGAGCATCCATCGGAGGCACTGCGCCAGTAGCTGGTGGGGTAGTCCCCGCTCCGAATGCTCTGCGCTTCATCCCGCCATCACCCTTGGATGAGGCGGCGCGCTGGAAGGGGGATTCGTTTTCGTTGGTGAACTTGGCGTAGTCGCTCTTGAACCTTAGGCGAACATCCCCTACAGGTCCGTTACGATGCTTGGCGATGATGAACTCCCCGATGCCACGTAGGTCTGCGCCTGTCGTGGGGTCTTGGGTGATCTTGTAGTACTCTGGGCGGTGGATGAAGCACACGATATCGGCATCCTGCTCGATGGCTCCCGATTCACGCAGGTCACTGAGCTGAGGACGCTTGCTGTTGGCATCACCTTGGCGGTTCTCCACGCCACGATTGAGCTGGGAGAGGGCGATGATAGGTATCTTGAGCTCCTTGGCAAGCATTTTGAGCGAACGGGAGATAATGCTTACTTCCTGCTCACGATTGCCGAAGCCCATCCCGCTAGCATTCATCAGCTGGAGATAGTCGATGATGATCATGCGCACGCCCTGGTCACGAACGAGGCGACGCGCCTTACTGCGCAGCTCGAAGACTGAGAGGCTAGGCGTGTCATTGATATACAGGGGCGTGGACTCCAGTAGCTGAAGCTGAGAGGTCAGACGCTTCCACTCGTCATCCGAGAGGCGCCCGCTCTTGATCTTCTGCCCATCGATCTCACAGACGTTCGAGAGGACACGCTTGACGAGCTGTACGGCACTCATCTCAAGGTTGAAGAGCGCGACAGGAAAACCATAGTCCATCGTCATATTCCTAGCCATCGACACGACGAAAGCTGTCTTACCCATGGCAGGACGTGCAGCAATGATGATGAGATCGCTATTCTGCCATCCGCTGGTCATCTCATCGATCCCGCGAAAGCCTGAGGCTAGACCACTGATACCAGTCTTCTGATTGGCTGCCTGCTGGATCTCGTGCATCGCTTCGCCCAGCAGGGGAGCCAGCTCCTGGAAGTCCTTGCTGTCCTTATTCTGCGCGATCTCGAAGAGCTTCCCCTCGGCGCGCTGTAGCTGCTCGGCGACATCCTCGACATCGTCGTAGGCATCCTTGAGGATCTCGCTGGAGAACCCAATAAGACGACGGCTAAGGGCTTTCTTGGCAAGCGTCATGGCGTGCGACTCGATATGCGAGGCGCTCATGACCTTCTGCGTGAGTCCCGTCAGGTAGAGCATACCACCGACTTCCTCTAGCTTCTCCATACGGCGAAGCTCTTCGCTCACCTGCAGGTAGTCGAGAGGTCGCTGGTCGAGCGATAGCTTAGTCATCGCACGATAAATCTCCTCATGCGCCTTGACATAAAACATCTCGGGCGAGAGGATCTCACTTACACGGCTGTACGCATCAGGCTCTAGGAGAATAGCCCCGAGCACAGCGACCTCGAAGTCCGGTGACTGTGGAGGCATACGCCCGTCGATAGAGATCATCGCCTCGGGCTTGCGAGTTGTGGACTTGCGTCCGCCTTTCTTAGTCGTCTCAGCCATGGCTTAGTCGAGCTTGAGCACAGCTAGGAATGCCTTCTGAGGCACCTCCACCGTACCGATCTGCTTCATGCGTTTCTTACCCTCCTTCTGCTTCTCGAGGAGCTTACGCTTACGAGATACGTCACCGCCGTAGCACTTGGCAGTAACGTCCTTGCGGACGGCCTTGATGGTCTCGCGAGCGATGACCTTAGCACCGATGGCTGCCTGGATAGCAATGTCGAACTGCTGGCGTGGGATAAGCTCCTTGAGCTTCTCACACATACGGCGACCGAAGCCCACGCTATTGTCTGCATGGGTAAGTGTAGAGAGGGCATCGACGGGTTCGCCGTTGAGGAGAATGTCGAGCTTGACGAGCTTGCTGGGACGGAAGTCGCTGATATGGTAGTCGAACGAGGCGTAGCCCTTGCTGATGCTCTTGAGCTTGTCGTAGAAGTCGATCACGATCTCTCCGAGTGGCATGTCATAGAATATCTCGATGCGGTCGCCCGAGATATACTCCTGCTTGACGAGCTGTCCGCGCTTGCCGAGACACAGAGTCATGATGGGGCCGATGTAGGCTGTGGTCGTGATGACCGAGGCACGGATATAGGGTTCGTCAATATGCTCGATGTGGGTGGGGTCGGGTAGACCAGAGGGATTGTGTACCTCGGTGCAGTTGCCCTTCCTGTCATAGACCTTGTACGAGACGTTCGGCACGGTGGTGATCACGTTCATATTAAACTCTCGGTCGAGACGTTCCTGAATGATCTCCATATGTAGCAGTCCGAGGAATCCGCATCGGAAGCCGAAGCCTAGTGCAGCAGAACTCTCGGGCTGGAAGGTCAGCGAGGCGTCATTGAGCTGGAGCTTCTCCAGCGAAGCACGCAGGTTCTCAAAGTCTTCGCTCTCGATCGGGTAGAGACCAGCGAAGACCATGGGCTTCACTTCCTCAAATCCCGCAATAGCCTCCTTAGCTCCGTCCTTGACGTGCGTGATGGTGTCGCCGACCTTGACCTCCTTGCTGGTCTTGATCCCTGAGATGATGTAGCCTACATCCCCTGTGCTGATCTCGTTGCGAGGCACCATGTCGAGGCGTAGCACGCCGATCTCGTCGGCATCGTACTCCTTGCCCGTGGCGATGAACTTGACCATATCGCCCTTGCGGATCGTACCATTGACGACCTTGAAGTAAGCGATGATACCACGGAAGGGATTGAACACAGAGTCGAAGATCAAGCACTGTAGCGGTGCATCGGGATCTCCCTCAGGAGCTGGCACGCGCTCGATGATAGCGCGCAGGATCTCGTCTACTCCGATACCCGTCTTACCGCTGGCACGGATGATCTCCTCGCGCTTGCATCCGAGTAGCTCGATGATCTGATCCTCTACCTCCTCGACCATTGCGCTAGGGAGGTCTACCTTATTGACGATGGGGATAATCTCTAGATCATGTTCCAGAGCCATGTAGAGGTTGCTGATGGTCTGTGCCTGGATGCCCTGTGCAGCATCCACGATGAGCAGTGCGCCTTCGCAGGCAGCGATAGAGCGTGAGACTTCGTAGCTGAAGTCCACGTGCCCTGGGGTGTCGATGAGGTTCAGCACGTAGGGAGTCCCCTCGTACTGGTAGTTCATCTGAATGGCGTGGCTCTTGATGGTGATGCCACGCTCGCGCTCCAGATCCATATTGTCTAGGACCTGAGCTTGTAGATCTTTGCCCGAGACGGTCTGCGTCGTCTCTAGAAGGCGGTCTGCCAGGGTGCTCTTACCGTGGTCAATATGCGCTATAATGCAGAAATTACGGATATTCTTCATACAATTCTTTTCTGTACGCAAAGGTACGAATTTAACCTACATGATCTATTGCCTCATTTGGTGCGCGCTGGGGCGTGGCGTAGTTATACACTGGGGGATACGTGAGGTCGGGCAGGTCTAGGAGAGGATTTCAGCCTTGGGAGTGTGACGTGTTATTTAGTTGTCTACAGGGGAATCCAAATTCTGCACCTATCTATTTCTGCATCTGTCCGAAAGATATGATGTGCGGACAAAATAAATTGATAACTTTGCTGGGAGAAAGCAAACGAAGCTATTGAGTTCACGTTACATCTGGGACAATGTACTACAGGGCACTCTTGATCACGCTGACGTCTTGTCTGTCTATCGCGCTACTTTTTAGTGTCGGGCTATATCTCGACCTAAATACCATCATTACCCTTGCGGTCGTGGGGCTTGGTCTGTGCGCTATTCCGCTGGGGGTGATACTAAGGAGACGCTTCGGATTCCCCTCTAGATGGATCTGGGTGCATATCGTGTCTGTCGTGTTCACCATCGCCATGTGTACGCTCGTGAGTGTCCTGCTCATGTGAATGCCTATGCTCATACAGCGGAGAGGACTGCCTAGATGTCTAGGTAGTCCTCTCTGCCTCTAAGCGCGACTGTCTGCCTCTGTGAGAAATGGCGTTTTGTCGCTCTACTCGAGCTAAGCGTGCTAACTCCACCCAAACGCATCCAATACTCAAAGCAATTCCTCCGACCTAGAGTGCATCACTTCTATCCCAAACCTTGGGACACATATCCCAAAGTTTGGGATACATAATCCAAAGCCTGGTCTATGTATCCCAAGCTTTGGTCTACAGATCGTGTCAATAGACTTGGGCTTTTGCGCATGAGCATATGAGGGAGATAGTTCTTGGCTGTGCGAGTTTGTCGCTTTGTGTTCTTTCTGGATGTGTTGCGGATGATAATCAAGTCGCCAAGGCGCAGGTTTCGTTTTTGAGAAGTAGCAACTGGTCTGCTGTCTCTATCGCTTCGGGCGTATATCATACTGCTGTCGAGTGTGAATTTAGTGTCTTGCGCTTCAGTGTGGTAAGAATTGGGAGGATGCGGGGCATTAGAGTATTGATGAGGGTTGTCGTTCTGAATGAAATTATTCCTGCTAGGAGAATAAAAGTGTCTAAATCTATTGCGTAAGTCAAAAGTCCTGTGTAAATTTAGCCCTCAGAAACCTAATAAAGTACAAATGTGCATATGGGCAAAGAACAATATCAGCTCGAATACACGCTTACGAAAGTCGCTCAGGATCGTCTGTGGCGGATGATCAGTACCGAGCTCGGGCTTAGTGAGTGGATCACTGGCGATGTGTATATATCGCCAGATGATGTGGTGCGGTTCCAGTGGGCAGAGGATGACTATGACGAGGCGAAGATGGAGGTGCTTACCCCGGGGGAGCATGTGCGTTTTCACTGGATTACGAACGACGATTACTTTGACCTCAGCCTGCGTTCTACTGAGCTTACCGGAGACAAAACCCTTGTGATAACAGATTTCGCTACTCCGAGCGAACGTGCCAGCAGCGTTGGGATCTGGCAGCAGCAGGTATCAGCCCTTAGGCATTGCCTCGGACTAGGTCGCTAGCAGGAGGCTAGATGCCATCGGGATATCCCCCAATATGTGTCGTCGGATGGAGGGAGGAGTGGGGTAGGGTGCTTATAGCTCTGCCTGTGGAAGTTTTTGCAGACGTAGTGTGCTGTTATTCCGAGATAAATGCGTACCTTTGCACCCAATCAAATGAGAGAGAATTCGTATAAAGTCTCACCCATTAAGAGAGTGTTCAATTACAGTATTAATTATGAGTAAACTAAACATCCAGCCCGTCGAAGGTTTCGACTGGGATGTGTTTGAGAAGGGCGATGTGCTCGGCTCAAAGTCTCGTCAGGAGCAGGAAGCTGCTTATGACAACACCCTTAACAGCATCAAGCAGAATGAAGTTGTTATCGGTAAGGTTGCTAGCATTAGCAAGCGTGAAGTAGTAATCAACGTTGGCTTCAAGAGCGAAGCTACGGTGGCTGCTTCAGAATTCCGTTATAACCCCGACCTGCAGGTGGGTGACGAAGTAGAAGTCTTCGTTGAATCGCAGGAAGACAAGAAGGGTCAGCTCGTGCTGAGCCATCGTCGTGCTCGTGAAGCACGCTCATGGGAGCGTGTCAATGAGGCACTCGAGAAGGACGAAGTTATCAAGGGTTACGTTAAGTGCCGCACGAAGGGCGGTCTCATCGTGGACATCTTCGGTACTGAGGCATTCCTTCCTGGTAGCCAGATCGACGTTCGTCCTATCCGCGACTACGATATGTACGTGGATAAGACCATGGACTTCAAGATCGTTAAGGTTAATCCTGACTTCCGCAACGTCGTGGTATCTCACAAGATTCTCATCGAAGCCGAACTCGAAGCTCAGAAGGCTAAGATCATCGGTACGCTTGAGAAGGGTCAGATCCTCGAAGGTGTGGTTAAGAATATCACGACCTACGGTGTCTTCATCGACCTCGGTGGCGTAGATGGTCTCGTACACATCACGGACCTCTCATGGGGTCGCGTGTCTCACCCAAGCGAAGTGGTAGAGCTTGATCAGAAGATCAACGTGGTTATCCTCGAGTTTGATGAGAACAAGAAGCGTATCGCTCTCGGTATCAAGCAGCTCCAGCCACATCCATGGGATGCCCTCGATGCCAACCTCAAGGTTGGTGACAAGGTGAAGGGTAAGGTAACTGTGATGGCTGACTACGGTGCATTCGTAGAAGTCGCTCCAGGTGTAGAAGGTCTCGTGCACGTGTCAGAGATGTCATGGACGCAGCACCTCCGCACGGCTCAGGACTTCCTCCACGTAGGTGACGAGATCGAGACGGTAATCCTCTCACTCGACCGCGAAGATCGTAAGATGAGCCTTGGTCTCAAGCAGCTCAAGGAAGATCCATGGGCTGGTATCGAGACGCGTTTCCCAGTTGGCTCACGCCACCAGGGTCGCGTACGCAACTTCACTAACTTCGGCGTATTCGTAGAAATCGAGGAAGGTATCGATGGTCTTGTACACATCAGCGACCTCTCTTGGACGAAGAAGGTGAAGCACCCCAACGAGTTCACTACCGTTGGTGCTATGCTCGATATTCAGGTGCTCGAGATCGACACCGAGAATCGTCGCCTCAGCCTCGGTCACAAGCAGTGTGAAGAGAACCCATGGGAAGCCTTCGAAGGTCTATTCCGCGTAGGTACTGTACACCAGGGTACTGTGAGCGAAGTAGTAGAGAAGGGTGCTGTGATCACTTTCGCTGAAGGTGTAGAAGCATTCGCTACGCCACGTCACCTCGTGAAGCAGGATGGCGGTCAGGCAGCTCAGGGCGATGTCCTAGAGTTCAAGGTGCTTGAATTCAACCGCGACAGCAAGCGTATCATCGTATCTCACAGCCGTGTGTACGAAGATCTCAACAAGGCTGAGCAGCGTGCAGAGCGCCAGGAGTCTCGTCGCAAGGAAAACAACGCTAGCGCAGCAGTAGCTTCTGCTAATGCCGCTACGGAGCGCGCTACGCTCGGTGACCTCGACGCTCTCGCAGCCCTCAAGGAAAAGCTCTCTTAGTAGTCCCTCCCAGTAGAGACTTCTCTAGAGGACGCTAATCCCTAGATATAGTGAGCCCCCACTGCGATGCCCTAGGCATCTCGGTGGGGGCTCTTCTATTATATCCCTGTCTAGGCATATAGGGGCTGGGCGGTGCGGTCGCTGGTTCTACTCGGAGATGCAGGGGGCGGGTTTGCCTGATGGGAAGTTCCCCTCTCTCTCTATACCAAGCCTCCCCATTATCTTGATCCATCTACAGACCACGCTTTGGTCTATGTATCCCAAGGCTTGGTCTATGTGTCCCAAGCTTTGGGATACATATACCAAAGTTTGGGATACAGATCGCTTACGTGTAGTCGGGGATTTCTTCCCGCTTGTATGGTGGAGTCGCTTTATCCTGGGGGGATAGGTGCAGTAGGGCTTGTGTGATGTGCTTCATTCGGCACGCCTATATAATATGGTCTCCTAGCGCACGGGCATCCCGTACAATTCCGTACCTTTGTCGCCAGATACGAATCATAATTATAGAGAACAAAGATGAATATAGCTATCGTCGGCGTGAGCGGAGCCGTGGGACAAGAGTTCCTGCGGGTGCTGAGCGAACGTCCGTCTTTCAAGATAAGTCGTCTAGAGCTGTTTGCTTCGGCACGTTCTGCTGGCAAGGTTATTAAGTTTCGCGGGCAGGAATACACTGTCCGTGAGCTTCGTCATGGCGATGACTTCGAGGGAATAGATATTGCCTTCGTGTCAGCGGGTGGCAGTGTGTCACTCGAGTATGCCGAGACAATTACCAAGCACGGTGCCGTGATGATCGACAACTCAAGTGCCTTCCGTATGCTGGCGGATGTGCCTCTGGTAGTGCCCGAGGTGAATGCAGCCGATGCGCTCGTTCGCCCTCGCGGTATCATTGCCAATCCTAACTGCACGACCATCCAGATGGTCGTAGCCCTAGGGGCGATCGAACGCCTCTCGCATATCAAGCGCGTGCATGTGGCGACCTATCAGGCGGCTAGCGGTGCAGGTGCTACGGGTATGGCAGAGCTAGACCGACAGACGCGCGAGATCGCCGAGGGCAAGGAGCCTACGGTGGAGAAGTTCGCCTACCAGCTTGGGTACAACCTCATCCCTCAGATCGATGTTTTCGCCGATGGTGACTATACCAAGGAGGAACTGAAGATGTACAACGAGACCCGCAAGATCATGCACAGCGATATCGCTGTGAGTGCTACCTGTGTCCGCGTCCCCGTGACGCGCGCCCACAGCGAAGCCATATGGGTAGAGACCGAACGCCCTCTAGAGCTAGACGAGGTGCGCGAAGCCTTCCGCTCGGCTCCTGGGCTGGTGCTGCAGGATGATCCCAGCGACCAGGTGTATCCCATGCCTCTATTCATCGCGGAGAAAGATCCCGTCTACGTCGGTCGCCTTCGCAAGGATCTAACGAACCCCAACGGCATCGCCTTCTGGTGCGTTGCTGACCAAATCAAAAAGGGCGCAGCCCTCAATGCCGTGCAGATCGCCGAGTGGCTCATCGCCAGTGGCGACCTCAAGCGCAAGTAAATCGAGAGATGTATATATACAATGATATAGCAGGTCTTCAGGCATTCGTCGCAGAGCGACGTGCCGAGGGACTGCGTGTAGGCTTCGTGCCTACGATGGGAGCGCTCCATGCTGGGCATGTTAGTCTGGTGGAGCGTGCGCTCCGTGAGTGTGATGTGTGTGTGGTGAGCGTGTTTGTCAATCCCACGCAGTTCAATGACCTCCGAGATCTCGAGACCTATCCACGGACGTTCGAGGCAGATGCTGAGCGTCTGGAGAAGGCAGGTGCTCACGCTGTTTTCCATCCCGCAGTCGAGGTCATCTATCCAGAGGGACAAGAGGCAGAGCCTCTAGATGTAGGGCGTGTGGCCGAAGTGATGGAGGGCGCACATCGTCCTGGTCACTTCGCAGGTGTGATGCAGGTGGTGAGTCGCCTCTTCGATATAGTACGTCCCGATGTGGCGTTCTTCGGAGAGAAGGATTTCCAGCAGGTAGCCGTCATTCGTGCCATGTGCCGTCTCATTGGTAGCCCTGTAGAGATAGTGGCTTGCCCCATCGTCCGCGAAGCGGATGGGCTCGCCCTTAGCAGTCGCAATGTGCGTCTCACCGCTGAGCAGCGTGCTATCGCTCCCTCTATCTATCGCATTCTCGAGACGAGTCGTCACCTCCGCACCTCTATGTCTCCCCGCGAGCTGGCAGAGTGGGTGACGAATCAGATCAACCTTGTCCCCGAGCTACGCGTCGAGTACTACGAGATCGTCGATGTCGATACGCTTGAGTCGATCGATGCCTGGACGGACAGCGCACGTCCCTATGGATGTGTCACGGTCTTCTGCGGTCAGGTGCGCCTGATCGACAACATCTCTTATGTGGATGAGGAGCTATAGTCTCGCAGCCCTCTCACTGGCTTTCGTGCTGGCGCTCTCGGGGTGTGGGGCTAAGAAGCAGCACCTTGCCGAGGTTCCCGCAGAGCCGGTGCGTGTGCATGTGCCACCACCTCCCACGGCGTGGCGTCCTCCTGTGGGCGACAGCATCCGTCATGAGATGCGTGCTGTATGGCTGACGACGGCATATGGGCTGGACTGGCCACGTACCAAGGCGGACACTCCCGATGGTATTCGCCGTCAGAAGCAAGAGCTGGAGCGTATCCTCGATCGCCTTGCGTCGGATGGATACAATACCGTTTTCTTCCAGGCACGTCTCTCGGGCAATACTACCTACTACAGCGATAGCGAACCGTTCTCGCGTGTCTTTACTTCCTCGGGCGAACGCCCCGACTATGACCCGCTTGCCTTCGCTATCGAGGCTTGTCATCGTCGTGGTCTCGCGCTTCATGCCTGGATCGTAACCTATCCTCTGGCTTCGTCTCGTCAGCGTCCGCACCCTATCATGCAGCGCAATCCCAGCTGGGCGATCTCCCACAAGGGCACACGTCATCTCGACCCCGGTCTCCCAGAGGTACGTCGCTATATCGCCGAGCTATCGGCGGATATCGCCAAGCGGTATGCGGTCGATGGGCTTCACTATGATTACTTCCGCTACCCTGAGGAGGCGGAGAGCTTCAATGACCGTGTGAGCTATGCCCGCTATGGCAATGGGCAGAGTAGGGAGCAATGGCGAAGAGGCAACCTCACCCACCAGCTAGAGGAGATCCAGGTGGCGGTAGCCGAGGTGGCGCCACATATTCAGATTAGCGTTGCGCCGCTAGGTAAGCTTCGCAAGCTCCCTGACCTTGGTCGTCCGCACGGCTGGACGGCTTATGAGAGCGTCCACCAAGATGTAGAGACCTGGGCGAAGCGCGGTCTGGTAGACTTCGTCGCTCCGATGATGTACTACCGAGATCATCTCTATGAGCCGTTCCTCATCGACTGGATGGCGACCGTCGGGCGCTATGTGCCTGTGGTAGCAGGTCTAGCGCCTTACCGTGTAGACCCGAAGGAAGATAAGAACCCCTGGGCTCCCGAGGTGATCCGTGACCAAATCAATATCGCCCGCACGCACAAGGCGGGTGGTGTGAGCATGTTTCGTGAGGCGAATATCGGTCCTGCTCAGCCTCGTCTGCGCATGCTGATTCAGGATGCTTTTCGCCATACGGCACTACCTCTAGCCCTACGTGCTGGAGAGCCAGAGAAGCCCGGCGTTCCCCGTGATCTCAAGGTCTCTGTCAGTGGCAAGCGTCTGACGCTGAGCTGGCTGATGCCTCCCGACACAGACGAGCATACGACCTACCGTGTGTGGGCGACGACGACCCACCCCGATGGCAAGCGTGAGAGCGAGCTACTCGTGCAGGGGCTTCAGACGACGAGCTGTGCCCTGCGCATCGCTGACTTTGCCGAGGGTGATTGCCTAGAGCTAGGTGTCGAGGCGGTTAATAGCTATGGGGTGTCTACGCCCTGCGTGCTGGGGGTAGAGTTCAACCTTGCCAATCACCATGCGACCTCTGCGCTGACAGAGAGCCGCTAGCACTGCACCTCACTCAGACACGGAGGAAGACGCTCTCGGCATCGAGCCGTAGAGAGCAGTTTCCTCCGTGTCTGTTTTCTTTTAGCATTACTAGATGTCACCTCACGACAGATGAACCTATATATCCACGTCCCTTTCTGCGCTCAGCGCTGTAGTTACTGCGATTTCTACACCCAGACGCGTCTAGCTCTGCGTGCGCGCTACGTCGAGGCTTTGCTTCGAGAGATGGAGCTTCGGCGTAGAGAACTGCCCGAGGGTGAATGCCTAGAGCATATCTACCTCGGCGGTGGGACGCCTTCGCTTCTCTCGCCTGAAGACCTGGAGCGTATCTTCACTCGCTTAGGCGAGTTGTACCCCATCTCTCCCACAGGCGAACGAACGATAGAGTGTAACCCCGATGATATCACCCCCGAATATGCCGAGGCACTCGCGCGTCTAGGCTTGTGGCGTGTGAGTATGGGGGTACAGAGCTTCCAGCACGAAGATCTCACGTTCCTCAATCGTCGCCATACGCGTGACCAAGTCTATAGAGCCGTCGAGATGCTCCGCGCAGTAGGCATTACGGAGCTAAGTCTAGACCTTATCTATGGACTTCCAGGGCAGACGCTCGAGACTTGGGCGGATAATGTCGCCCGTATCCTTGCCCTCGGCATTCCCCACATCTCTGCCTACCACCTCATCTACGAGGAGGGTACACCGCTGACACGCCTGCGCGACAAGGGGGTCGTCTCCGAGGTCTCCGAGGATGATAGCCTGGCTTTCTTTACGCACCTGATCACCGAGCTACGAGGCGCGGGCTATGAGCATTATGAGGTGTCGAACTTTGCCCTGCCTGGGCACTACGCCCGTCTCAATACGGGCTACTGGCAGGGAGATACCTACATCGGGCTAGGTCCCTCAGCGCACAGCTTCGACGGAGCGGTGCGCCGGCACAACGTTGCCTCTATCGACCGCTATGCCGAGGCGCTTCTTGAGCGGGGCGAATGCCCCCTAGAGAGTGAACCCCTCTCCGAGACCGACCTAAGGCACGAATATATCATGACGCGCCTGCGCACTCAGTGGGGCATTGACCTTGCTGACTACGAAGCCCGCTTCGGCACTGAGGCACGTGTGCGCCTGCTCTCTGCTTGCGCTCCGCATCTCTCTGCAGGTCGTGTCGAGGTGCATGAGGGCGTGCTACGTCTGACGGACGAAGGGATATTTGTCTCTGACGGTATCTTGCTTGACCTATTCGACTAAGGTCTAGCCTTCCCCCGTTCAATGCGTGAGGCTATGCTACAGGAGCATGCTCCTATGGCATAGCCTCACGCATGATATTATTTATCTGCTCTGGGGTTTCGGTTGTCCCAGGTCTAATGAGCGACGTGCCTTAGGCTATAAAGGATGAGAGTAGGGGATAGCCGAAGAATAAAGGGAGGAGATAAGGTGACATATCTCTAGACCAAAGTTTGGATTACATAGACCAAAGCCTGGTCTATATAAACCACAGTTTGGTCTATGTAATCCAAACTTTGGTCTAGAGATAGGACAAGGTAAGTCGGGGACTTGCCCCAGGATGAATCTCCGAGCCGAGACCACTGGAGAGGGAGATGCGCATTCGCTTAGCTGGGCGTGTGAGACGGAGATGATTAGAGACTGCACGGCTGTCTCTAGTGGCTGCTTTCTAAGCATTGAGGCACCTTGCGGATAATTCCCTACATTTGCGCTATGACACTACGAAGACTAACACGACTACTAGCCCTCATCCTCCTAATCGGATGCGGAGCAAATGCCTGGGCGGGCAAGCGCGCACCGCTCGCCTGTCTATGATCTCATCGATAGAGTGACAGGTGGACGCTCGGGCGACTTCGTCCTGGAGTATATCCCGGCGACACAGGGAGAGGAGACTTTCGAGATCGCCCAGCGAGGCAAGCGCATTGCCATTCGGGGGACGAATGATATTTCACTCTCGGTCGGCTTCCATTGGTATCTGCGTCGGTATGCTCATGAGCTGATCACTTGGGACAGAATGCGGGTGACGCTCCCCCGCACGTTGCCTCGAGTAGACAGCCCCCTGCGCCAGAGTACCGAACTGACGAAGCGGTATTACCTCAACTACTGTACCTATTCCTATTCGATGGCTTTCTGGGACTGGGCGCGCTGGGAGCGTGAAGTAGATTGGATGGCACTCCACGGGATCAATATGCCCCTGGCAACCGTGGGGACGGATGTCGTGTGGAGGCGCGTCCTGCTGCGCCTTGGCTATGATGAGGAGGCCGTGGGGCAGTTCGTCGCGAGTCCCGCCTTCCAGGCGTGGTGG
>JBHACZ010000039.1:0-43662 GCA_041854825.1 Porphyromonas sp. | reverse complement strand
CAAACATATGTTGCAAGGGCGATGAATAGGATGTCACACAATCTATATTTACAGCGGCCTAATACGCGTGGATCTGGGATAGTCTCGAAGTATTTCATGCTTACAAAGATAGCGCTTGTATTTTGATGCGGTTGCCCTGCGAAGTCTTGGGTGATAATGCTGACATATAGGCGGAATGCGTATCTTTGCAAGGAATCAGCAGTTAGAGAATTATGATCATCAAGAGTGCAGAGTTTGTCATTAGCAATATGGACGTTCACAAATGTCCGGATACGCATTTGCCTGAGTATGCCTTTATCGGGCGTAGTAACGTAGGTAAGTCAAGCCTTATCAATATGCTTACCGCGCACAAAGGGCTGGCGATGACATCGCAGAAGCCTGGCAAGACTCAGCTGATTAATCACTTTCTCATCAATAAGGAATGGCATCTAGTAGACCTGCCCGGCTATGGCTACGCACGAGTAGGGCAGGCTAACCGCGAACGCCTCAAGTCCATCATCGAGGATTACATCCTAGAGCGTCCACAGCTGACTAATCTATTTATTCTGCTGGACTGTCGGCACGAACCACAGAAGATAGACCTGGAGTTTATCGAGTGGGCTGGAGAAAATGGCGTGCCGTTCTCGCTCGTGTTTACGAAGGCAGACAAGCTGAGCAAGGGACGTCTGGCAAGCAATGTAGAGGCATACAAGCAACGCCTGCTCGAGAGCTGGGAGGAACTGCCTCCAATCTTCGTTACCAGTAGCGAAGAACGTCAGGGTAGGGATGAGTTACTTGACTATATCGACAGCATCAATCAGAGTCTGGCGCAGGCATAGTGTAGAACTAAACAATCAATCTCCAATATGAAAGGAACAATCTTAGTAACTGGCGGTACGGGCTACATCGGCTCGCATACCACAGTAGAGCTTATCCAGGCTGGCTATCGTGTGGTCTCTATGGATAACCTGTCGAACTCTAACGTACAGGTGCTCGATGGTATCGAGGCGATCACGGGTGTACGCCCCACGTTCTACGAGGCAGACTGCAATGATGAGTCAGCTGTAGAGCGTATATTTTCAGAGAATCCCGACATCTCGGGCATCATCCACTTCGCAGCGTCTAAGGCTGTCGGAGAGTCTGTGCAACAACCTCTCAAATACTATCGCAATAATCTCCTCTCGCTCATCGTGATGCTGGAGGCTATGGAGCGTCACGGAGTACGTGGTATCGTATTCTCGTCGTCTTGCACCGTCTATGGTCAGCCAAGCTCGGAGTATCTGCCAGTGACTGAGAATGCTCCCGTTCAAGTGGCTCTATCGCCTTATGGCAATACGAAGCAGATCAACGAGGAAATCGTGCGTGATGCTATCTATGCAGGTGCTCCCTACAAGGCTATCCTGCTTCGCTACTTCAATCCTATAGGGGCACATCCATCAGCATTGATCGGAGAGCTGCCTCTCGGAGTACCCCAGAATCTTATTCCCTATTTGACGCAGACCGCAGCGGGCATTCGCTCTGAGCTAAGCGTCTTCGGCGATGACTATAATACGCCTGATGGCTCATGTATTCGTGACTACATCAATGTAGTAGACCTTGCTCGTGCGCACGTCGTAGCAATCGGACGTATTCTCGACGAAGAGAAGGGAAGTCCGCGTTTGGAGACTTTCAACGTCGGTACGGGACGTGGGGTAAGCGTGCTAGAGCTAATCCGCACCTTCGAAGAGGTTACAGGAGTCAAGGTGCCTCACCGCATCGTAGGGCGTAGAGAGGGAGATATCGAGCAGGTATGGGCAGATCCACGCCACGCTAATGAGGTGCTCGGCTGGAAAGCTCAGGAGACGCTTGCCGACACACTGCGCAGTGCGTGGGCTTGGCAGGAACGTCTAGCCAAGAAGTAAGACAAAGAGCTACTCACATTAGAATAATACATTATGAAGAAGCTATTATTACTGTCGCTCGCAGGGCTAGGTCTTCTGACCTTTGCTAGCTGTGGCGACGCGAAGCACGTAGAAGTGGCGAAGAACTTTGCCACCGCACTCAGCCAGGAGAACTACGATGAGGCGATGAAGTACGCGGATGAGCGTACGAATGGCCTCCTGACTTTCGCCAAAAGCCTAGGTGAACGAGGCGAAGAGGCGGACTCCATGCCTGCAGAGGTAGACATACAGATACTCAGTGAAGAGCTACGTGGGGACTCTGCTATAGTCTCTGTCGTAGATCGCAAGGCTGCGGAACCCGATACTCTAGAGCTTACACTCGTTAAGGTTAATGACGAGTGGAAGGTTAGCCTAGTTCCAGAGAAGTAGGTCTCGGTCCTCCATATTTGGATATAGCTAGCCCCTGAGGGAGGACTCGATCCCCCTCAGGGGTTTAGTCTGAATGGGTATGAGTATTACAAAGCGTGGCTGGTGGGATAGACTGGCCATCTGTCTAGCATTGATCGGGCTATTAGGCTGTCAGAGCGACAAGGCTGAGGATTCGCCTCTAGCTCTAATGCCTGATAGCATACTACTGCGCTCGGGAGATGTCGTGGCACGCCACGGCAATGCGTGGTATTCTCCACTTATTAGCGCGCGTGTGTCGGCAGATGGGCTGTACAGTCACATGGGTATCGTGGAGTATCTTCCGAATGAGCGTGATAGTCTCTGGGTTTGGCATATGGAGATGGATGACGATCGTGGGCACGACGGGCTAGTACGGGAACCTCTCGCGAGCTTTGTCCGCCACGGATCTCGCTATGGGCTTTATCGCTGTTCGGATATGGATCCAGGGCTTGTGCTTGCTTATCTTAGAGGAGCGTATGCAGCGGGTGCTACGTTCGACCAGTCATTTGGCGATGCTCATCCTAAAAGCTATTACTGCACGGAACTGGTAGCGCTAGCTCTGAATGCGGGAGGGACAAGGGGGATCAAACCAAGCTATAGGCTTGGAGGAGAGTTGGTCTATTCTATCGATGATATCCTCTCTTCTTGTGGTTTACTGTATAGGTCTCCGAGATACTTACTGAGTAGGGATTTCTAGGAATGTCTCAAAGTTTTTCGTGTTAGCTATTGCAGGAACGAAAATTCTTCGTACTTTTGCATCGCAAACGAGAGAAAACAACACCTCTAATGCACCTTCGGGATGTAGCGCAGTCCGGTTAGCGCACCTGCTTTGGGAGCAGGGGGTCCCAGGTTCGAATCCTGGTATCCCGACGAAGTAAGCGCCTCCTCTAGATGAATGTCTAGAGGAGGCGCTTCTTTTGTTGCGATCCTTCTAGAGATAGGGAGCAGTAGTGGTAGAAAAGTGATAGAACTTTTGGCGGAAAACGATGGATCTTTTAGCCCCAAATGGTAGAACTTTTTCCCAAAAAAGTTCTACCATTTGGGGCTAAAAGATCCATCAATTTTCTGTGATTGCTCTAGCCTCTCGGAATACTGGGCATATAGCCTACGGTATACTGCGTGAGGTGCTTGTCTCTCGCAGAGGGGTATGGGATAGGTGGATAGAAGATTCCCCAGCAAGCATATCATGACTTTGCTTGCTGGGGAATCAGTGTTTTAGAGAAGGAGGGTTAGCTCTTTCTCTTTAGAGGGCATACGCTGAGAAGCAGTAGACCGTGATGCCTGCTATGATGACATAGAATAGGGCATAGGGTAGAGCCGAGCGGAGTATAGCCCCCTCCTGTCCTTGCTGGTCGCAGGATGCCGTAGCGATAGCGATACTCTGTGGGGAGATAATCTTACCACCGGTGGCGCCTGCTGTATTGGCAGCTGCGAGCCAAGACTTATTCATGCCTAGCTGGTCTGCAACATTCGCCTGGAGTTTGCCGAATAGGATATTGGAGCTGGTGTCGCTACCTGTGGCAAATGTCCCGATCGCACCTACGAGAGGGGCAAATAGAGGATAGAGTGAGCCAGTAGCTGCTACTAGAGCATTGGCGATACATTCGATCATACCCGCGTGTGACATCACGGCACTCATCGCTACGAGACTAATGATAGTGACGGCGCTCTTGTTGAGCTTCACAACGGTCTGACCGAGTATGCCGAATAGCTTACTCACACTAACGCCCTGTATCATTCCACCTATGAAAGCACCGAGGAAGAGCATAAGCCCTGCGTTCGAGAGCCAACCGAAGTTGAATGTTTTGCCTTCGGCATAGATGGGCAGGTGTATCTTGGATACGAGTGTTTCCTTGAGGAAAGCACTGATGGGGCCTGAGAGCGGACTGGCGAGCAGGATGAAGAATAGGATACAGCCATATACCGCCCACGCCTTGCCGAGCTGTGCACCTGTAAGCTTCGATGCAGGGGCTTCGCGCTTAGGCTCTGTGATCTTGGCATAGCTCACGAGGAAGATGATACATGCGATACTACCGATGATGGCGGGTGTCTCTGCGCCGATCCAGTAGGCTGCTGCGAATTGTGCCACGAGAGATATACCGCCCACCATTATGGTAAGCAGGATATTTGGGATGATATACTTCTTGCTCGTGTCTGTCAGATAGAGGATGACGAAGGGGATCATGAACATCAGCACGGTCAATTGTAGCACTACGTCTCCCGCTACGATCTGGATCAGCGAGGCACTAACGTCGCTACCATGCGCCTCTTTGGCAAGGGTAATTACCGGTACGCCGACAGCACCGAAGCCTGTCGCCACACTGTTCCCGATCAGAGAGACTAGGGCAGAGAATCCAGGCTTGAAGCCAAGTCCGATAAGGATGGCTGCTGGGATGGCTACTGCCGTGCCGAAGCCTGCCATACCCTCGAGAAGTCCGCCGAAGCCCCAGACGATAAGTAGCACCTGGATGCGCTTGTCGCTGGATATGCCCGTGAACTGCTGCTTGATGACATCGATCTGCTTGCTCTCAAGGAGAATGTTGTAGCTGTAGATCGCCATCATGATGATGATCAAGATCGGGAAGACCGCCTTGAGTGTCCCCTCGACAAATGCCCAGAAGACATACACTGGCCCGAAGTCCTCGGCTATAGCCCCGAAGCCTTCCATATTGGGGACGGCAAAGAGCGCTACTGCTACTGCCGTTAGGAGCGCACACACTGCGCTCCAGTCGCCACGCATCTTGAAGCCTACCATCAGCACGATGAGTAGGAGGATGGGGAGTAGGGATAAGAAGATACTCATAAATGAACTAGCTGTTTGATGATACGACGATAGATAGTTTCTTCTCTATGTAATGAATGTATTGATATTACACGCCTTGGAGTCTGTAAATACTATGTCTCGGAGGTGATAAATCTTATTCTAAGGACAAATATAGAGAATAGATCTTAATAAATAGCCCTGTCGGGATCTCTATTTACTTGTCTTTCGGATCTTTCTTGCGTGATGCTCTTAGGATGAGCGGAGCCTCGGGGCCCATATTGAATATTAGATCTAGCACGCTTAGCTCTGACACAAACCCCTGACGCTCTGTGAAGGGCTGATAGTACGCAGGGCAGGCGAACGTCTCATCTATGATCGGCTGGCGTGGGCGAATGCGGTAGCGATAGTCTCCGCTAAGCTCCTCTACAGGTGCGAATGTAGTAGTCGCCTCGAGCGACACATCTAGATCCAGCAGCTGTATAAGGAGGGTGGTTAGCTCCCAGTTGAGTTCCCACAGGTGGCTATGCGGACGCTGGATTAGGCTGTGTATGTCGTCCCAGTAGTATTCAAAGAAAGGGCTTGCCCCATAGGATGTCGTGAGGGCTGAGATATGCGTATGTCTCCAGTGGCTATGATCGGAGATACGTACGTCTCGTATGGAGATCTTCTCTCCACTACGATGCACGACAGGTACGGTAAGGGCTTCACGCCCTCCCGCACCTGCGATATGACAGCGGTTGCGATAGCTCTGCTTGGCGTAATGCTCGCACGCCTCCACCGATGCAGTACCGCTACCTAGGCTGTATAGTAGGGAGAAGTACTCTATCGGTGGAGCGTACGCCGTGGACAAGAGGAGGGACATCGCTAGACTAGGCGAGTGGGCGATTAGTCTGCATTGATGAAGCGCATCATACGCTTCCAGCGAATGCCGCCGGATAGGAGAGGTTGCTCGTCGTTTAGTGAGAGCCAGATGAAGGCAGGTTGCCCGACGATATGATCCTCAGGGACAAATCCCCATGCGCGGCTGTCGGCAGAGTTGTGCCTATTGTCGCCCATCATGAAGTAATAGTCCATCGCGAAGGTGTAGCTGATCGCCACCGAGCCATCTATATAATACTGTCCATCGCGCTCCTCGAGCGTATGACCTTCGTAGGCGCGGATACATCTCTGGTAACGTATATAGTTGTCCCTCGTCATAGGGATAGTCATACCGCGTTTAGGGATGGTGAGCGGTCCGTAGTTGTCCACCGACCAGCCTGCATCTAGCCCCAGCGGATAGAGTAGGGCATCTGCGGGATGTGGCATAGGCTGGATATTGAGCACGCCAGGCTCCGAGCGTAGTGTCTCTACCATGGTGCGTGTCAGCGGTATCTCGTAGATCTGCCCGTAGTAGCCTAGGCTGTCTACGGGAGATAGCCCGTATTCACTGCGTGCTATAGCTTGCTGATCTGCGTCTAGGTGCCAAGGCTCGTGCGTTATGACGTCGCGATAGTTGATCTCTAGCGCGTCGAGCTGTGCTTTGGAGATCTGTCGCCCGTCCGTCTGCACGAGATAATTGAGCTGTAGCTGCGAAGGATTGTCTATAGGTGCGCCGTTGATATGTACCTGCGTGTTGATGACCTGGATTGTCTCGCCAGGCAGTCCGATACAGCGCTTGACATAGTGGTCACGTCGGTCTACGGGGCGGTATATGATCTCTCCGAAAGTAGCCTTGTCTGCGTGCACTGTCTGTCGTCCGTACATTGCACAGAGCGTAAGGTAGTCGGGGTTGGTCATAGAGGTAGCGACGGTGTCGCCTGCGGGGAAATTGAATACCACTAGGTCATTGCGCTCCACCTCACCTGTGCCAGCAAGGCGCCTATAGGAGAGTGTGGGCGTAGCCATATAGGTCTCGGAGTCTCCTAGCCTATTGTGTACGAGTGGTAAGCCCAGAGGTGTCATCGGTAGGCGCGGGCCGTACTTGTGCTTAGTGACAAATAGGTAGTCGCCAGTGAGGAGTGTCTTCTCGAGTGAAGAGGTGGGGATGGCGAAGTTCTGAAAGAAAAATGTGAAGATAAACGAGACTGCGACTACTACATAGAGGACATCGCCTGCGATCGTGATGATAGAGCGCAGGGCTGCGTTGGGATGATTTCTGCCCCAGCCCCAGTTGATATATTTCGTGAAGAAGTAATCTGCTATGAGTAGGGTAGGAATAATCCATATCCATCCCGCCCAGAGGCAGAATAGGAGGGCTAGCACTACGGCTATAGCCCCCGTGATGAGTCGGCGCAGACGCTGAGGACCCGTCTCATTGGGATCGAAATATTGTTTCATTGGTTTGCTTGGCTTGTGCTATGATGAAGTGAGATGGTTTAAGCGAGTCCGAGGATATCCGCCATAGTATGATAACCGGTATGTCTAGCTGCGTATTCGGCTGCGACTACAGCGCCGAGAGCGAAGCCCTCTCTGCCGAATGCCTCGTGTGTGAGCGTTATCTGATCCACACTAGAGCGGTAGGTGATGCTGTGCGTGCCAGGCACTTCGCCCTCTCTAAACGAAGTGATCGGGAGTACATCGGGTGCGATAGTAGACTTATCAGCCTCGGGACTTATCTCTGCCCAGCTCGTCAGGTGGCTATGCTCACCGATGATGGCCTCTGCTAGCGTGATGGCTGTGCCACTGGGGGCGTCTAGCTTGTGTATGTGGTGGGTTTCGCTCATCGTAGGGCGGTATTCGTCGCGCATATTGAGGAGACGTGCCAGATGACGTGTGAGCGCAGTGAAGACATTGACCCCGACGCTAAAATTGGATGACCAGACGAAAGACGCCTTAGGGTCGCGCTCTACTGCGTCCCTAAGGGTATTTACCCCATCAAGCCAACCAGTCGTCCCAGATACTACGGGCAGACCTGCGCGGATACAGCGACTACAGTTGTCCATAGCAGCCTCGGGGCGTGAGAACTCTATGGCGACATCTGCCCCTAGCTCCGCGAGTGACTCTATCGTCTCGGTCGAATGCTCGTCTATACGGGCTACTATCGTGTGCCCACGCTCTAGGGCAATGCACTCTATCATCTTGCCCATACGACCATAGCCGATGAGTGCTATCCGAAGAGAAGGATTATTCATTGACATATACATATTATACGTGTAGCCTACTCCCCGAGGGTGCAGGCATATACTACAGACAAAGATACTAAGAAAGCGCAGAATCCCCCCTTCACGCCGACAAGTCGGTGGATGAAGGAGGGATTCGCTCTCTAATCTCGAGGGGATCAATCTAGTTGCCTAGGACTGATCTTCTCGGCTACGTTGATCGCAAGGGTGTGAATAGTCTAGCTTGATTCACACATCGTTGAAGCAAATGACTGAGATAATTGAGGTTAGAACCCATTCTCATCCTCGCTTCCAGTACCACTGCCGGAGGGTTTACCCGAGGGGTTAGTGCCAGGAGGGGTCGTGTGGAGACTTCCTGACTCGCCATTACCCTCGTCGGTCAATCCTTTAATCAAATCGGATGCTAGTGCAAAGCGGATACGCTCGGGAGCAATGAGACTAACCTCCTTGACATTGAGCGCTCGGCTAGACGTAGATTCCGGCGTGAAGATAATCGATAGGTGATTGAATTGCTTCGCAGACACCTTCTCGGGGTCTTCTACTCCGGCTCCGCGTGCGCGTACACCGATCTTGAATGATCCGAGACCATTGAGTACCACACGGTCACCTTTGGATATATGATTTCTAATGAGTTGTCCTAGGTCGTGCAGTAGCCCGATGATTTCTCCCTCAGAGTGACCAGAGCGTTTGGATAGCTCGCGTGCGATTTCCTTAGTGTCAATGACACGTCGTCCCGCTACGATGGTAGTATACCACAGGCGTTTGCCTGCTTTGTTTTCCAGTCGTGACTGGCTCTTTTTGTAATACAGCATTGTTAGCTTTATTTGAAAAGTTAGAAATTAAAAGCACGCCAGGCACACAATGTGTCTGACGCTTCTAGTCTCCGCTATTACGCAGGTCGATCGTACCAATAGATCAGAGGATGCTATCGATAGAGCATATTGTTGGGATGATTAGGGAGGGATACATACTCATCTATGGAGCGAAGTAATCTCTGATATGCAGAGATTATTCTAGCTATAGGGGGCGAAAATCTAGCCATAGGGTACAAATTTCCTGCCATAGGAGAGAACGAATCTCTCCTATTCCGAGTAGCACACCAGCCATATCCGTCGCCAGCGACGCTCTATGCAGCCATTATGCTTCAAACTTTTCAAGGATCACTAGGAGCAAAGATAACGACAAATCTAGACACGTCCAAACAGCCTCATTCACAGAGCATATCTATCACATTCTGTTAGTCTAGATGGCTTTGGATACAGGGGGTAGAGGATTGCCTTAGCTGGAGGTGTCAGCGGTGCAAGTGTGTGTTTAGTTTCGTACCTTTGTAGGAACAATTGCAATTAGAAGAAGATAAGATGATCAAAACTATAGTATTCGATCTCGGTGGTGTGCTCATCCATCTCGATAGAGAGGAGGCGCTTCGCCGGTTTGATGCGCTTGGAGTCCCCGAGGTGGAGAAGATGCTCGACCCCTATCTGCAGAGTGGTTACTTCCTACAGGTAGAGGATGGGCGGATGACGAAGGATGAGTTTCGCGATGCACTGAGTACGCTGGCGGGTCATTCGCTCACGCACGAGGATATAAGCCACGCCTATATGGGCTTCCTCCTAGAGGTGGCAGAGTATAAGTTCGACTACATCGACACCCTACGCGACAAATATAACGTCCATATCCTGAGCAATACCAATCCCTATGTGATGGAGTATGGCGAAAGTGACCATTTCCTATCTAATGGGCGCAAGCTAAGCAGTTACTGTGATGAGAAATTCGCCAGCTGTGAGATGGGAATGGTCAAGCCTCATAGAGGGATATTCGAGCTGATGATAGAGCGTACGGGACTCGTACCTAGCGAGACGCTATTCCTCGATGATGGACCAGCCAACGTGGCTATGGCACGCGAGATGGGCTTCATTACCTACTGCCCAGCCAACGGCGAGGACTGGCGCCCCGTCGTAGACGAAATCCTCAGACAGCACAACGGCTAACCCACACTACCTATGAGTAAGATCCAATGTATAGGCGTGCTCACCTCGGGCGGAGATGCTCCGGGGATGAATGCCGCCATCAGAGCCGTCACACGTAGCGCTATCTACCACGGCATCCGTGTCAAGGGTATCTATCGTGGCTATCGTGGACTGATCACAGACGAGATAAAGGACTTCGAGACCCAGGACGTAAGCAATATCATCCAGCGTGGTGGCACGATCCTCAAGACCGCTAGGTGCGATGAGTTTCGCACAGAGGAGGGTCGGCGCATCGCCTATGAAGCGCTCGTACGCCATGGTGTCGACGCTCTCGTCGTCATCGGTGGCGATGGCTCACTCAGCGGTGCGCGCCAGCTAGCCGAGGAATACAATTATCCTATCGTGGGGCTACCGGGGACGATCGACAATGATCTTTCTGGCACTGACCTCACTATCGGGTACGATACTGCCCTAAATACCATCGTCGAGGCGGTAGACAAGATTCGCGACACGGCATCTTCGCACGAGCGACTCTTCTTTATCGAGGTGATGGGGCGTGCTGCGGGCTTCCTTGCCCTCAATGGTGCGCTCGCCTCTGGAGCAGAGGCAGCCATTATCCCAGAGTATGCGCTGGAGAAAGACCAATTGGCAGAGACCATCTCCAACGGCTTTCGCAAGACGAAAAACAGTAGCATAGTCCTCGTGAGCGAAAGTCCCGTTACGGGTGGTGCTATGGGTGTGGCAGAGCGTGTGCGTACGGAGTACCCACACTTCGATGTGCGCGTCGTCATCCTCGGACATATCCAGCGCGGTGGTACACCTAGCGCAAGTGACCGCATCCTCGCTAGCCGAATGGGTGTCGCAGCTATCGAAGCACTGCTGGAAGGACAGCGCAATGTGATGATCGGCATAGACAACGATGAGATCGTCTATGTCCCATTTAGCAAGGCGATCAAGAAGAATAAGCCCATTGACGAAGCTCTCGTCCAGGCGCTGCATATCCTATCTATCTAGCGGGATAAGGCTTGGAGCTAACGAGACTACACGAGCGACTCTCTAGATGGTTCGCGGGTGCTGCCCGCCCTCTGCCGTGGCGCGAGACGCGAGATGCCTATTATATATGGCTCTCAGAGGTAATCCTCCAGCAGACACAGGTGGTTCAGGGGATGGGTTATTACCACAGATTCGTGGAGGCATACCCCACCGTGCGTGACCTAGCGGCAGCGAGCGAGGATGATGTGCTGAGACTGTGGCAGGGCTTAGGCTACTACTCACGCGGGCGCAATCTACTGCGCGCTGCGCGTATGATCGTCGAGGAGTACGAGGGTGAGATCCCACGCACGCTCAAGGAGATCGCACGCCTGCCAGGTGTCGGGCCCTATACTCAGGCAGCAATACTCTCGTTTGCCTATGATCTGCCACATGCTGCGGTAGATGGCAATGTGTATCGCGTCCTATCTCGCCTCGACGCTTGCCCTATCCCGATAGACACCCCCGCAGGTCAGAGACATTATCGCCAGCGTGCGCAGGGGCTACTTAACCTAAAGGCACCAGGCGAGCACAATCAGGCGATGATCGAGCTCGGTGCTCTCGTCTGCACTCCCCGCAGTCCGCAGTGTGGTGCGTGTCCTATGGAGACATTCTGTCTGGCACGTGAGGAGGGGACACAGACCCTATTCCCGGTCAAGCAGGGTAAAGCGCGCGTTACCGAGCGTCACCTACACTATATATATATACGTATAGAGGGGGGCGACACGCTCATTCGCAGACGAGGTAAGGGGGATATATGGCAGGGGCTCTATGAGCTACCGCTTATCGAGACCGAGACAGCGGTCGAGGCTGGCGAGCTATTCAGAGGTGAGGCGTGGCGTGAGCTGGAGACGATGCTCCCAGGTGCCGTTATCGACCCCGCACCACGAGCGAGCTGTACCCACCGCCTCACACATAGACTCCTGCATGCTACGCTGTACGAAGTGCACGTACGAGACTTCACGCCTGCGGATGAGAGCGACTACATCCGCATTAGTACCGATGCCCTGGCAGACTATGCGATGCCACGGCTCATAGATAAGCTACTACAACGTGGCTCATTAGATTAGAGAATGAATCAACCTCAGACTACTCTGCGGACAGCTACGCTCGCCTCTGGGCTACGTATCGTCTACCGCCCTACGTTATCCCCGGTATGCTACCTGGGTATAGCTATCGGCGTAGGCACACGACACGAGCGACGAAATGAGAGAGGGCTAGCACACTTCACAGAGCATATGCTATTCAAGGGGACTAAGCTCCGCTCCTCTACCCACATTATCCAGCGTCTGGAGGAGGTAGGAGGCGAGCTCAATGCCTATACGTCCAAGGAGGAAACCATCCTATACGGACTATTCCCCCAGCAATACACCCGTCGCGCCCTGCACCTGCTGGCTGACATTGCCCAGCATAGCCGTTTCCCACTCGAGGAGATGCGCAAGGAGCAGACCGTAGTCGTGGATGAGATCGCGAGCTACGAGGATAGCCCCAGCGACCTGATCTGGGACGAAGTGGAGAATATCCTTTTCGCAGGCCACCCACTCGGGCACGCCATCCTGGGTACGGAGCGTAGTGTGCGGTCATTCACGACGGCAGTGCAGACACGATTCTACCACCGCCACTACTATGCGGGCAATATGGTGCTCTTCGCCCAGGGCGCGCTGGACTTTGACCAGCTCGTCGCGCAGGCAGAGGAACTCTTCGCTCCCGTAGAGCGAGTGGCAGACTCAGAGGCTAGCATCTTGGCTCCCCGCTTACCCGAGAGACGTGAGACGATCAGACGGCGAGACACCCACCAGAGGCACGTGCTCGTGGCCGGCTATGGCTACTCGATGCACGACCCGAGACGACTTGCCCTGAGCATACTGGTCAATCTCCTCGGCGGAGCAGGGATGAGCTCACGCCTCAATATGGCACTGCGCGAGCGCACAGGTCTCGTCTATCACGTCGAGTGTAGCTATACGGCTTATGGTGATACGGGGCTAGTGGGTATCTACTTCGGATGTGCGCCCGCCTCTATGGAGCAGGCATTAGCCCTCGTGTACGAGGAGCTTGCCCGCCTAGTCTCCGCTCCCCTCGACGCTAACGCCATTAGCGCTACCAAACGTCAGCTCCGCGGTCAGCTCATAGTCTCAGCAGACAGCGCAGAGCAGACCTTCCTCTCACTGGGTAAGAGCTACCTCCACTACGGCAAAGTAGAGTCTCTCGAGGAGCTATGTGCGCGGATAGATGCCGTTACGGCAGAGGAGCTGTATGAGGTGGCGCGAGATATCTTCGATGAGCGCAAGCTCATTAGGCTCATATACAAATAGACAACACGATACGACGATGAACGAACAAACGATTTACCTAGCTGGAGGTTGCTTCTGGGGCACACAGCATTTCGTAGGCTTACTCCCTGGAGTGCTCTCCACAGAGGTAGGCTACGCCAATGGCAACGGATCGCCCGTTACCTATGCCGAGGTGTGTACCGACACTACAGGATATGCCGAGACCGTATGCGTGCGCTACGATGCCGATACGATCGCGCTCGAGCGTATCCTAGAGCTATTCTACAAGACTATAGACCCCACCTCGCTCAATCGTCAAGGCGGGGATCACGGCTCTCAGTACCGCACAGGGATCTACTATACCCGTGAGGCTGATCTCCCCATTATAGAGGAGTCTCTGCGCCAGCTCGCCACCCTCTACCGAGCACCTATCGTGATCGAGTGCCTTCCGCTGGAGAACTATTTCGCTGCAGAGGAATATCATCAGGACTATCTGGACAAAAATCCTGGAGGCTATTGCCACATCCGTCCTGAGCTATTCCTACTAGCGCGCAAAGGTTAGCCCAGCGCGCACGACATACCGACTAGATTACAAAACAAGATAAGACAATGATATCCGTAGATGCTCTGACTGTAGAGATGGGAGGTAGCGCGCTTTTCGCCGACATCTCCTACGTCATCAATCCCAAAGACCGAATTGCCCTAATGGGTAAGAACGGAGCGGGCAAAAGTACTATGCTCAAGATCCTGGCAGGTGAGCGCGAGCCTTCTCGTGGGCGCGTGAATATTCCTGACGGCGTACGAGTAGCCTACTTGCCACAGCACCTATTGACCGAGGACGGACGCACAGTCTTTGAAGAGACTGAGCAGGCTTTCGCCCATCTGCACCAGATGGAGGCGCGTATGGCAGAGCTCAATCACCAGCTAGAGACCCGTACTGACTACGAGAGTGATGAATATATGGCGATCATTGAGGAAGTGTCAGCCCTCGGTGAGAAGTTTTATGCTATCGAAGAGATAAACTACGACAAGGCTATAGAGCTGACTCTGCTTGGGCTAGGCTTCAAGCGTAGCGACTTTACCCGCCAGACCTCGGAGTTTAGTGGTGGATGGCGTATGCGCATAGAGCTGGCGAAGCTACTCCTACGTAAGCCCGACGTCCTCCTATTAGACGAGCCGACCAATCACCTAGACATAGAGTCGATCCAGTGGCTGGAGGATTTCCTTGTCGAGAATAACCAGACCGTCGTGGTCATTAGCCACGACCGCGCTTTTGTAGACCGCATTACGACCCGCACACTCGAGATCACCAATGGGCGTATCTACGACTATAAGGTGAACTATACCGAGTACCAACGCCTGCGTGCCGAGCGTCGCGAGCAGCAACAGCGCGCTTACGACGAGCAGCAGAAGTTTATCGCCGAGACCACAGAGTTCATCGAACGCTTCAAAGGGACATACTCCAAGACCAATCAGGTGCAGAGCCGTGTGCGTATGCTCGAGAAGCTGGAGCTCGTAGAGGTAGATGAGATCGATACATCTGCCATTCGTCTGCGCTTCCCACCCGCGCCCCGCTCTGGCAACTATCCAGTGATGATGAGCGATGTGGAGAAGTCGTATGGCGACAAACAGATCTTCTCTGGCGTCAATCTGACGATAGAGCGCGGGGATAAGATCGCATTCGTCGGCAAGAATGGCGAGGGCAAATCTACCCTAGTGCGCTGTATCATGAAGGAGCTGGAGCATCGTGGTGAGCTCACGATCGGGCACAACGTCCAGATAGGTTACTTTGCCCAGAATGAGGCTTCGGCTATCGATGAGAACCTAACAGTCTTCCAGACTATCGATGATGTAGCCGAGGGCGAGATACGTACGAAGATCAAGGACCTCTTAGGAGCGTTTATGTTCGGCGGTGAAGCATCTACGAAGAAAGTTAAGGTGCTGAGCGGTGGCGAACGTACACGTCTTGCTCTGCTGCGCCTCCTACTAGAGCCATACAATCTGCTCATCCTCGACGAGCCTACGAACCATCTCGATATGAAGACTAAGGAAGTGCTTAAGCAGGCATTGCAGCACTTCGACGGCACACTGATCGTAGTCTCTCACGACCGTGATTTCCTCGATGGTCTCGTATCTAAGGTTTACGAATTCGGAGGTGGGCGTGTCGTAGAGCATCTAGAGGGCATCTACGACTTTATGCAACGCAAGAAGCTCGAGAATCTACGTGAGCTCGAGCGCAATAAGTAGCCCTCCCGCCCTCTGCATAACCCATTCGGATCCCCCTCGTACCGCACTACTCCCTGAGCATAGGTATGAGGGGGATCTTTTTGCTGGTACTTTTCGCTCAAAATGATAGAACTTTTTGGGTAAAATGATGGATGTTTTTGCCCAAAAAGTTCGATCATTTTGTTCGAAAAGTTCTATCGTTTTGTTGGAAAAGATCTATCATTTTTTGCCAGTTGATAGGAGAGGGGTACGCAAGGCTCCCATGAGGGTGCGAATACGAGAGAAACTAAGGTGAATAGATCTACCGAATAGTAGGTATTTTGGAGCAGTATTTTTGCCCTGCGAGAGGGAGGAATGCTATATTATACGTACTTTTGTGGGGCTAAATAATAGATTATAGATAAAAACTAGAATCAGCAATGCAACAACAACCAAACTTCAAGAGTGGTGCTTGGAGCGAGAAACTAGACGTGCGCGACTTCATTGCGCTCAATATCACCCCTTATGATGGTGATGCTAGATTCCTCGCGGGCGCTACAGCCAAAACCAAACGCGTATGGGATCTTTGCCTCCAGGCACTCAAGGAGGAGCGTGAAAACAATGGAGCGCGCTCCATCGACACCAAGACAATCTCTACTATTACAGCCTACGCACCTGGATATATCGATAAGGATAGCGAGGTAATCGTAGGTCTCCAGACGGACGAAGTCCTACGTCGAGGTATGAAGCCCTATGGTGGCTATCAGGTCGTGAAAAAGGCTGTCGAGGAGCAAGGTCTTAGCGTAGATCCTCGTGTGGCAGACATCTTCACGAACTACTGCAAGACGCACAATGATGGCGTCTTTGATGTCTACACGGAGGAAATTCGCAAGTTCCGCTCTCTAGGCTTCCTGACAGGTCTGCCCGATAACTATGCTCGTGGTCGCATCATTGGTGACTATCGTCGCCTCGCACTCTATGGAGCTGATCGCCTTATCGCGTGGAAGAAGGCGGATCTTGCTAGCCTGCTCGGTCCTATGACGGAGGAGCGCATTCGTCTGCGCGAAGAGGTTGCAGAGCAGATCAAGGCACTTGGGCAAATAGTCAAGATGGCTGCTGATCATGGCTTCGACGTATCGCGCCCAGCTTATACAGCGCAGGAAGCAGTGCAGTGGGTGTACTTCGCCTACCTCGCGGCGATCAAGGATCAAGACGGTGCGGCGATGTCGCTAGGCAATGTCTCAAGCTTCCTAGACATATATATACAGTACGACCAGGAGCATCGTGGCTTGACAGAAGAGCTCGCGCAGGAGCTTATTGACCAGTTTGTCATCAAGCTACGCATGGTACGTCATCTACGCATGAATTCTTACAATGAGATATTCGCTGGTGACCCCACGTGGGTAACAGAGTCTATCGGTGGACGCCTCTTCGACGGACGTCACAAAGTGACAAAGACAAGCTTCCGCTTCCTTCAGACCCTCTACAATCTAGGTCCAAGCCCAGAGCCTAACATCACAATTCTGTGGAGTCCTTCACTTCCCGAAGGCTTCAAAGCGTTCGCGGCGCAGGTCTCTATTGACACATCGAGCATTCAGTACGAGAATGACGATTTGATGCGCGACACGCGCCATTCGGACGACTACGGCATTGCGTGCTGTGTATCGTTCCAGGACATTGGGCGTCATATCCAGTTCTTCGGTGCGCGCACCAATCTTGCCAAGGGGCTACTCCTTGCTATCAACGGCGGACGATGCGAATTCACCGGCACACAAATGATCAACGGCATTCCAGAGCTCAAGGGTGAGGTTCTCAACTTCGATGAAGTGTGGGCAAACTACCTGATTGTCCTCAAGGAAATAGCTCGTATCTACAACGAATCAATGAACATCATCCACTACATGCACGACAAATATTATTACGAGCGTGCGCAGATGGCGTTCATAGACACCAATCCCAAGATCAATCTCGCTTACGGCGTGGCTGGTTTGTCGATTGCGGCAGATTCTCTCTCGGCTATTAAGTTCGCCAAGGTAACCCCTCGTCGCAACGAACAAGGCTTGACCGAAGGCTTCGATATCGTAGGCGAATTCCCATGCTACGGCAATGATGACGACAGAGTGGATAGTATTGCCCACGAAGTAACGCATCTCTTCTCTCAGATGCTGCGCGAACTGCCTATCTACAAGGGTGCGGAGCCTACGCTGTCAGTGCTGACCATCACCTCCAACGTGATGTATGGTAAGAAGACTGGCGCTACACCAGATGGACGTGAGGGTGGTGTAGCCTTCGCACCAGGTGCTAACCCCATGCACGGACGCGACAATCACGGGGCTATTGCGTCGCTAAGCTCTGTCTCCAAGCTTGATTACACGGACGCAGAAGACGGAATTTCCAATACTTTCAGCATTATCCCACATTCACTTGGGTCTAATAAGGACGAGCAAGTAGAGAATTTGATCTCTATGATGGACGGCTATTTCACCAAGGGCGCGCATCATCTCAACGTGAACGTACTTAACCGCGAGATGCTAGAAGACGCCATGGAGCATCCCGAGAATTATCCTCAGCTTACCATCCGCGTGTCTGGATATGCGGTGAACTTTGTCAAGCTTAGCCGCGCGCATCAGCTGGAGGTAATTTCACGCTCTTTCCACCAACGCATTCGTTAGCGGTGCTACGGATTCACTCGTTTGAGTCTATGGGAACATTCGACGGGCCGGGTCTCCGGCTCGTCGTCTTCCTACAGGGGTGCAACTTCCGCTGTCTCTACTGTGCTAATCCCGACACGATTCCGATCGGGTCGGGTGGTCAGCTCATTCAGCCCGCAGAGGTTTTGCGTCGTGCCGTAAGCGAGAAACCGTTTTTCGGCAAGCGTGGAGGAATTACGTTTAGTGGTGGCGAGCCGACAGTACAGGCTCGCGAACTGATTCCTCTGTGCCGTGCGCTAAAGTCGCAGGGTATTCATATCTGTCTTGATTCTAATGGAAGTATCCGCAATGAGTACGTCGAAGAGCTGCACGATCTAGTTGATATGGTCCTGCTCGACTGCAAGCAGATCAATCCCCAGAGGCACAAGCTACTCACAGCAGCATCTAATACTAAGACATTGGAGACTGCCGAGTACCTTCAGCTCATCAACAAACCAGTTCGTCTGCGCTACGTTCTCGTGCCGGGCTATAGTGATTCAGAGGATGATTTGCATGCTCTTGGCAAGCGTTTTGGGCACTTCTCGAATATAGAACGCCTTGAAATTCTGCCTTACCACACCTACGGCAAGCACAAATACGAGACCCTAGGACAGCCCTATGCCCTAGAGAATGTCAAAGAACCAAGCCTCAAAGAGATTGATCGCGCCCGCGCAATACTCTCCGAATACTTTGATACTGTCTGGACGCAATAGCAGACTAACCTCAATTCGACTACGGGGCAAGGAGTTTTTAGCTTCTTGCCCCGTAGTTTTTTCCTAAGAATGATCAGCTTCCCTCCTTCGGATGTTTTATTTCCTTCTTCGAATGCTCTATTCATTACCTAAGACTATCTAGTTATAGCTTTCTACTTATTGAACTGCAGATTGTTTCAAGCGTCTTATAGAGTTAGAGTAGTGCAGTAGGGGGCTTAGGATAATTGTTGTAGCAACCTGAAATAATTGTTGTAGAGGCTTGAAAAGTTATGATGAATCTCTGTAGGTGGAGAATGGGCATGAAATAACCCGCCAGTACATTGGGAGAAGCGATGTACTGGAGGGTAGAATGGGAAAAGTAGGCTTACACTAGACGAATCGACGATCAATTTCGTCTGCGTGGAAGGTCGTTATGATGGTGTGACCGCGTGGAGTTGTATTAGGATCGGTCGTAGCGAAGAGTTGCGCCAAAAATTCTTCGACGTCGCCCTGCTCTAGTTGTGGGTTGAGGCTGTGGCTTCTGAGGTCTGCCATAGCGATGGCGATAGTCCGTTCGAGATAGTCTCGACCTACTTCTCCCGTTTCTATGCAGTGCGCAAGAAGTTCGTGGAGTATGGCTACAGCGCGCGAAGAGATAATGGCAGGAGCTTCTACGATGGTGTAACTACCTTGCTCCGACTCCTGCAGCACGAAGCCGAAAGCCTCTACCTCGGGACGGATAGTCTCGAGCATCTCTTTCTGCAGTAGCGTTAGCTCCAGCGCCTCGGGGAAAAGCAGGCGTTCGGTCTCTATATGACCAGCATTTAGAGTGATGAGCAGCTTCTCGTAAAGTATGCGGAATTGTGCTCTGCGGTAGTCAATAAGCAGTAGATGGTGCCTAAGAGGCGTAACTAGATATCGCCCGCGGTAGAGAATGTGTCCAGACGAGGCTGGTTCGGGGCTGTGCGTAGGGGCAAACTCACTTAGGGCTGTTTCGCTTGTGGGTTCGGGCTCGGTAGGGAAAAGCTTCGCCTCCTCTGGTGCGTGGTTGAAACTATCTCCTAGGCTGTCCCAATCAACGTCAAATGAACTTGGATGATGGCTTGACTTAGGGGAATACTCGGCTGGTGTAGAGTCCTTGCTATGGTCGCTGGTCTTGCCACCGCCGAAAAAGACCCTTCGGGTAAAGCCACCCGAAGTTGTGGTTGCACTAGGTTCGGGGTTTGGCAAGATTTCCCTGCGCCCAGTATAGGCTGGTATGTCTATCGTTTGCTGATGGTCGAAGTCTAGTACTGGGATGGCTGCGCTTGCGCTTAGCGCTTCGCGGACTAGCTGCTTGAGTAGTGGGAAGATGAGCTGCTCTTCTGCAAAGCGTATTTCAGTCTTGGTGGGGCTTATATTGATGTCAATATTCTCTGTCGGCACGGTTAAGTAGACGAAGAAACTAGGGCGTGTGGACTCTGGGATAAGCCCATCGAAAGCTAGCTCAATCGCTTTCTGAAAGTAAGGGTGGCGCATGTAGCGGCCGTTTACGAACATGTATTGTTCGTACCCGCGCTTGGTAGCTGTCTGCGGATGTGATACGTAGCCCGTAATAGATACTGATGGGCTGGTGTAGTGTATGGATAGGAGCTTTTTGTCGAAGGTGCGACCTACGACAGATAGAATACGTTCCTTGAGCCCCGATGTGGGAAGGTCTTTGATGAGTGTTCCATCGCTGTGCAGAGACATGGCGATACTTGGATTGACCAGTGCGACATGGACAAACTCTTTGAGTACCTTCTTGAATTCCGTCTTGTCAGTGCCGAGGAAGCGCCTTCTAGCAGGGACATTGAAGAATAAATCCTTGACACGAATAGACGTGCCGATGGGTGCCACGACCGCTTCTGTAGTCGAAACTGTTCCGCCTGAGATCAGAATGCGCGTACCTGTCTCACTGTCTGCGCGACGCGTACGTAGTTCAATCTGTGAAATGGCTGAGATCGCTGCAAGCGCCTCACCGCGGAAGCCCATTGTATGGAGGTGGTAAAGGTCTTCGGCTTTTCGGATCTTGCTTGTGGCGTGCTTTTCAAAGGCCATGCGAGCATCGGAGGGAGACATTCCACAGCCATTATCTAAGACGTGGATAGAGGCTTTGCCACCATCCGTGACTTCGAGCTGAATGGATGTAGCCCCTGCATCAATTGCGTTCTCAAGGAGCTCTTTGACAGCGGCAGATGGAGCCGTGACGACTTCACCTGCCGCTATCTGATTGGCAATGCTCTCAGGCAATAGCCTAATGATGTCACTCATATATTATAGCCTATCTATGCGCGAAAGAAGAAATACCAAATAGCAGCCCCAAGTCCCAGCAACATCAGCATAAGGCGAATCATATGCCTGCCACGCTCGTGCGCATCTACTCCGTTATCCTGCTGACGGCGTAGGTGGTCTGTACCAGTGGAGAAGCGCCCACGGATACGTTCGGCAGTATTGTAATGCTCGCCTCCGGGTTCGTCGTCGAACTCGTGTGTAGGCTCCCCTTCTATTTCACCACGTTCAATGAGCTCGTTTCTAATGCGCTCAGCTCTTCGTCTGAGAGCTTCTTGACGGGGATCCCAGTAGATATTCTTGTGCTCGAATGAGCGGGGACGTCTGGGGCGGAAGAATGATTGTATAGCCATGAGAGTGATAGTAGTTTAGCTACAGTGTCCTCGGGAACTGGTAATTCACCCTGCGGACGCAGTATATATTTATAGTCGTGGGTGTCAGGGATGGCAGCACGTTCGGCAGCGATGCTGTCGGCAAGACGGCGCTTTTCCGCGCGAGCCACATCATGTGGCTCGTAGACAGTGAGTGCAGCTCGTGCACCGCTAAAGCGCTTGAGCGAGGCTAGGGTGTAGTTCGTCGCTGTAGAATCGGTGCTGACGACATCGCTAGGCTGCTTGGGGCGGAGCTCAGTTTGCCAAGCGAAGCCCTCTAGTCTGTTCACGCTTTCAGATCGTGACATAGAGATGGGATAGACCTTAGCCTTGACCTCGCCGAGCCAAAAGACTTTTTTCAGCTTGCCCGAGTCCAGTGTGGCGTGCATTGCCGAGCTGGTCATACGGTTCATCCCAGTATATTCTGGTTCTTTCTCCTCCTTCATATAGTGAATGGACTCTACTACTCCACCCGTTACGTCAATCTGACGGATGGTAGAGTCCTGTATGTAGGCACGTATATGGTTGCCTCGTAACTGATTGAAGTAGGTTGGCTCGTCGATCATTTGTTCGATCCCAAAGGTGTTGCCGAGTACATCGGCGAAATCAAGCTTCTGGTTGCGAAAGTGTAGGTGTGTGGTGTCACCAGTGAGCTGGCGCTGCTCATACCACATCACAGGGCGACCATACAGACGCAGCACCGAGTCGACAGAGCTATATGCCATAGAGTCCGCTATAGCCTGCGCATCCAGGCGGTAGACACGCACGTGGTGATAGCCTCTCAGATGACGCTCTAGGCTATCAGTAGGAAGGTTCCCTAAGCTATCAGGCTCCATCTCTCTCTCGAAGGAGATTAGCTCCAGTGTATCTGCCCCTACATACAGCGTGTCCGCCTGAGAGTAGTCTACAGCGTAGGCACGACTAGTAGCGAAAGCATAGTTGCGTTCGCTCTCGAAGTAGCCATAGTCGCCGTATAGGCTGGCTCTTTGTAGGGTATCGTGTAGCTCCATCTGTCCGAAGGCCTCGCCGAAGCGAGTAGTCCCGTCGTAGTAAATGGAGTCTCCTATAAGCACGCGATCTCCCGAATATACTTCTGATCGATCGAGCAGGATGCCTACGTTCTTGTCTAGGTCATAGACACCGCGGGTGGATAAGATTAACCCTGAATCACTACGAATTTCGCTCGTTCCTTCGTAGCGGCCAACACGACTAGCAGTATTATAGAACAGATGCTCGGTAGTCATCTCAGTACTGTCGTTCGTGAGGGTTACGTTGTAGCGAAACTCAGCGTCGTGCGTACGAGGATAGTACTGCCCGTAGTCGGAGTTAAGTGTATTCTGTGCATCTACCACAGTCCCCCCATCGAAGTAGTATGCCATATCCGCCACGCGGTCGTAGTCGAGGCTGTCGGTAAAGACCGTGGTGGTCGTATTCTCTAGCTTGACCTCTTGGCGAAGTCGGGCTAAGCGCGTACTCCCATCATAGTGGAGGTAGCGTGCATAGAGATGGACAGTGTCTCCCTGAATCATGTGCACCTGCCCGAAGGCTTCGAAGGTCTGGGTAACATCATTGAGGTAGGCACTATCGCAGGTCATAGTAGCATTGCCATGGCGAAAGCGTACATTACCTGTCAGGCGCTGTATGTCGGGCTGCAGGCTAGCATCAAAGCTCAATAGATCTGCATGCTCTAGGCGCACACGAGAGGCGGAGTCTCTACGATACTCGGCTTGTTTCTCCACGGCAGATAGCATGGCTATCATGGCATCAGGAGCCTCGGAGCTAGGGGAGGCATTCAAACCAAGATAACCACTACCGACGAAAAAGACGGTAGTGGCTATACTCAGTAGGCTTAGGGGGAGACGCTTCATTATCGGTCTGTCTGTACCCATCCTGGATAGCGGAATGTGCAGTCGCTATATAAACTGTGGATACGGATAGGGGTTTCTTTTTGCTTGCGTCGTATCCAGTTCTCAATCTCCTGCTCACGCTTATGAGCCAGTGCCATTGCCTTGATGGTACGGAAGTCACTATTCATATTAGCGACGTGCTCGGAGTGAATTTCCTTGAGCCTCACAAGGGCGACCTCTTTTTGTCCATTGGGGAGGCGCAGGATAAATGGTTTAGACACTTCACCTAGCTTAAGATCGTGGACGATGCGAGATACATCTTGCGGAAGGTCTTCGTAGCGGAAGTTTGCGGAGCCTTCGAAATCGCTTTCTTGATTGCGGTTGGTCATCAATCCTCCGTTATTGAAGGTCTCTTTGTCCTGAGAATAACGTTCTGCTGCTTGGTCGAAGGTTATCTTGCCCTCACTGATGAACGTTGCAATAGAATCTAGGCGTTCCGTTGCCTCTACAATGGCTTGCTCAGCAAGCTCCGGGCGCAGGAGAATGTGGCGGAAGTTTACCATATCACCACGTTTCTCAATCAACTGTACGATATGATAACCCTCCTCTGTCTTGACGATCTGTGAAGCACGCTTAGGATCGGCTAGATTGAATACCACTGTGGCGAAGTCTGGCTCTAGAGCTGCACGTCCCACAAAGCCATATTCTCCCCCCTGGATAGCTGTCCGCTTATCTTCGCTATAGAGTCGAGCAAGCATCGAGAACTCGCGTGCACCGCTATTAACTTCCTCGCTAAACCCTCGGAGTCTATCCTTGATACGGTCGATCTCGGCAAGATCTACACGAGGCTTGATCGCTATCTTCTGAACTTCAACAGTACGGGGAACGAACGGAAGGCTGTCTGTGGGGAGTGTCTGGAAGAAATTGCGGATCTCGCTGGGGTTCACTTGTACGTTTTGAGCGATCTTGCTCTGCATAGAGCGGACGATCTCGCCATTGCGTGCCTCCGTACGCTTCTCTTCTCTGATTTGAGAGAGTTTTTTTCCAAAGTATTCCTCGAGCTTCTCCTTAGATCCGACCTGTGCTGTGGCATTCTCAATCCAAGAGTCTACCATGCGGGTAATCTGTGCCTCACCAATTTCAATACTGTCGATCTTGGCTTGATTGAGAAATAGCTTCTGTACCGCTATTTGTTCTGGAATAAAGCAATCAGGATTGCCTTCGAGGCGAATGCCCTCGATGCGCATCAGCATCTTCTGCGATTCGATGTCGGAGAGGAGTATAGGCTCATCGCCCACCATCCAGACGACTTCGTCTACGACATTTCGCCGCTGAGCTTGAGCTTCAGCGGTTGTAGCTGACCAGCCTGCACAGGCAGACAGCAGTAGCATCAGTATATTCTTAGTTGTCATAGGATACTATCGTTTTGTTTGTCGTATTTATTGCTTGTGATGCAGAGGGGCTCTCGATGGCTAGTTTGCCATTTCACTAAGGAACTTGATGAGTACGAGACGTACTTCTTCCTCACTGTAGTCTCCTCCCAGCTCCTCCATGGCTACCTCCACCGAGTCTGTTGTTGAGCTTTGGAAGTATTCATAGATGTCGAGCATATGGTCTTCGTCCATGATCTCGTTGATAAAGTAGGAGATGTTGATGCGTGTCCCCGAGTAGACGATAGCTTCGATCTCACTGAGGAGTACATCAAACTCTAAGCCGTGGCTGATGGCGATATCATCGAGTGCGACCTTACGGTCAATTTGCTGGATAATGCTGACCTTGAGTTTGCTTTTGTTGGGGAGGGTGCGTACACGCATATCCTCGGGGCGCTCGATATCATTCTCCTCCACATATCGTTTGATAAGATCTAGGAAAGCTTGACCGTAGCGCTTGGCCTTGCCGGCACCGACGCCAGGGATGTTCTGCAACTCGTCGATGGTGATGGGATAGAACGTCGCCATGGCTTCCAGTGAAGCATCCTGGAAGATTACGTATGGGGGAACATTGTTTTGAGCGCCTACTTTCTTGCGTAGATCCTTCATTATCGAGTAAAGGGCAGGATCCGCCACATCGCCCGATCCAGACGCGCGTACATCCTCGCTGTCGCTGTCCTCATCTTCACCTTCAACGACTACCTTGAAGCTCGTAGGCTTTTTCATGAACTTCTTTCCCGCAGCCGTGAGCTTAAGGATGCCATAGGTCTCTACATCCTTCTCAATGTATCCAGCAATGAGGGCATGGCGAATAATGCTCGTCCACATGCTCTCATCGTGCTCCTGACCTATACCGAAGCATTCTAGTTCGTCGTGCTTGAACGACTCAATGTCTGGAGTCGTCGTGCCACACAGCACCTTAATAACATGGTCTGTGTCAAATTTTTGCTTGAGGCTGTCGATAACCTCGAGTAAACTTAATAGTAATTCCTGAGCTTCCACTTCTTTTTTATCTGACAAACAGTTGTCACAACATGAACAATTTTCCTTTGTATACTTCTCTCCGAAGTAGTTGAGCAAGAAGATACGCCGACAGATACGACTTTCGGCATAATCTCGTGTCTCCCCGATGAGCTGACGAGCGATCTCTATATCTGACACGGGCTTCCCTTTCATCAACTTGTCGAGGCGCTCCATGTCTTCGCGACAATAGTAGGCAATGCATTGACCCTCTCCGCCATCGCGTCCGGCGCGCCCAGTCTCCTGATAGTAGCCTTCGAGACTTTTGGGCATATCGTAGTGAATAACGTAGCGCACATCGGGTTTGTCAATCCCCATGCCGAAGGCTATCGTAGCTACGATCACGTCTACTTCCTCGCTGAGGAAGGCATCTTGGTTCTCTGACCGTTCTTTGGCCTCGAGTCCCGCATGATAGGGGCGGGCGTTAATGCCATTGGCCTGCAAAACCTGTGCAAATGTAGTTACCTTGCTACGACTCATGCAATAGACGATACCACTTTTGCCCTTCTGGGAGAGAATGAATTTGACAATATCCTTGTCAACGTCTTGATCCTTAGGCTTTATCTGATAGAATAAATTTTCTCGATTGAAGGAGCTCTTAAAGATCTCGGCATCCTCTATCCCTAGATTCTTGAGAATATCGTGTCCTACCTTGGGAGTTGCCGTTGCTGTCAGAGCAATGATAGGGCGGAGGTTGATTTCACTAACGATACTACGGATACGGCGATACTCAGGGCGGAAGTCATGTCCCCATTCAGAGATACAATGTGCCTCGTCTATGGCATAAAATGAGACTGTGACCTCACGGAGGAATTCGATGTTCTCAATCTTAGTCAGAGATTCTGGAGCTACATATAGGAGCTTGGTATGCCCGCTACGGACATCCTCTTTGACTTCGTCGAGCACTCGCTTGGTCAGCTGTGAGTTGATAAAGTGTGCCACTCTATCTTCGCCACAGAATCCTCGCACGGCATCGACCTGATTCTTCATCAGAGCGATGAGTGGAGAAATGACCACCGCTACACCATCAAGCAGTAGGGCAGGGAGCTGGTAGCAAAGGCTCTTCCCTCCGCCTGTCGGCATCAGGACGAATGTGTCCCGACCCTCCATTACGCTACGAATGATTGCTTCCTGGTTGCCCTTGAAACGGTCAAACCCGAAGTATCTCTTCAGTGCCTCGGTGAGCACTACGCTGCTTTTGCCCTCCATAGTTGTCCTCGTGTTTGGTTACTTTGCCTGCGAAGCTAGTGGTCGCTACTCTGTAGTCGCAGGATTCATATTTATCTCGTAGTGTTGCTGAGCGTATGACTTTGTGATAACGAGCTTCGTGCCATAGTCTTCACTGCCAACATTGTACATCGCCTCAATCATAATGGCTTCGACGATGGAGCGTAGTCCACGGGCTCCAAGCTTTTGCTCAATAGTCCGCTCTACGATATAGTCTAGAGCTTCGTCTTCGAATACCAAATCGATCCCATCAAGGGCGAAGAGCCTCTGATATTGCTTCGTGATGGCATTCTTAGGCTCGGTGAGAATCATCCGAAGTGTCTCCGCTGTCAAAGGGCGCAGAGAAGTGATGATAGGCAAGCGACCGATGATCTCTGGAATAAGACCAAAGCTCTTGAGGTCGCGAGCGTCTACATATTTCAAAAGATCCTCTGGAGCCAAATGTGCACTTCGCTGGGCGGGACTGTCATAACCAACGACACGTGTATTGAGTCGCTGTGCTATCTTACGTTCGATGCCGTCGAATGCTCCAGCACAGATAAAGAGTATCTGGGAGGTGTCCACCGCGATCATGCGTTGCTCGGGGTGCTTGCGACCTCCTTGAGGCGGAACGTTCACTACAGATCCTTCGAGAAGCTTGAGCAAACCCTGCTGGACGCCCTCGCCACTGACATCGCGTGTGATGGAGGGGTTGTCTCCCTTGCGTGCGATCTTGTCTATCTCATCGATGAACACAATGCCACGCTGTGCAGCCTCTACATCATAGTCCGCCGCCTGCAGGAGGCGTGTAAGGATACTCTCAATATCTTCTCCTACATAGCCCGCCTGGGTGAGTACTGTCGCATCGACGATCGCGAACGGTACATGTAGCTGGCGCGCGATACTCTTGGCAAGGAGTGTCTTCCCTGTACCTGTGGGTCCGAGTAGCAGAATGTTGCTCTTCTCGATCTCGACATCATCCGTGATCCCACGGGCAGCTTCGCCGAGGCGCTTATAATGGTTGTACACCGCGACAGAGAGATAACGCTTGGCATCATCCTGTCCCACGACATAGCGATCGAGGTACTCCTTGATTTCACGTGGTCGAGGTACAGATGATAGCTCGGGGACACCAGTCTCGGAGGAGGTAGATGCCTTCACCGAAGCCTCTATGGCATGTCCGAGCATAATATAATTGTCACGACAGTTGCCACAGATCTTGGAGTCGAACTCCTCAACCTTCATCAGTGGACCAGCTACCTGGGTATTACGTCCACAGAAATCGCAGTGATCTTGTTTCTTCGCCATTACTTGCTGTCAGCCTTGCTTAGGACACGATCGATCATGCCATACTCTAGTGCCTCGGGTGCTGTCATCCAGTAGTCACGGTCACTGTCACGCTCTACATCTTCGATGGGTTTGCCTGAGTGCTTAGATATGATCGTGTAGAGTTCTTTCTTGACCTTGCCAATCTCACGTGCTGTAATCTCAATATCGCTCGCCTGCCCTTGGGCACCACCTAGAGGCTGGTGTATCATCACACGTGAGTGTGGTAGCGCAAGGCGCTTGCCCTCTGCACCAGCGACTAACAGAACTGCCGCCATAGAGGCAGCTACTCCTGTACAGATCGTGCTGACATCGCTATTGATATACTGCATCGTGTCGTAGATGCCATATCCGGCATAGACGGAGCCACCAGGAGAGTTGATATATATAGAAATGTCTTTGCCTGGATCAGCACTATCGAGGAAAAGCAGCTGTGCCTGGATGACATTGGCTGTATAGTCGTTGATCTGTGTGCCGAGGAAGATGATGCGGTCCATCATCAATCGCGAGAATACGTCCATCTGAGCGACATTGAGATGGCGTTCCTCTATAATAGTAGGGGAGATATAGCTGCTCTGGAGGTCCATGTAGCTCTCGAGAGCGAGGGAATTCATCCCTAGATGCCTAGTGGCATATTTCTTAAATTCATTCATTCTATCTTCTTAATCTAATTGCTTGTCATCATCACCGATCGTCTTCTCTCGGAATATCTGACTGAGACCTGTTAGTCTCAACGTACAGACAAAGATAATAAATCTATTCGCTTAGGATGCCCTGGTGTGTGCATTCTTCTTGGCGTCTGTCGTGGGATCTGTCTCAATGAGTGTTTGGTTTCTAAATTCGCTATGAGCACTCAAGGACTTCATCAGTCTCGTCTAACAAAGATATAATATTATCCCTGAATGCCACAACGGCATGGGGCTTACACGTCTCATGTCGCGCGTGTCTAGGGGTTGCTTGATAGAAAATCAGGGCGGAGGGCGCTAGGTCAAGCATTGAGGTCTGACACTCTTTGTTGATGGATATCGTTTGTATTCTGGGCTGTTCTTTTTGCTAGGTTTAGGCTTCTGAAAACATTCTTGCAGGCGTCTAGAGCAGTGTCCCCTGTTGGATAATATATTATCCATATAAGGATAATTTCTCGCTGCATATCGGTTTGTTATTCAGTGCCTTGCCGGAAATGCCCTACACCATATGATCGTGATCCCGTTATAGGGAGATAAGTGTAGTATAGTCAGATGATTGTATCGGTAGGGTTCATTCATCCTTCGACGCGGTGGGATGTGTGTTCGGAGATACGATAGCTCGATATGAGGAAAGAAAAACTTGATCAGGCGAAAATGCATATTTTAACACTTGAAATTATCAAAATGAATTGCGCGTTTGTGTATTATGATTATATTTGCCCGGAATCAGTTTGGTAATCTCTACAAAAGATAGAGATCAACAGAAGAATACTCACGGGGAATAGCCATACTATCTATTCTCAGCTCCAACCCCTCGGGGGCAGGAGCGCACTGTGTTGATTGGCGGAGCGGGGTGTAGCGGTCCCATGCCTCCGATAGATGTAGGACATATAACTCATGTAATATTAACAAACAGGTGCTTTATGGATTTCTTTAAGACTTTAGTCGGTAGGATGCGCCTGGGTGTATATATCATGGTCATGACCATGATGGCACTTGGCGGGCTGCATGCGCTGGCTCAATCGTCTGGTAAGACGATCTCCGGAAAAGTAGTGGACGAGTCGGGCGAACCCCTCATCGGGCCTCTGTGCGCATCGAGGGGACGACCTCGGGAGCGTCTACGGACTTGGATGGTCGCTTTAGCTTCGCCGTGCCACAGGGCAAGGCGAAGCTGCTTATCTCCTATATCGGGTATAAGGAGTAGCAAGTAGAGGCTCGCGATGGTATCATCATCAAGATGGTAGCGGATAGCAAAGTCATGGACGCTGTCGTGGTGACGGGGATGGTCTCGACAGATAAGCGTCTATTTACCGGTGCGAGCGACAAGCTCTCTGCTGACAAAATCAAGCTCGATGGCTTGGCCGATGTGAGCCGTGGCCTGGAGGGTCGCTCGGCAGGGGTATCGGTGCAGAACGTATCCGGAACCTTCGGTACGGCACCCAAGATTCGCGTTCGCGGTGCGACGTCCATCTACGGCAATTCTAAGCCACTGTGGGTCGTGGATGGTGTGATCCAGGAGGACATCGTAGAGGTGGGGCCAGATGCGCTGTCATCGGGGGATGCCGTTACGTTGATTAGTTCGGCTATCGCTGGGCTTAATGCCAACGATATCGAGAGCTTCCAGATCCTCAAGGACGGATCCGCCACCTCCATCTACGGAGCCAAGGCGATGGCCGGGGTGATCGTGATCACCACGAAGAAGGGACGCAAGGGCACAGCCAACTTCTCGTACGTCGGAGAGTTCACTTCGCGCTTGGTCCCTTCGTATCGAGAGTTCAATATCATGAATTCGCAGAATCAGATGCTGTCTACCGTGAGCTGCATGACAAGGGTTGGCTCAACTTGGCCGAGACGCTGCGCGATCCAGATAGCGGGGTCTTTGGCAAGATGTACAATCTGATTCACACCTACGACCCCAAGACCGGGCACTTCGCGCTAAGCAATACCTACGAAGCCAAAAAAGCCTATCTACAACAGGCCGAGTATCGCAATACGGACTGGTTTGACGAGCTCTTTAGTCCAGCCGTGATGATGAACCACTCGGTGAGTATATCTTCCGGTACGGACAAGTCGCAGACCTATGCTTCTCTGTCGGTGATGACCGATCCAGGCTGGATGAAGGGTAGCGAGGTCAGTCGCTATACGGCCAACTTCAACAATACGCACCATATCTCGCGGACTGTTACGGCCAATCTGATTGCCAATGTCTCATACCGTCAGCAGCAGGCTCCCGGTACGATCGGTCAGGAGATGGATGTGGTCACGGGGGCGGTGTCCCGAGCTTTCGATATCAATCCCTATTCGTATGCGCTCAACTCGAGCCGTACGCTGGATCCTACGGTATTTATACACGCAACTTCTCACCATTCAACATCCACAAGGAATTAGAGAACAATTACATCGATCTCAACGTCCTGGACTCACGCTTCCAGGGACAACTGGAGTGGAAGCCCATCAAGGGGATGACGCTGCTCGCCCTGGGTGCTGTCCGCTATTCATCGACCGAGCAGGAGCACAAGATCACGGAGCTCTCCAATCAGGCCTTGGCCTATCGTGCCATGCAGGATGCGACCATCGTACGTCGCAATTCGTGGTTGTATCAAGACCCCGATGCGCCCAATACGCTCCCGTTCACGATCCTGCCCGCAGGTGGATTCTACAATACGACGACCTACCGAATGCTTAGCTATGACTTTCGTACTACGGCTCAGTACAATACATCAATCGGTGATGACCACATCATCAATAGCTATGCAGGGCTGGAGTTCAACGCGCAGAATCGTATGCAGAACCAGTTCGATGGCTGGGGTATGCAGTACAACAATGGCGAACGCCCCTTCTGGGACTACCGCGCATTCAAGCGTATTCGCGAAGGCAACGATGACTATTATAGCCTAATCAACGCCCGGACACGCACGCAGGCCTTCTTCGCCACAGCGACCTATTCATACAAAGGACGCTATACACTGACCGCGACCGGACGCTACGAAGGTTCTAACCGTCTGGGTAAGGTACGCTCGGCACGCTGGCTACCTACGTACAATATCGCCGGAGCATGGAACGCGCACGAAGAGGCGTGGTTCGATCAGAGCCCACTGTCCAAGTGGTTGTCGCACTTCACGCTCAAGACTTCATATTCGCTGACGGCCGACGCTGGGCCTGCCAACGTAACGAACTCGCGCGTGATCATCACCAGTTACTCCCCCTGGCGTCCTCTGACCAGCGTAGCAGAGACCGGACTGACCATCCGCGAGTTGGAGAATAGTGAACTGACGTATGAGAAGAAGAAAGAGTTTAACGTCGGTGTGGATCTGGGGCTATTGGATAACCGAATCAATATCGCCGCAGACTGGTACACGCGAGACAACTATGATCTCATCGGCTACGCTATCACGCAGGGTGTCGGCGGTATGACACAGCGTATGGGCAATGTGGCATCAATGAAGAGCCATGGTTTCGAGCTGTCGATCACGACTCGCAATATCGACACCAAGGCATTCAAGTGGAGTACGAACTTCGTCTTCGGCACGAACCACAACGAGATCACCGATCTCAAGACGCGCGCCACGGTGATGCAGTATATTCGTGGTGCTGGCTTTGCCCGCGAGGGGTATCCAGTACGAAGCCTTTTCTCGATTCCATTCGAGGGATTGGATGGCGATGGCTTCCCCATCTTCCGTGTTCAGGGGCAAACCGTCACGCGCGCTAACTATCACGACATTATCTTCCAGGAGCGTGACCACGTCGACTACCTCCGGTACAAGGGCCCCACGGATCCTACGTTCAATGGTAGCTTTGGTAATATCTTCGACATCGGTAACTTCCGTCTCAATGTATTCATGACTTATTCTGGAGGTAACGTCGTACGGCTCAATCCCGTATTCCGTGCGAGCTATTCTGATCTGGATGCCATGCCGAAGGAATTCAACAACCGTTGGCTCCAGAGCGGTGATGAGCACATCACCGATATTCCTACGATCGCTACGCACCGCGAGGTCGATACATCCACGGGCTTGCCCATGGGCTACAATGCGTACAACTATTCGACCGCTCGCGTAGCCAAGGGGGATTTCGTTCGTCTCAAGGAAGTGTCCCTCTCGTACACCCTGCCCAGCAAGTGGCTCGGAGACGGCATCGTCAAGAGTGCATCCGTCAAGCTGCAGGGTACGAACCTCCTCCTCCTCTATTCGGATACTAAGCTCAATGGCCAGGATCCCGAGTTTCTCCTGGCGGGAGGTGTCTCCGCTCCGATCCCCAAGCAGTTCACGCTTACACTCAACATTGGCTTCTAACGCCACAATTACGAATTGTCATGGTAAGATTAGCTAAATATATATTGGTGGGTACCCTCGGTATCCTAAGCCTCGGGAGCTGCAACGACTTTCTGGATACGGTACCAGACCAGCGTACAGAGCTGGACACGCCGGAGAAAGTCTATCAGATACTCGTATCGGCATATCCGGATAAGTTTACCGCTCCACTGTTTGAGCATCGCACCGACAACGTGCGAGACAATGGCCCCTTACAAAACGAATCTCCCAACCTACATGTGCGGGAGAACTACTTCTGGGGCGAGAATACCGAAGCATCGGGCGACAATACCCAAGGCGTCTGGGATGCTTATTATATGGCCATCGCTACGGCCAACAACGCTCTGGAGACCATCGAGCAGCTCGGTAATACGGATGAGCTACAGGCGGCCAAGGGCGAGGCCCTTGTACTCCGTGCCTACGCGCACTTCGTCCTGGCCAATGTGTTCTGCCAGGCATATAGTAGTCAGACTGCCGCCAGCGAACTGGGTATCCCCTATGTGACCGAACCGGAGCGTAGTCTGCACGCACGCTATGAGCGAGGTACGTTGGCTCAGGTCTATGCACAGATCGAGAAAGATCTCCTGGCTGGGCTACCGCTTATAGATGATCAGAAGTATAAGGTGCCTAAGTACCACTTCAATACCCAGGCGGCGTATTCATTTGTCGCTAAGTTCTTTCTCTACTACGAGCAGTGGGAGCGCGCTATCACGTATGCTACGGCCGCACTCGGGAGTGCTCCGGCCTCTCTGCTCCGCCCCATCGGCAACTATATCAAGACGACAACGGGTGAGAAGGAGTGGGGTATGGCCTATATCAGTGACTCAGAGCCGAGCAACCTCATGTTGCTGGCGACGACTTCTTCGTGGCATCGCGACTTGATGTTCTACGGTCGCTACGGTCATCACTTTGATACGACGATGGATGCGACGCTGCGCAGCCCGGGACCATAGGGGCTCAAATTGCCAGCCTATGAGGGGAGCATTCTATTTCGTACGCTGAAAGAGGGAAGCCAGACGGAGAACCAGTTTCTGATGAAGTATCTGGAGATCTTCGAGTATATCAACTCCGTGACGGGGATCGGTTATCCTCACGTCGTTGCAGTGCCCTTCTCCGGCGACCAAACGTTGCTCTACCGAGCAGAAGCCTATGTCCTCACCGGCAACTATACCGAGGCGGCCAAGGACCTCACGCTCTGGTACCGCTCCAAGGGGGCGTCGGCTACGGAGTATACTGCGACCACGATCGCTCAGTACTATGCCGATGCCGCACAGCAGGGACTTCCTGTGGCTAAGACGCTCCATCCGAAGTTTGCCATCAGTGCCGGTGATCAGACCAACATGCTGCACGCAGTGCTACACGCACGCCGCATCGAGACGGTTCATGAGGGACAGCGCTGGGAGGATATCAAGCGTTACGGCATCGAAGTCGTGCATACGGTATACAACCAGCCCAGCATCACGCTGTCTTCGGACGATAAGCGTCGAGCCATCCAGCTACCCAAGGATGTGATAACGGCTGGTATGCAGCCCAACCCATAGTATCAATCGCTCAACAGTACAAAAGATTATGAAACGATATAGATCATACGTCGGGCTTCTCGGGCTCGGACTCCTGTGCTTGCTCGGTGCATGTAGCAAGGAGGACGACATCAATCGTAGCATTTCCGTCTTCGATCGTTCGGAGCCAGCCCAGAATGCTTATGAGAAGTGGCTGTCGGACAACTTTACGACGCCCTTCAACATCGAAGTCCTCTACCGCCTGGAGGATAGAGAGCTGGACTTCACCAAGTTTCACGCTCCGGTCAAGCTGGAGCAAAGTATGAAGCTGACCAAGATCGTCAAGCATGCCTGGCTCGATGCCTATGCCACGATCGCTGGTGTGGACTTCGTGCGTCGCTTGGCTCCGCGGATTATGATGCTCGTCGGGTCTCCAAGCTACAATCAGGACGGAACCATTACTCTCGGTACTGCCGAAGGGGGACTGAAGGTGACATTCTATCAAACGAACTGGCTCAACGAGAAGAATCCCACCGACCTCAACCAATATTACCTGCATATGGTACACCACGAGTTTACGCACATCTTGCATGCCTCGGTAGCGTGGCCACAAGAGTTCAATCTCATCAGCCAAGGAGACTATGCCCCTACGGCTTGGCAGAATCGTACGGCCAAGGAGGCACTCAGTCTCGGCTTCATCACGCCGTATGCTGGTAGCCAGATCGGTGAAGATATTACGGAGGTGACTGCCAAATATCTGACGCCGACTGACCTCCAGATGACGAGTATGAGACAGCTGGCTTCGGCCGAGGGAATGAAAAAGGTAGATCGCAAGATCGCCATTATGAAGAAGTACATGCAGGATGCCTGGGGCATTGACATGGATGCCCTGCGTGCTGAGGTGCAGCGGCGTACCGTCGAGGTTCGTTATCTCCCATTGATCGAACCGGAGTGGACGAGCCTGCTGCGTTCTACTTCATACGATGAGACGGCCGTAGCGATTGCCAGAGCTACCCTGGCAAAGCATATTTTAGAGAAGCAGCCAGAGATCCTCAATACGGAAGCATTCACGGGGCAAACGCGCTGTGACAATTGTGCTGCGATCCTTCAGCTCTATCCACACTCATCTGCATTCCCCGAGGAGTAACCCATATTAAGTATCTTACAGTATGAGTACGAAGCAACTGATATATCGCATCGCGATGCTGCTGATACCGGTTATCGGACTCGGTACGTCGTGTTAGCAACAGGAGAGCTATCTCTTCGAGGAAAGCAGTGCCACACGTATAGAATCCTCTATCTCCAAACTGCGACAGCAGCTCACCAGCTCTGAGGACGGATGGATTCTCGAGTATGTACCCAGCATCGGGCAGTACTTCGGGGGGGGTACGTCTTGTACCTCAAGTTCGACCAAGAGGGCTATGTGACTGCGGCCAATGAAATCATCCCTCAAGGTGGTACAGAAGAGACCACTTATCAGAGTCTGTATGCGCTACGCAATGATAAGGGGGCGGTACTGTCCTTCTCTCTACAATGAGGCCCTGCATATCTATGCCGATCCGGACGTCGAGGGCGGCTGGGGTCGAGGGCGTGGCTTCGAGGGCGACTACGAGTTGGTAGCCCAGCAGAGTACTTCGCCCGATACCCTCTACTTCCGTGGCAAGATCACGGGTAATGTCATGCGCATGTTCAAGCCCAAGCAGGGCACTCGCCAGTATCTGAAGTCCGTGCGTACGCTACGCTCGTCAGCATTGAACATTGACGAACTACTCACGAACAATACGGACGCCTGGGTCGGTAAGCTCGGAGGTAAGGACGTCGTACTCTATTTCGACCGAGGAGACTACAACCGCTTCTTCGTCGACTACGGGGACGGCTTCCTCATCTCGACACCATATACCTATACGGATACGGGCGTGAAGCTGATGACTCCAATCAATGGGGTTAATGTACTATCCTGGGATGCAAGAACAAGGTCTGGACCTCCCCTGCAGGAGAGACGCTGGCCCTGCGCAAGGATCCCTATTATGGAGCCTATACCAAGTACCTGGGCACCTACACGCTGCACAACCTCTTCGACTCCGAGGGGAAGAAGTATAGATCCCATAGAGGTCGACTTCGTGGAGCGCAAGGGGCTGACCTATACCATCCGTCCTAAGTCAACCAGCGACATGTCCTACAAACTCGTTGCCGAGTATGACAAGGAGCGGGATGCCTTCACGCTACAAACGCAGATGATCGAGACGTCCGGCAGTACGGGGGAGAGCTTCGTCCTCATGCCAACGAATGCCAAGACTGGCGCGGAGTTTCTTCAGACCTTCATGCTCATGGCAGGGATGGTCTCTTCGCTTGAGGCGGACCACGCGTTGAGTACCTCGGGAGATGTCTATACGATGGGGGACAATGGCAACTGGACACGCGCCAAGGTCGCTTCGTTCGTTGTCGTACGTATGTTCCTGGGTAGCTGGAGTGTGGCCAAAGACGTGAAGCCAACCATCTTGCACCAACCAATCTTCGTCAAGCATAAATAATCGAGAGTAATGAAAACAATAAGCAAACTTCTAAAGCCGCTCTGTGCTGCCTTCGCTCTAATGGGCGTATTGGTCGCTTGCGGTGGCAAGGACGAGCCCGTCGCAGATCTTACTACACAGGAGCTAAGGGTTGTGTCTTCGAATATCCCCAGCGCATATACCGGAGGTGAGGGGACCATCGTTCTCTCTGAGGATGGCTTCACGGCCAAGAGCAACTACGAATGGTGTTCAATCTCTGTTTCGGGCACGGAGATCAAGGTACAGGTGGCGCGCAATGAGGGTTATTCCTCTCGTACGGCCAATATCAATATCGTCAAGGGTAACCGAAGCATTGATATTCCCGTAACACAGCTCGGGACGATCAATTTCATCACCAACCTCGGGCACCTCAGCTATGAGTACACCGGGGGCGAGCTATCATATCCGATCCAGGCGCAGGCCACACCGGATATTAAGATTCTCAACGATGGGGAGACGTGGCTATCGTATCGTATCGAGAATGGGCAGATAACCTTCACGGCTCAGCCCAACGAAGGCCCCGCACGTGAGGCGCGCATTGAGATCATCATCGGAGCTTATCGTATGGCGATCATGGCCAGACAAGCGCGCAATCCCAATGGCCCACAGGTCGTGGAGATCGTCGAGTATGCTGACATCATCGGTAAGTACATCCTCGAAGGACAGTTCATCGAAGAAGAACCGATTACGCACGAGGTCGAGATCGTACCCTATGTACCGGGACAACTCTTCCTGCTCAAGGGACTTGCGCTCGACGTTCTGCTGATCTATGATGAGGACAAGCGCGGCGTACGCATCCCAATGCTTGAGACCATCGAGGGGTATCCCACGTGCAGCTGCTCTTCATCCCCGATATGCAGCATCTGACGGAGCCACGCCCCTTCGATCGGGAGACATACCTCAAGGCTCCTACGATGTATGCCAATGGCAATCGTCTCTATTTCAACTTCACTTGTGACAAGACTTATACGAGTGAAAGCACCGGTGAGGAAGTCCCCATCACGGGGCTGATATTCTGGGACAAGACGACCTCGTCCTACCTGGAGAAGGAGGATATGGAGTCGGCCATGCCATTCATCTCTTCGTTTAGTCTGACTAAGCAGGTAGAGACGACCCCTTAGGTCGCTCGGCCGGGCGGGTGAGTCCACAGGCGAAGCATCTACGCTCGGTACCATTCTCAAGACGCTGCACCGCAGAGAGGAAGACCGTCCTATGGGAGGTCTGCTTCTCTGCGGTGCAGTCGTTTATTAAACCTCGACGACGGGACCTCTCTTATGGAGAGATTTAGGCGAGAATATCACTCGTTTTGGCCCCTAAAAGCATCAGAAAAAATCTGGACAGCCTCGAGGCTGTCCAGATTTTTTCGGTGTTTTCGAGGGAGGTAACAGGGAACTTTTTCGACAGGATAAGAGACGCTCAAGTCGGGATCATTGCCCCCCCCGTACAGCGAAGTGTGCAAAGCAGGGCAGACGTTTCGTTTTTGTGGGGATGGGCAGAATAGTTCATGCAGCGAGGGCGTGGAGACCAATCGGTCTCCACGCCCTCACGTGCGTAGTCTAAGATGGTCGGGAGCAGGACTACATCATGCCGCCCATACCGCCCATACCTGCGGGCATCGCTGGAGCGGGGTTGTCCTCCTTGCGGTCAGCAATCACGCATTCGGTCGTGAGGAACATGCCCGCGATCGAAGCGGCATTCTCCAACGCCACGCGCGTCACCTTGGCTGGGTCGATGACCCCGGATGCGTAGAGCTGCTCGAAGCGATCCAAGCGCGCGTTGTATCCGAAGTCGCCCGAGCCATCCTTGACGCGCTGCACGATGACAGCTCCTTCCTTGCCCGCGTTGGCCACGATTTGGCGAAGTGGCTCCTCGATGGCGCGCTTGACGATCTCGATACCGGTAGCTTCGTCCTCATTGTCGCCCGTAAGGCTTTCGAGGGCCGCGATGGCGCGGATGTAGGCTGTACCACCTCCGGGCACGGTGCCTTCCTCAACGGCAGCACGCGTTGCACTGAGGGCATCGTCTACGCGATCCTTCTTCTCCTTCATCTCCACTTCGCTGGCCGCACCTACATAGAGTACAGCTACACCGCCGGCGAGCTTGGCCAGACGCTCCTGGAGCTTCTCGCGATCATAGTCGCTGGTCGTCTGCTCGATCTGTGCCTTGATCTGTGCAATGCGCTCAGCGATGGCCTGCTTGTCACCTGAGCCATTCACGATAGTAGTATTGTCCTTGTCCACGGTGATCTTCTCTGCGCGACCGAGCATATCAATTGATACGGCATCGAGCTTGAGCCCCGTCTCCTCGCTCACCACAACACCGCCCGTGAGGGTTGCGATATCCTGCAGCATGGCCTTACGACGGTCACCAAATCCGGGAGCCTTGACGGCACATACCTTGAGGCTGCCGCGCAGACGATTGACCACAAGGGTGGTGAGGGCTTCGCTTTCGATGTCTTCGGCGATGATGAGCAGGGGGCGTCCCGTCTGTACGGTCTGTTCGAGGATGGGGAGCACCTCCTTGAGCACGCTGATCTTCTTGTCATAGAGCAGAACGAACGGATTCTCAAGCTCGGCCTCCATCTTCTCACTATTGGCCACGAAGTAGGGCGAGATGTAGCCGCGATCGAACTGCATACCCTCTACGACCTCAACGGTCGTTTCCGTTCCCTTGGCCTCCTCGACCGTGATGACACCTTCCTTCTTCACCTTGCGCATGGCCTCAGCGATGAGGGCACCGATGTGTTCGTCCCCATTGGCCGAGATCTTGGCAACGTTTTCGATCTTGTCGAAGTCATCTCCGATGGCGATGCTCATGGCGCGGATTTCTTCTACGACACGCGCCACAGCCTTGTCGATACCGCGCTTGAGGTCCATGGGGTTGGCTCCGGCGGTAACGTTCTTGAGCCCGACGCTAATGAGCGACTGCGCCAGTACTGTGGCGGTCGTCGTACCATCGCCAGCGTCGTCGTTGGTCTTGCTGGCTACTTCCTTGACGAGCTGTGCCCCCATGTTTTCGAAGGGATCTTCGAGCTCTACTTCCTTAGCCACGGAGACACCGTCCTTGGTGATGTGTGGAGCGCCGAAGGTCTTGCCGAGGATGACATTGCGGCCCTTGGGGCCGAGTGTTACTTTAACAGCGTTAGCCAGAGCATCCACGCCGCGCTTGAGGCTATCGCGAGCCTCCATATCGAATTTGAGTTCCTTTGCCATGATTACGTTTCTGTTCTTGTTCGTTGTCTGAGGTCTTGATGTTAGATAGTGGCCAGCACATCACTCTGGCGCATGATGAGGTACTTCTCGCCTTCGTGCTCGATCTCTGTACCGGCATACTTGCCATAGAGTACGACATCTCCAACGCGGAGCACCATTTCTTCGCCTCCTACGGCGAGTACTTCACCTTTAGCAGGCTTTTCCTTGGCTGAGTCGGGGATGATGATGCCGCCGACGGTCTTTTCTTCTGCCGCTACCGGACGTACTAGGATGCGGTCTGCAAGTGGTTTGATGTTCATAAGCTTCGTAAGTCTGTATTTTGTTTGTTGAATTGACTACTTGTTTTGCCCCAGCACGCGCCCTGCTCGGACAGCGACGGTACAGCCAATCACCATGCCATATCGCGAATCCTGCCACTCTGACAGCAAGAGCGGTAGGATAATTCGCAGAGTCTAAGCATCCACATCCCTCTTAAATGCCGCTTGGAGTACGAATTAAGGAATAACTGTATATTTTTGCACAGTCTTATCACATAATCAAGATATTAATGAAGAAACTTAAACTAATTCGATTCGTTCGCTCTGTACTTCTGGTATCTCTCGGATATTGGGGAGCAACGGCCGCGGCGCAGGTGCGTCGGGAGGCGGAGTTACATTGTGGTGTTAGAGAAGATGCTTCCTGGATGATGGCGCACGCTGGCTTGCGTACGGCCAGTACAACGCCTGCGCCGGTTCTGAACGATAATGTCTTGCGCACCTACCGCTTGGCTTTGCCGATAGATTACAGCTTTCTAACGCGACATTTCTCGGGCAATGTGGAGCGTGCCAAGGAGTTTTGGACGCAGGCCGAGCATTGGCTCAATGTGATATATCAGAGAGATTTCGGGATTCGTTTCATCCTGATCAAGGACGATGCGCTTATCCGCAAGACGTCTGAGGAGGAGATTTTCTCCTCCGGAACGACGAGTTATACCGTAGTCGGTAGAGGAACACGCGAATTGAATAAGCTGATCGACCGAACATCATACGATGTCGCTCTGTGGTTGGTAGACTTTGCCGACAATAGAGGGCTGGCGAGCTCGCGTGCAGCTTATGAGAATGACAAAGCGGCTTGTGCATCAAGTGTAACGGCCATAGGTACGATAGCTCACGAGCTGGGGCATCTATTTGGAGCAAGTCATACAGGGATGGAGGATGCCCTCTGGAGCATCAAGACCGAACCTCGTGTCGGAACGAGCATCATGAGCTATGGATTCTACAACACGCCAGATGCAGAACTTTTTTTCTCGCTCGCCAGCATTCAGCAGGTACAAGAGATTCTGTTACAGTGTGGATATTTTGTCAGCGACGAGCGTACGACCTATGTCCCATCGTCCACGATACGTTATGATAACTATGGCATTGGGACTGCACGTACCGAGATGCGCCGTCGTGCATTCGATGGCTCGACACTGCCGACGGAGTATCGCATCCCCGCCGGGACGCCTTTTCGGATAGAGGTACCAGCTTACGATGACGCCAAGGATTATCTCTATGCCGTTCATCAGAATGACCGAGAGAACGGACAGGCCGTAGCGCGAGGATGGAGCGAAAGTCCTCGCATCTATATAGGTAATCCCATGTACGAACCTGGGGTAAATTACGGGACCGCGTGGGATCCTTGGCCACAGATTGGGCTACCGGTCGGAACATATAATTTCATCCTGGGGGCTGTGGAGAAGAAGTCTACGGATGCTACCGAACCCTACAAGCGGAGCTTCGATAGTCATCAGTTTCGGGTCATAGTTGAGGAGGCTGGAGATCCCTTTACGCTGACGATGAAAACGAAGATAGGCTCGAGATATCTCCGTGTCGGCGAGTCAATCACTCTGCGTTGGACACGCCCAGCGTTCGTGGCTCAGTATGAAACCGTGCGCATCTGGATGTCCGATGACTACGGCAAAACATTCAAGCATCTGATAACTCCGGATGGGACACCCAATGACGGGGAGCATACATTTACGGCTCCGGATATTTACGTAGGTTATAGTCAGCGGCTGGATGGATCATCCTTGCATGCTCAGGGGAAGGGAGTCTTCCTCGTAGAGATCGTGGGGCATATTGCTGTCGCTACTACTGACTACAAACCCATAGCTGGTATGACTGGAGGTGGGTTCATGATTGAGCGTGGCAAGAAGGATGTAGCCCCTTCGGCAGAGACTCTCTATCGTCCCCGTACGGATCTGACGCCCGAACCTAAGGCGTATGCCGTGAGTATCGAACCATCTCTCGGTGGCCGTGTCCGCATCACTCATGAACTGCCGTCCGCGATTCCTGATGGTACGCAGGTGACCGTGACGGTTATTCCGGATGATAACTATACGCTCAAGACCTTGCTCGCGGGCGAAGAGGATATTACTCAGTCGCTGTCATTCGCGGTGCGGGGAGATACGCGCCTACGCGCTGTATTCCAGAGTACGACGAGCCTCCATGATGTAGCCGCCACACAGACTAAGGTTTATCCGACTCGGGTGAAGAGTCTGCTGCATGTTCAGGGATATGAGTTGCTCTCGACGATTGAGCTGTACGACTTCTCCGGTGTGCGCCTTGGAGTGTGGGATGGGCGTCCGGAGGTGGACATGTCTCACTTGCCTGGTGGACGCTATCTGGTTGTGCTTCGTCAGTCTGATGGTACAGCCAAGAGCTACACGATCCACAAAGATTAGCTACCCTCATTCACCACAACAAACAAGGCGACTCCCAGCCAGCGCTCATAGAATGCCGGCTGGGAGTCGCCTTGTTTGTGCTGTTTTGTAAGTATCTCTGTTTCAGAACACCCTGGGAGGTGAGATTATCCTTATATGGATAATTCGTTATCCATATATAGATAATATGTT